>JBKDTB010000247.1:0-44846 GCA_046340515.1 Cyanobacteriota bacterium | reverse complement strand
CGCAAGCTTGAAATCGTCGGCGTTGGCTATCGCGCCCAGGTGCAAGGCAGCAAGCTCGTGGTGAGCGCCGGCTACAGCCATCCCGTGGAGATGGTGCCCCCCGAGGGCGTCACCTTTGCGGTGGAGAACAACACCACGGTGATCGTCTCCGGTGCGGACAAGGAGCTCGTCGGCAATGAGGCCGCCAAGGTGCGCGCCATTCGCCCCCCTGAGCCCTACAAGGGCAAGGGGATCAAATACGAGGGTGAGCGGATCCTGCGGAAGGTCGGCAAAACAGGCAAGAAATAAGGTCTCCAACCCCCGACCCGCCCTACCTTGTTCACCATGTCCTCCCTCTCTCGCAAACAACAGACCCAGAAGCGTCACCGTCGCCTGCGGCGCACCCTCTCTGGCACCTCCGCTCGGCCACGGCTGGCGGTGTTCCGCTCCAACAACCACATCTACGCCCAAGTCATCGACGACGACACCCAGAGCACGCTCTGCGCCGCCTCGACCCTGGACAAGGATCTCCGCCCCACCCTTCAGACTTCGGGCACCTGCGACGCCTCCGTGGCTGTTGGCCAGCTGGTCGCCCAGCGAGCTCTGGCCAAGGGCATTGCCCAGGTCGTCTTCGACCGGGGTGGCAACCTCTATCACGGCCGGGTCAAAGCCCTGGCGGATGCGGCCCGGGAAGCGGGCCTTCAATTCTGATCTCCACCGCTCACCATGACCGAATCCAACGTGCAGCAGTTCGCGCCGGACGACAGTCCCGCCGCCGCCGATGTTCCGCCCGCCGAGGGGCAGCAGGAGCGCCGTGGCGGCAAGGGGGGTGACCGGCGCGGGGGCGGTGGCCGCCGGGGCTCCGGCGATCGTCGGGCCCAAGAGCGCGACTCCGAATGGCAGGAGCGGGTGGTGCAGATCCGCCGGGTCTCCAAGACCGTGAAGGGAGGCAAGAAGATGAGCTTCCGCGCCATCGTCATCGTTGGCAACGAGCGCGGTCAGGTGGGCGTTGGCGTCGGCAAGGCCGGCGATGTGATCGGCGCGGTGCGCAAGGGCGTGGCCGATGGCAAGAAACACCTCGTGAAGGTGCCCCTCACCCGCACCAACTCCGTCCCCACGGAAAGCCGTGGCCGCGATGGCGCCGCCAGCGTGCTGATCCGTCCCGCCGCCCCGGGCACGGGCGTGATCGCCGGTGGCTCCATCCGCACCGTGTTGGAGTTGGCGGGCATCAAAAACGTTCTGGCCAAGCGCCTGGGCTCCAAGACCCCCCTCAACAACGCCCGGGCCGCCATGGAAGCCCTCTCGGCCCTGCGCACCCACAAGGAAGCCGCCAAGGAGCGGGGCATCTCCCTTGAGCAGATCTATTCCTGAGGACATCGCCATGACCCATCAACTCAACACCCTCAAACCCCAGGCCGGCTCCCGCCGCTCCAAAACCCGCAAGGGTCGTGGCATCGCTGCCGGGCAAGGCGCCAGCTGTGGTTTCGGCATGCGGGGGCAGAAGTCCCGCTCCGGTCGTCCCACCCGTCCGGGCTTTGAGGGCGGCCAGATGCCCCTCTATCGCCGGGTGCCCAAGCTCAAGCACTTCCCCCTCGTCAATCCCACCACCTACGCCGTGATCAACGTGGGTCGCCTGGCGGGCCTCGCCCCTGGCAGCGTGGTCACCCTGGAAAGCCTGGCCACGGAAGGTCTGCTCACGTCCACCAAGGGTCCCCTCAAGATCCTCGGCGGTGGCGACCTGGCGGTGAAGCTCACCGTACAGGCCGCTGCCTTCTCCGCCTCCGCCCGTGCCAAAATCGAAGCTGCAGGCGGCAGCTGCGACATCCTCGGCTGACAGCAAACTTCATCATGGTTTACAGCCGGGGGCGCAATCCCAGCGCCGCAGAAATCTTCAGCAAAATTGTTCAGTCGAAGGGGCTTCGCGACAAGGTGATCATCACCTTGGGCCTGCTCCTTCTCGAACGATTGGGCATCTTCATCCCCGTGCCAGGCATCGACCGAGTCGCCTTTGAGCAGCTCGGTCAGCAGGGGGGTGATTTTTTGATGTTTGTGAACATCTTCACCGGTGGCGGTCTGGCCGCGCTCGGGGTCTTCACCCTGGGAATTCTTCCCTACATCAACGCCTCGATCATCCTGCAGCTGCTCACAGCCGCCTTGCCCCAGCTGGAGGATCTGCAGAAAAACGAAGGCGAGGCTGGCCGGCGCAAAATCGCCCAGATCACTCGCTACACCGCCCTGGCCTGGGGAATCATCCAAAGTGTGATTCTCTCCCTTGTGCTCAAGCAATACGCCTTGCCTGGATTGCCCTCCTGGCAATTCGTGCTCCAGACCGCCCTGGCCCTCACCGCCGGATCCATGGCGGTCATGTGGATCAGTGAGGTCATCACCGAGCGGGGCATCGGCCAGGGGGCCTCTCTGGTGATCTACGCCAACATTGTCGCCACCCTTCCCCGTGCCCTCGGTGCCACCATCACCCAGGCCAAGACCGGTGATCGCAGCACGGTCACGGGCATCATCATCCTGCTGTTGGTCTTCCTGGCCACGATCATCGGCATCATCTTCGTGGAGGAGGGCAGCCGACGCATCCCCATTGTCAGCGCCAAGCATCAGGCGGGAGGCTCGGGCAGCCTGCCCGCTCGCCAGAGCTACTTGCCCCTGAAGCTCAACGCCAGTGGCGTGATGCCGATCATCTTCGCCTCAGCCCTGGTGTTCCTGCCCCTGCAGCTCGCCACTTGGACGAAGACCCCTTGGTTGATCCAATTGGCTGGCTACCTGAGCCCCAACAGCAGCATGCCCTGGATCTATGCCCTGCTGTTCTTTTCCCTGATCATCATCTTCAGCTACTTCTACACCTCCCTCACCCTCGAACCCACCGAGATCGCCACCAACCTCAAACGCAGTGGCGTGGCCATCCCCGGGGTGCGGCCCGGTTCCGCCACCGCCCTTTACCTGGCCAATGTGCAGAACCAACTCACCCTGCTGGGCGGACTCTTCCTCGGGGCGGTGGCCATCATTCCTTCCGCCGTGGAAGGGGCGATCCAGGTGAGAACCTTCCAGGGCATCGGGGCCACCTCCCTTTTGATCCTGGTGGGTGTGGCGATTCAAACGGCCAAGCAGGTGCAGACCCAGGTGATTTCCCTGCGTTACGAGGGTGCCACCGAGGCCCAGCTCTCCGCCCGCTCCGAGGCCTTGCCCTCGGCCTATTTCCCGTAACGAACAGACCCTGCCGACTCCGGTCTATCGACGTTTTTCCATGAAGCAACGCTTGTTGTTCCTTGGCCCCCCCGGGGCTGGCAAAGGTACTCAGGCCCAGCGCCTGGCCGCCTCCCGCGGCTTGCTCCACCTTTCCACGGGCGATCTCCTGCGGGCCGAGGTGCAGGCCGGCACCCCCCTGGGCCAGGAAGCGGAGGCCGTGATGGCCCGCGGCGAACTGGTGAGTGATGCCCTTGTGCTGGCGATTGTGCGCCACCGGCTGGAAGGCCATCAGGGCGGCTGGCTCCTGGATGGCTTCCCTCGCAATCTGCCCCAGGCGGTGGCCCTGGATGGTCTGCTGGCGGAGCTGGGCCAGTCGATCGAGCTGGTGCTCCTGATGGAACTGGATGATCCCATGCTGCTGCAACGGCTCCTGGCCCGTGGCCGGGCGGATGACAACGCCGAGGTGATTCGCCACCGGCTCCACGTCTACCGCGAGCAGACGGCTCCCCTCATCGCCCACTACCAGGGCCTGGGCCTCCTCCAGCCCGTGGAGGCCAATGGCACGGTGGAGCAGATCGGAGGGCGCATCCATGCTCTGCTGGAATGAGCGGAGGGGGAATGTGATACCGTATTTGTTTGCCAAGAAGGAGAGACGCGTCCAATGAAGGTACGTGCGTCAGTCAAGCGGATGTGTCAGAAGTGTCGGGTGATCCGTCGCCACGGCCGGGTGATGGTGATCTGCGCCAACCCGAAGCACAAGCAGCGTCAGGGTTGATCCCGCCAACCGCTTCCTCCCGCCCCCGGCGGGACCCCCTTTTCGCCCCGTCCCGGGGCTTCCCTCCCACCCGCATCGTTTCCCGTGGCTCGGATTGCCGGCGTTGATCTCCCCCGCGACAAGCGGATTGAAGTCTCCCTCACTTACGTCTACGGGATCGGTCCGACCCGTGCGCGCTCCATCCTGTCCCAGTCCGGGGTGAGCCCCGACATCCGGGTGAAGGATCTCTCCGACGCCGATGTGCAGAAGCTGCGCGCCGCCGCCGAGACCTTCACTCTGGAGGGCGATCTGCGCCGCGAGGAGGGCATGGCCCTCAAGCGTCTGCAGGACATCGGTTGCCTGCGGGGGCGCCGTCATCGCATGGGGCTGCCTGTGCGTGGTCAGCGCACCCGCACCAATGCCCGCACCCGTCGGGGTGCCCGCAAGACCGTTGCCGGCAAGAAGAAATAAAGCCCGATCCCACCGGGCCCATTCTCCCCGCTTCCTTTCCTCCCCCACCGAACCCCGTCTGCGATCCGCAGCTCTCCACCCATGGCCAAGCCCGCCAAGAAGACAGGTCCCAAGAAGGCCAAGCGCAATGTGCCCAACGGTGTTGCGCACATCCAGAGCACCTTCAACAACACCATCGTCTCCATCACCGACACGGCGGGTGAGGTGATCAGCTGGTCGTCGGCGGGGGCCAGTGGCTTCAAGGGCGCCCGCAAGGGCACCCCCTTCGCCGCCCAAACCGCAGCGGAAGCCGCCGCCCGTCGCGCCCTCGAGCAGGGCATGCGTCAGATCGAGGTTCTGGTGCGCGGCCCCGGCTCCGGTCGGGAAACGGCGATTCGCGCCTTGCAAGTGGCGGGGCTGGAAATCACCCTCATCCGCGACGTCACCCCCCTTCCCCACAACGGCTGCCGTCGTCCCAAGCGCCGCCGCGTCTGATCCCGCTTCGATCCACCCGTCCCAAGCTTTTCTCCATCACCGTGCTGCACTATCAGATCGACCGGGTTGAGCACCAGGTTGCCGACGACAGATCCCAGACGGGAGTTTTTGTGATCGGTCCCCTGGAGAGGGGACAAGCCACCACCCTGGGCAACGCCCTGCGCCGGGTTCTCATCGGTGGCTTGGAAGGCAGCGCCATCACCGCGGTGCGCCTCTCCGGCGTGAACCACGAATACGCCACCATCCCCGGTGTGCGCGAGGACGTCCTCGACATCTTGTTGAACTGCAAGTCGATCCCCGTCAACAGCCGCAGCCGCGATCTGGAGATCGGCCGTTTGATGGTGAACGGGCCCGCCACGGTCAAGGGCTCCGATCTCCAGTTTTCTTCCCAGGTGCAAGTGATCGACGGCGAGCGCCAGATCGCCACCGTGGCCGCTGGTCACAGCCTGGAGATGGAGGTGCATGTGGAGCGTGGCGTCGGCTATCGCCCCGTGGATCGCCACCAGGAAGACACCTCCGCCATCGATCTCCTGCAGATCGACGCGGTCTTCATGCCGGTCAAGCGGGTCAACTACAGCGTGGATGAAACGGCCGTCGGCGAAGGCGGCTCCGCTCGGGAGCGGTTGCGGCTGGAGATCGAGACCAACGGCAGCATGACCCCCGATGATGCGATGGCCCAGGCGGCCAACCAACTCATCGCCCTCTTCCAGCCCCTCGCCACCCTCACCGTGATGGATGAGCCTGGCCTGGAACCCGAGCCTTCCGCGGAAGCTCAGATCCCTCTGGAGGAACTGAACCTCTCCGTTCGGGCCTACAACTGCCTGAAGCGGGCGCAGGTGAACTCCGTTTCTGATCTGATGGGCTTCAGCTACGAAGACCTGCTCGAGATCAAGAACTTCGGCTCCAAGTCGGCCGATGAGGTGATCGAAGCCCTTGAGCGCATCGGCATTTCCCTCCCCCAGAGCCGCACCACCGCCTGAGGCGGATCCGGCCCCTCCCCCTGATCGACGTTCCCTCCCATGCGACACCAGTGCCGAGTCCCTTTGCTGGGACGCCCCGCCGACCAACGCAAGGCCCTCTTGCGTGGCCTCACCACGCAGCTCATCCGGGAAGGTCGCGTGACGACCACCAAGGCCCGGGCCAAGGCCCTCCGGGATGAGGCCGAGCGCATGATCACCCTGGCCAAGGAAGGCAGCCTGGCTTCCCGCCGTCGCGCCATCAGCTACATCTACGACAAGCAGCTGGTGCATGCCCTCTTCGAGAAGGCCGCCGACCGCTACGGCGAACGCCAGGGCGGCTACACCCGCATCATCCGCACCGTGCGCCGCCGGGGGGACAACGCCGAGATGGCCATCATCGAGCTGGTTTGATTCCGGGGCCCGCCCTTGAGCCGGCAACGCATCGCCCTCTGTCTTCAGTACGACGGTGCCGCCTATCAAGGCTGGCAAAGGCAACCGAAACACGCCTCCGTTCAAGAAACCCTTGAGGCGGCCATCACACGTCTCGACCCGCAAGCCTCCACCCGCGTGGTGGCGGCGGGCAGAACCGACAGTGGCGTCCATGCCGCGGGCCAGGTTGTGCATTTCGATGCCATGGGCCCCATCCCACCCCGTCGCTGGCCCAAGGCCCTCAACGGACGGCTGCCGGCCTCCATTCGGGTGCGGGCCGCCAGCCCTGTGGCTGAGGATTGGCATGCCTGCTTCTCCGCCAGCCATCGCCGCTACCGCTACACGATCCTTAACGCCCGCACCCCCAACCTGTTTCTCGCCCCCTGGAGTTGGCATCGCCATCAGGTGCGGCTGGAGGAGCAGCCCATGGCCCGCTGCCTGGAGGCGTTGCTGGGCGAGCACGATTTCTCGGCGTTTCAGCGCGCCGGCAGCCGTCGGGCCCATGCCATCACCACCCTCCAGGAGGTGGGGGTGCGCCGCCAGGGCGATCTGGTGGTGGTCGAGATCCAGGCCAGCGGTTTTCTCTACGGCATGGTGCGCCTGATCATGGGCCAGCTGGTGGCGGTGGGGGAGGGTCGGCTCTCGCCTGAGGCCTTCGTCGACCGCTGGCGCCGACGGGCCCGCGACGAGGTGCGGGAGGCGGCCCCTCCCCAGGGTCTCTGCCTGTTGCGGGTGGGCTACCCCGAACCGGTGTTCCCAGAAGCCCTTTGCTACGATGGGCAACCGCGATTTCTGCTGGAGAGCAGCGATTCCCCCCCACCAGTCCCTGGCGCGGGTGTGTCCTGAATCCAGGTGTCCCGTTCTCTGGAGAACCCCGGGTTTCCACCCGTTGTCTCCAGGTGCTGGATCGGCCCGGACCGTCCTGCGGTAGGTTCGGAAACTGTGGGTGGGTCCTTCACCCCCTCCGCTTTCGCGGAACTCCCGCTGGAACTCCGTTCCTCCCCGGGCCATTCACCCAGCGTCCACCCTCCCCGG
Organism: Cyanobacteriota bacterium; assembly: GCA_046340515.1. Classification (GTDB taxonomy): domain Bacteria; phylum Cyanobacteriota; class Cyanobacteriia; order PCC-6307; family Cyanobiaceae; genus Cyanobium. The sequence continues at coordinate 37,550 of JBKDTB010000247.1, read as the reverse complement.
CGCCCCTCCAGGCCAGGGGGAGCCTGGCGCCCTTCACCACGCGCGGGGCTCCCGGCGCAATGACAACGCATCAGGCGCAATGAACAAGACCATCCAGCCTTCTGTTGCTTCCCTCGACCGTCAGTGGTTCGTTGTGGACGCCGCGAACCAGACCCTCGGACGCCTTGCCAGCGAGGTGGCCCAGGTGTTGCGCGGGAAAAACAAGCCCACCTTCACCCCCCATCTGGATACCGGGGATTTCGTCGTTGTGATCAACGCCGAGAAGGTGCGCGTCAGCGGCAACAAGGCCACCCAGAAGGTCTACAAGCGCCACTCCGGTCGCCCCGGTGGCCTGAAGACCGAAACCTTCGCCCACCTCCAGGCCCGTCTTCCCGAGCGGATCATTGAGACGGCGGTGAAGGGCATGCTGCCTCACAACAGCCTCGGCCGTCAGCTGTTCCGCAAGCTGAAGGTCTACAGCGGCCCCAACCATCCGCACGCGGCCCAGCAACCCCAGATCCTCGCCACCGACGCCTGAGATGACCAGCTCTTCCCCCGCCGCCGTCTACTGGGGCACCGGACGTCGCAAGACCGCCGTCGCCCGAGTCCGCATCGTTCCCGGCACGGGCACCCTCACGATCAACGGGCGGCCCGGCGATCAATATCTCAATTTCAATCCCTCCTGCCTGGCGGCCGTGAAGGCCCCGCTGCAGACCCTGGGGTTGGAGGGCCAGTACGACGTGCTGGTGAATGTCATTGGCGGTGGCCTTTGCGGCCAGGCCGACGCCATCAAGCAAGGCGCCGCTCGCGCCCTCTGCGAGCTCTCCCCTGGCAATCGCAAGCCCCTCAAGGTGGAAGGCCACCTCAGCCGCGATCCCCGGGCCAAGGAACGCCGCAAGTACGGTCTGAAGAAGGCCCGCAAAGCACCCCAGTTCTCCAAGCGCTGATTGTCATGCCCAAGACCGACATCCATCCCACCTGGTTTCCCGAGGCCAAGGTGATCTGCAACGGCCAGGTGGTGATGACCACCGGCTCCACCCAGCCCGAACTCCATGTCGACGTCTGGAGTGGCAACCATCCCTTCTACACCGGCACGCAAAAGATCCTCGACACCGAGGGCCGCGTCGACCGCTTCATGCGCAAGTACGGCATGGGCGGAGCGGATTCCGCCGCCAAGGGTGGCAAGGCCGACGATGCTGCGGCCAAAAACGCTTGAGGCCCGCGGGTTGCCGTTTCTTGAGCCGGGTGCCTCCAGCATCCGGCTTTTTGCTGCCCGCCGTCCCCTCTCCGCTCCCGCCGCCGTAGCGTTCGTCCATGGACCCCGCCCTGCTTCGCGATCGTCTCGAGGCCACCTGTCAGGCCTTTGAAGCTCTTGAGCGACAGTTGGCCGATCCCTCCGTCGCGGCGGATCCCGCCCAGCTCCAGACCCTCGCCCGGGAACGGGCCCGCTTGGAGCCGATCGTGCGCGACACCCACCAGCTGCGCCAGTGGGAACAGGAGCGGCGGGAGGCCCGGGATCTCCTGCGCCAATCCGGGGGGGGGCGGAACAGGAGGAGCTGGCGGAACTGGCGGCGGAGGAGTTGACCCTCCTGGAGGAGCGTCTGGCGGTCCTGCGGGATCGTCTCACCGTGGCCCTCCTGCCCCGGGATCCCCGCGATGAGCGGAGCGTGATGCTGGAGATTCGGGCTGGCGCCGGGGGCGATGAGGCGGCGTTGTGGGCCGGCGATCTGGCCCGCATGTATGAGCGCTGCGCCCAACTCCATGGCTGGCAGGTGCAAACCCTCAGCGCCTCAGAGGCGGAGCTGGGGGGCTTCAAGGAGCTGATCCTCTCGATCAAGGGGGAGGGGGTCTACAGCCGGTTGAAGTTTGAGGCGGGGGTCCATCGGGTGCAGCGGGTTCCGGCCACCGAATCCCAGGGGCGGGTGCACACCTCCACCGCCACCGTGGCCGTGATGCCTGAGGCGGATCCGGTGGAGGTGACGATCGATCCGAAGGACCTGGAGATCAGCACGGCCCGCTCCGGCGGCGCGGGCGGGCAGAACGTCAACAAGGTGGAAACGGCGGTGGATTTGTTTCACAAGCCCACGGGGATTCGGGTGTTCTGCACCCAAGAGCGCTCCCAGTCGCAGAACCGGGAGCGGGCCCTGGAGATCCTGCGGGCGAAATTGCTGGAACGGGAGCTGGCGGAGGCGGCGGATCAGGAGCGCCATGCCCGCCGCGCCCAGGTGGGCAGCGGCGACCGCAGCGAGAAAATCCGCACCTACAACGCCAAGGACAACCGCGTGACCGACCACCGCCTCGGCCGCAACTTCTCCCTCGACGCCGTGCTGCAAGGCGACCTGGAGGACGTGATCGAATGCTGCGTCGCCGCCGAGCAAAGCGCGAAGCTGGAGGAACTCACCCTCCAGGCGGCGGGGGTGGACTAGGCAGCCGTTCAGCGCCGTCCATGGCGCGGCCTCCTGGAACCCTCCCCTGCCGCAGGCCGTTGCTTGCATCGTTGCTCCGCAGTGTGTTGGCGCCATGGCCTGCTTCTCCGGCTTCAGGGGTTAAGCTCGGCCCGTTGCATAGGTTTTTCTTCGTGCCCCTGAATTCCGGCACAACCACTTCTTCGTGCGACATCACGGCTCTCAAGGCAGAGATCCTGCGCCTGACCCGGGAGTATTCGCGCCACGTCCACGGCGCCTTTCGCCCTGCGGTTGATCCGCAGCGCTCCCCCTGGCAGGAGGGCACCCCCATCCCCTATGCGGGTCGTGTGTTCGCCGAGGACGAGGTGGAGGCGGCGGTGTCGACCACCCTCGACTTTTGGCTCACCCTTGGCAGCGAGGGGGCGGCCTTCGAGAAGGAATTGGCGGCCTTCTTGGGAGTGCGCCACAGCTTGGTGGTGAATTCGGGTTCCAGTGCCAATCTGATCGCGATCGCGGCCCTCACCTCTCCCAAGCTGCCTGCCGACCGTCGGCTCCATCCGGGCGACGAGGTGATCACGGTGGCGGCGGGCTTCCCCACCACCGTGGCGCCAATCGTGCAGGTGGGAGCCGTGCCGGTGTTCATTGACGCCGACCCGATCACTGGCAACGCCCGCTGTGAGCAGCTGGAGTCGGCCTACCGGCCCGGAAAGACGAAAGCCGTCATGATGGCCCATGCCCTGGGCAATCCCTTCGATCTGGCCACCACCCTGGCCTTTTGCCGCCGCCATGGCCTCTGGTTGGTGGAGGACAACTGCGATGCCCTGGGCTGCCGTTATTCGATGCCGCGCGAGCTGGCCGAGAGCCTCGGCTTCACGGAGAACAGCCCGGGTCTCGACGACGGTCCAGAGCGTGTGATCCGTTGGACCGGAACCTGGGGCGACCTGAGCACCCAGAGTTTCTACCCGCCCCATCATCTGACGATGGGGGAAGGCGGGGCGGTGAACATTGTGCGCGACGCGAAGTTGAAGGTGATTGCCGAGAGCTTTCGCGACTGGGGTCGCGACTGCTGGTGTCCCAGCGGCGTGGACAACACCTGCAACAAGCGCTTCGGCTGGCAGTTGGGCGAGTTGCCCGCAGGATACGACCATAAGTACACCTACAGCCATCTGGGCTACAACCTCAAGCCCCTCGATCCTCAGGCGGCCATCGGTCGGGTGCAGTTGCGGCGCTTGCCCGCCTTCATTGAGGCCCGCAAGCAGAATTGGCACACCCTGCGTCGTGGCCTGGCTGCCCACGGGGAGGTGTTCGAGTTCGCCCTGCCCACCCACGCGAGCGGCTGGGATCCTCACAGCGGCTTCTCCTGGGATGGCAGCGGCTGCCGCACGGACTGCTCCTGGTTTGGTTTCAAGATCGCCGTGAAGCCTGAGGCTCCCTTCAGCCGCACAGACCTGGCCCGCGAGCTCGACCGCCATCAGGTTGGCAACCGCATGCTGTTTGGCGGCAACTTGCTGCGTCAGCCGGCGTTTGTTCAGCTGCGTCAGGAGCGTCCTGAAGCCCTGCGAGTGGTGGGAGCGATGGAAGGTTCAGATGAGATCATGAACAGCACACTGTTTTTGGGGACGTATCCAGGTCTGACCGCAAGCCAGATGGATTTCATCGCTCGCATTATTGATGCCTTTTGCAGAGACTCATTTCAGCAATAAATGAAGATGTGCCGCGATCACAACCCCCCCTTGCCATCCCCGTCACCTCGCCTTTCACCCATGAGCCGCCAAGAGCTAGTCCGTTTCGATCTTCTTTTGGGGCGTCATCAAGTCACGGCTCCGTCCATGCGAAAGCCTTGTCTCCGTAAAGTGATTTAAGGTCATGAACAAATATGTTGATGAGATGATACTGACCGCAGCAAGCACTGTGCTTGAAGCCATCGAAAGAGTCGAGGCAAGTCGTTTTCAAATTGCCTTCGTCGTTGATGATCTTCACCACCTTCAAGGACTCATCACGAATGGAGATTTGAGGCGTCATCTCCTGGCCGGTGGCAATTCCACCGATCCAATTGTTGCCTGCATGAATAATAAGTATCGGAGTGTGAGTACGGAGGCAAGCCGGGAAGAGATACTCAAGCTCTTTGATCTTGGTTTCCATGTCATTCCGCGACTGAGCGAAGATGGAAAGCTGGTTGATTTATTAACCCCAGATGTCGACCTGGCATCGCCTGAGGCGCCTGTCCTCACCCGAGCTCGTGCTCCTGTCAGGATCAGTTTTGCAGGAGGAGGGTCAGACCTGACCTACTTCTTTATTGATAGTCCGGGAGCCGTTCTGAGCACCACCCTGGCACTTTACAGCCACGCCACACTTATTCCTCGTGGTGACAAGTTAATCAGGATTCACTCTGAAGACCTGAACACATTGGAGGAATATCCAAGTCTCCTTGATCTTGTCGAGTCAACAGAAAAGGGATTGCTCAGTTCTGTCGTCTCCGTGATCAAGCCTTCCTTCGGCCTTGACCTCTATGTGCGATCTGATTTTCCAGTCGGTTCTGGGTTGGGTGGTTCTTCTGCTGTCGCTACAGCTGTGGTGGCAGCATTTAATGAGATGCGTCTGGATCGATGGACAAATTATGACATTGCTGAACTCGCGTTCCAGGCCGAGCGGGTGTGCTTTGGAGTGGCTGGTGGCTGGCAAGATCAATACGCCTCTGTATTTGGAGGGTTCAATTTTATTGAGCTTGGCAATGGTAAAAACTTTGTTCATGCCATTCGAATGGAGGAGGCGATCCTGAATGAGCTTGAAGAATGCCTGATTCTCTGCGATAGTAAAATTCAACACGATTCTGGATCTCTGCACGAGACGCAGCGTCAAACATTTTCGCAAGAAGATAAGATGCGCTCGGTAGAAGAAATGGTCTCTCTCTCCAAGCGTATGCACAAGCATCTCATTCGTGGAGAACTTATGGATTTTGGGCGAAGCTTGGGGGCGGCCTGGAAAATTAAACGTAATTTGTCGCCACTGATCAGCAATGAAACACTTGACGAGATCTACCATGCTGCAATTGATTCAGGGGCGCTTGGCGGAAAACTTATGGGTGCTGGAGGAGGAGGTTTCTTTATGTTTTTTGTCCAGCCCCAGTTCCGCAAGGCCGTGGTCCAGCGTCTTATTGGTCTAGGCTGTAGAATATCAACATTCCGCTTTGACACGGAAGGTGTCGTCTCGTGGCGGACCAAAGTTCATTAATGGTCTCATTTCAAAAGACATGCAAGGCACCACATTCAACATTGAAAACTTCACCATCGGCGGACCTCGTGTGTTCGTCATTGCTGAAATTGGCAATAATCATCAGGGAGATATTGCCCTGGCCAAGCAGCTTGTTGACGCCTCTAAAGAGGCTGGTGCGGATTGCGTTAAATTTCAACTCCGTAACCGAGAGGCGCTCTATCGTGCCCGCGCAGATGCCAACGCAACAGAAGATCTCGGTGCCGAATATATACAAGATCTGCTGAACAAGGTTGAGCTTTCCCTCTCAGAGCACAAAGAGCTGCGGCAGTATTGCAAAGACTGTGGCATCACGTATATGTGCACTCCGTGGGATGAGCCAAGTGTTGATGCCTTGGCAGAAATGGATGTCCCGGCATTAAAGATTGCCTCGGCAGATCTATGCAATCCATATCTCATCTCCAAGGCCGCTTCCCTTGGGGTGCCGCTAATACTCTCCACAGGAATGTCTTTCGAAAGCGAGATTGAGCTGGCGATTGAGCATCTGCGCAAACTCTCGATACCCTTTGCGCTGCTCCATTGCAATAGCACCTATCCAGCACCAGAAACGGACATCCAGCTGCCTTATATTCAACGTCTCAAGCAACTGCATCCCTGCATCGGCTACTCAGGCCATGAGCGTGGTAGCGCAATCACAATTGCCGCCGTTGCTCTCGGGGCATGTATCGTCGAACGACACATCACCCTTGATCGCAATCTAGAAGGGCCTGACCACCTGGCAAGCTTGGAATGCGCAGAGTTTAAACAGTTGGTTTCCAATATTCGTTCTGTTGAACAGGCCATGATTTGGGAGGGCCCTGCCAGACATGTCAGTCAAGGGGAACTCCTGAATCGTGAGAATCTGGCCAAAAGCGTCGTCGCGGCTCATCCAATTGCAGAAGGTGAAGTAATCCTCGAAACTTTCCTGCGTGTTGCGAGTCCTGGGCAAGGTCTCGCCCCATACCGTCTGCGGGAATTGATTGGCAAGAAAGCCCTGCGAAGATTGGCCGCAGGTGATTTCCTTTATGAAAGCGATATTACTGGTCAGAAAGCAGTGAAACGCGAATACCAGTTCCCAATTCCATGGGGCATCCCTGTTCGTTATCACGACTTTGCAGAGTTTGCTGACGTGATACAGCCTGACCTGTTTGAATTTCATTTTTCTTATCGAGATCTCAGTCTTGATCCCAGACCTTTCCTCCACGAAACTGAGTGCACTCGGTTGGTCATTCATGCTCCCGAACTATTTGAAAATAGCGAGCTACTTGACCTCGCCAGTGAGGATGCTTCCTATCGACAACGATCCATTGAAAATCTTCAGCGTGTCGTAGAAGCCACCTTGTTAATTGCTCCTTTTTTCCCAAAAGCAGATACCCCTCTAATTGTTGCTAATGTTGGAGGTTTTTCAGCCGATGAACCTTTCCCTCTCGCCCATCGGCCAGAGCTGTATGCACGCTTTTACGATGCCTGCCAGCAGATCAACTGGGGACCCACTGAACTCATACCCCAGAATATGGCCCCATTCCCCTGGCATTTTGGCGGCCAAAGACACCAGAATATTTTCATGATGCCTGATGAAATTGCTCAGAAAGCAAAGGCTTATGGCCAACGAATCTGCCTTGATCTGGCCCACTTGCGAATGACATGTAACTATTTCAAGCTTGATTTTCAGGCGGCACTGGAATTGTTGTTGCCCTATACGGCCCATCTTCATGTTTCTGATGCCGCCGGTACAAATGGTGAAGGGGTGATCATGGGAACGGGTGATATCGACTGGCCTCCAGTATGGAAGGCGATCTGCCGCTCTCACAAGGCGAGTTTCATTCCCGAGGTTTGGCAAGGCCACAAAGACCATGGAGCCGGCTTTTGGCATGCTCTCGAACTGCTTGAAGAAACGCAATCCACCTTCCTAACCGTCTGATGAAACTAAACAGATTTGAAGGGATAAATTCTACTCGAACTGGATTAACTCTGGCTAATCTCGGTGTGCTTGCACCGAGAACAAAGATTGATCTCTGCCGTCATTTAATGCTTGGGGTATGTGGTCGCAATCAAATGCATATTCAGGGTCGTTGGGCTAATTCTACTGTCGTTCATCGACGGTATACCTGGCCACGCCACGCGCGGTGCAAGAAGGGCCTGTTTTCATCCCGCTTCTATTGCATGGTTCTTTTTATCTGTAAAAATAAATGGCTACTATCCCTCAATGCGCCCAGTGATCCAAGCTTGATTTGGATGCCAATTCCAGCAGATTAGAATCATGAGTTTGCCCATGATCGAAATCCCCTTCCCCTTCGTTGAACGGAACTACGATGCGTGTCGCTGATTACATCATGGACCGCCTGGTCCAATTGAACATCAAGCAGGTTTTTTTCCTGCCTGGCGGTGGAGCCATGCATCTGAACGACGCCTTGGCGTGTCAACCCAAGCTGGAGCCTGTCGTCTGTCTGCATGAGCAAGCCTGTGGCATCGCAGCAGAATCTGCTGGGAAGTTTCTTGCAGGACCAAGTGCTTGCCTTGTTACCAGTGGGCCGGGCGCCACGAATGTGCTGACAGCCACTCTGGGAGCCTGGCTGGATTCAACACCTGTCTTTTTTATTTCCGGACAAGTAAAGAGATCAGATCTAAAGAAGGGAACCCAATTACGCATGCTTGGTGTGCAAGAAGTCGATATCGTTACGCTTGTTCAGTCCATCACAAAAATGGCCGTTACGCTGACAGACCCTCAGCAGGTCGGTGTGGTGATGGATGAATTAGAAAAGGCCGCACTCTCTGGCCGACGAGGTCCTGTTTGGCTTGATGTCCCGTTGGATGTCCAAGCAATGGAAATCGATCCGAACACTCTTCCAAGAGCCAGACAAGAATCAACGCCTGAGTCGGAAGTTATCACGTCTGAACTTAAAATAGATGCTATACAAATCATAGATAAATTGAGAGACGCCCAACGACCTGTCTTACTTGTGGGGAGTGGTGTGCGTATCGCTAAAGCTGAGAATGCCTTGCTTTCATTTGCCGAAAGTGCAGGCATCCCTGTTTTGACATCTTGGCTCGGCATGGATTTGATTGCGGATGATCATCCTCTCTATGCTGGACGACCTGGGGCGATTGCCCCACGCTGGGCAAATTTTGCCCTCCAGAATTCTGATTGTCTGATTGTGATTGGCTGTCGTCTCGACATGGGACTAACGGCATATGCCCACGAGAAGTTCGCCCGAGGGGCTGTAAAAATCATGGTTGATATTGATCCAGCAGAGATCAAGAAGATGCGAATGGAGATTACCATCCCTGTGGTTGCAGATGCGGGCCATTTCCTCCAGGCCTTGATTCAGACCTTAGCCCAAGAGAAGCCCTTGCCAACCTATGCGACTTGGCTTGATCGCATTCGAGAATGGAAACTTGCCTATCCTCTCATTCAGCCGAATCATTGTCAGTCAGAGGAGGGTCTAAGTCTCTACTATTTTACTGACTTACTCTCCGATGCTTTGGCGCCAGACGATATTATTGCCACGGGCAGTGCTGGATTGTGCGTCGAACTATTTCTTCTCGCTCTCCGCTTAAAAGCCGGTCAACGCTGTTTTCATAATCGGGGAACGGGTTCGATGGGATTCGGCCTTCCTGCCGCGATTGGGGCTTGTCTCGCAGCGGGCCGAAGACGTACAATTTGTGTTGAGGGAGACGGAGGTTTGCAGATGAATGTTCAAGAACTGGCAACTCTTGCTGCGAAGTCACTACCAGTTTTTTGTTTTGTAATTAACAATGGTGGCTATGCCTCTATTCGCACATCTCAGCAAAACTATTTCAAGCGACAAATTGGAGCCGACGCGCATAGCGGTTTGAAATTGCCTAATTTAGAGACATTGTGCGAGGCTTATAGCGTTGCCTATCAAAAAATAGATGCTAGCTCTTCCGTTTCGGAGCAAATTCAGGCTGTGTTGTCCCATTCCGGTCCGCTTATTATTGAAGTATTTGTATTAAATGAAGAACCACGTATTCCTCGGGTGGCAACCCGTCAACTTAGCAATGGCAGCATGGAATCTTCTCCTTTAGAGGATCTTTATCCGTTCCTAGATCGTGATGAGCTCCGAGCCAATATGCTTATACCGACAATTGACTGATGACCACTTTACAGCCTTCAAGCGATCTTTTTTCGCTTAATGATCATACTATTCTGGTCACAGGTGCATCTCGCGGTTTAGGTTTGGCGCTTGCAAAAGGATTGGTGCATGCAGGAGCTACTGTGGTTGGCTTGTCTCGGTCGAGGCCACCAGAGGATGCAGAGTTTATCCATGTAGCCTGTGATATAACAGACTACAAAGCATTTCATACCATAGTTGAGGACTGTCAGCGACAGACTGGACGAATCGATGGCTACTTGCATGTCGCGGGAATCACCGTTCCTTCCCCTGCTGGCATGCAGGACATCGATGTTTTTCGTGTTACAGTTGAATTGAATCTAAATGCAGCTTACAACTGTTGTCGCTCGGTAGGGAAAATTATGCAACATCAATCTAAAGGGTCGATGGTTGTTGTGACCAGCATTGGCGCGCATCAAGGTTTTCCTGGAAATCCTGGGTATGTGGCCTCCAAGGGCGGCTTGAGGATGATGAGCAAAGCACTTGCGGCTGACCTTGGTATGTATAATATACGTGTCAATACACTTGCTCCGGGATACTTCAACACGGCCATGACCAAGATCAGCCATGATGATCCAGTTCTCTACAAGGAGCGTGCATCTAGAACTATTCTAGGGAGGTGGGGCCAGGAGAATGAGCTTGTTGGAGCTGCTATTTTTTTGCTCTCGGATGCAAGTAGTTACGTCACAGGCACAGACCTTCTTGTTGACGGCGGATGGACAGCCAAAGGATTATGAACATGTTACGTCGACGATTAGGGTATATGCAGGGACGTCTTGTTGATCAAGTCGACGGCAAGATTCAAGCATTTCCTTCTGACGATTGGCAATCTGAGTTTCCAGTCGCCCAACATTTAAATCTCGCCAATATAGAATGGACTCTGGATCAACAGGGACTTTCCTCTAACCCTTTGTGCACTCAACAAGGGCGTGAAGAAGTCATGAATCTGAGCCAAGAATACAATCTCAACGTAGCTGCTATCACGGGTGATTGTTTCATGCAGGCACCTTTTTGGAAAGCTTCCATTCATGAGCGAGATCAGTTGTTAACTGACTTGGATCTGGTCATCTTGAGTGCGGCTGCTTTAAATGTGAAGCATATTGTTGTGCCGCTCGTTGATCATGGCCGGCTTGATGATTCGGATCAGGAAGAATGTTTTGTTAATGAAATGTCTTTGCGTTCCCAGTCCTTGGAAAAGAGTGGTATTCGTATCGTGATAGAATGTGATTTTGTCCCTCAGGAATTGGCGCGTCTGATCAGCCGGCTTCCTGCGGATTCATTCGGTGTCAACTACGATATTGGCAACAGTGCGAGTCTTGGTTATGATCCAGGCGAAGAATTTGATTCCTATGGTAAGCGTATCTATCATGTCCATATGAAGGATCGAATCCTGGGAGGGACGACCGTTCCTCTTGGTGAGGGAAGTGCTCAGTTTGATCGGGTTTTTCAAGGTTTGGCCAACTTAAGCTATCAGGGCCTTTTTGTGCTCCAAACAGCACGTGATAACCAAAAGAAGCATGCCGATGTGTTAAGTCGATACGCGGATTTTACCCAGCAGTTGATGGAGAAATACTTTGGACCTTAATCTCTCCGGTAAGGTTGTTCTTGTTACGGGATCGACCAGGGGTATCGGTTTGGCTATTGCGAGAGCCTTTGTTCACGAGGGGGCAACGGTTGTCTTGAATGGACGAGGAACGGAGCTTCCTCCTCAGCAGGCACAATCCCTAGGACTGGATTTTGTTGCAGGCGATGTTTCCGAAGCAGAGCAAGCCCGGAGGGTGATTGCTGAAATCTTATCAAAATATGCTACTATTGATATTGTCGTCGCAAATGTAGGCAGCGGAGTGTCTGTACCTGGAGGTACTGAAGACAGCAATGAATGGCTTAGAATGTTATCTCTTAACCTTTTGTCTGCTACGCAAGTGATCGAAGCGGCGAAATCCTCCTTGATCTCCAGTCAGGGAGTTGTCCTATGTATTTCCTCCATCTGTGGTCTTGCAGACCTGGGCGCTCCAATTGCTTATTCAGCTGCGAAAGCGGCTCTCAACAGTTATGTCCGGGGAACAAGCGCTCTTCTTGGCCCCCATCAGGTGCGCATCAATGGTTTGGCTCCTGGAAATGTGTTTTTTCCGGGCTCAACATGGGAAAAAAAACTCCAACAAGACCAAGAGGGTGTTGAAGCCATGTTAAAAACGAAGGTTCCACTGGGCAGATTCGCAACACCCGAGGAAATAGCCGATGTCGCTGTTTTTTTATGTAGTTCAAGATCTTCTTTCGTCACTGGGTCTATTGTTGTTGTCGATGGTGGGCAAACGAGATCATGAGCACAAATCTTTTTTCACTGGCGGGCAAAACAGCTGCGATCACCGGAGGAGCAGGCTTATTGGGCTATCAACATGCAGCAGCCATTGCCTCCTGTGGGGGTGTCTCTATTCTCCTTGATATTCAGGAAGAAGGACTTGAGGCTAACCTGAATTCTTTACGCAATGAGTTTGGAGATTTGTTTTATGGTTTTAAAATGGATGTCACTCGTCAGGAAGACGTCCATAACATGAGTGAACATATTAAGAATGCTGTTGGCCGCGTTGATATCCTCATCAACAATGCTGCGCGCAACCCCAAGGTCGAATCCGTTGGAGGATTAGATTTTTCACGCTTAGAAAACTTTCCCATGGAGCAATGGAACCTGGATTTGGCAGTTGGCCTTGGAGGGGCGTTCATCTGCTCCCAAGTCTTTGGTCAACAAATGGCCTTGGATGGAAAGGGAGGAGTGATTATCAATATTGCCTCTGATCTTTCTGTCATCGCACCCGATCAGCGACTCTATCGGAAAGCCAACACACCGGATCAGGGGCAACCAGTCAAACCAGTGACATACTCCGTCGTCAAACATGGCATGATCGGACTCACAAAGTATTTGGCAACCTATTGGTGTGAGCATAACATCCGCTGCAATGCTTTATCTCCTGGAGGCGTTTACAATGGGCAAGATGATGTGTTCGTTGCTAACTTGGTTAAGCTGATTCCCATGGGACGTATGGCACAGCCTGATGAATACCGTGGGGCGATAGCTTTCTTATGCTCTGACGCTTCGCGGTACTTGAATGGGACGAATCTTGTGATGGATGGAGGGCGTAGTGTCTGGTGACCCTGGCCACATGTTGCAATCTCAACTCAGAGAATCGATTCAGGCGCAGTCGGAACTTCTCAACAGTGAGGTGACTCGACATGCCTTTTCTGCCGCCTGCAAAGCCCTTGTTGATGCTTATGGGCTTGGTAAGAAAGTTCTGATTGCCGGCAATGGAGGCAGTGCCGCAGATTCTCAACATATTGCCGCTGAACTGGTCAGTCGGTTTTCCTTTGATCGCCCTGCCTTGTCAGCAATCGCTCTGACCACGGACTCTTCTATAATAACATCTGTGGGTAATGATTATTCTTTTGAGGAGATATTCTCTCGCCAAATCCAAGCTATTGGTGCTTCTGGTGATGTCTTTGTGGCCATTTCGACCAGTGGAAATTCTCCGAATATTCTCAAGGCCTTGACGGTGGCGAGAAGCCGCAAAATGACGACCATTGGCTTGACGGGGCGCTCCGGTGGCAGGATGAAAGATCTCTGTGATATCTGCCTCTGCGCCCCTTCTGATTCCACACCTAAAATACAAGAATGTCATCTTGTGCTTGAGCACGCCTTATGCGCCTATGTCGAACATGAGTTATTTGCTGATCAGTATAAATTATGAACGCCGTTATTCTTTGTGGAGGTTTAGGTACTCGGCTTGGATCACTGACGCGGGAGACGCCAAAACCCCTGCTTGAAGTTGCCGGCAAACCGTTCATCTCCCATGTCCTTGAACAGTTGCATCACTCTGGAGTAACCCGTGCCTGTTTGGCCGTCAGTTTTCAATGGCACAAATTGAAAACTGTATTAGGTGATAGTTGGCAAGGCTTCCCTCTGAGCTATTCCGTTGAGGCCAAACCACTGGGAACTGGTGGGGCAATTCGTCAAGCTATGCTGCAGATGGGCTGGTCTGAAGCGATCGTCGCCAATGGTGACACGCTGGTGGATGTTGACTTGAAGGCCATGGTCAGCCACTCAAGCTTATGCTCTGCAGACATTGTACTTGCCCTGAAACAGGTTGCAGATACTGCCCGATTTGGACGGGTCAATATAAATTCAGTTACCAGGGTGGAGTCTTTCAGCGAGAAAGGCGTGGCAGGACCCGGGCTCATTAATGCAGGGGTCTATTGGCTTCGAGGCTCATCTCTGAGCCAATGTCCTCAAGACGTCTTCAGCTTCGAGCATGACCTCATGGCGGCACAACTTGCGGAACTCCAGATTTATGGCAAAATCACTGAAGGGTATTTTATTGATATGGGAATTCCCGAAGACTTGGCACGAGCTCGCCGTGAACTGTTGGTGGGCCCCTCAGATCCATGAAGCCAGCTCTATTTTTAGACCGTGATGGCGTCATCAATCTTGATCACGGCTATGTTCATAAGCAGGAAGATTTCCAATTTGTCGCTGGAATATTTGAGTTGGTGAGCCTTGCAAATCGCTCTGGTTATGTCGTCGTGATCGTAACTAATCAGGCTGGCATCGCAAGAGGTTATTACAACAATGACCAGTTCCACGCGTTGAGCCAATGGATGACTCAAGAGTTTCATCGTAACGGGGCAATAATAGATGCCATCTACCATTGTCCGCATCACCCGCTTGAAGGGATTGGCAACAGCCGACAATTTTGTCAGTGCCGTAAACCTGCGCCTGGAATGCTTCTCCAGGCCAGTAGCGATCATGCCATTGCCTTAGAGCAATCTATCTTAATTGGAGATCGAATCACGGATATCGAAGCAGGAAGACGGGCAGGAGTCCCTCACCTATTTCTTTTTCAGCCCAATGAACCATCCAGCTCAGATGGCCAATCTTCGGCTGCTTTCCGCCGAATTGGACACTTGCTTGATCCAACGCTGAGGGCCCTGTTTTCTGTGAAGAACACGATTTCATGACAACCATCAATCCACAATCTATCCCTCATCAATCATCCATTTTCTGGACTGGTGCGACTGGTTTCTTCGGCAAATCCTTGTTACGCGGTCTCCAATCCCAGCCTCAGGAGCCGATCGCCTGGCATTTTCTCAGCCGTGATCCCTCAGCTTTTTTGAAGCGTTTCCCAGCCTTTCATGATCTTCCGGAGACTTTTTGGCACCAAGGCGACATCTTGTCGCTGAGAATGGATGATTATCCTGCGCTGACGCACGTCGTCCATGCGGCCGCAGACTCTACCTCTGCAGAGCATCTGAATTCCTCCCAACGATTTGCTCAGATTGTAGAGGGTACCCGCCAAGTCCTTGAGCTTGCCGTTAAAAAAGGGGCGAAGCGCTTTTTACTCACAAGTTCTGGGGGTGTTTATGGAAGGCAACCTGCTGACCTGATGACCCTGCCCGAAGACTTTCATGGAATTCCTGATCCTTTGACAATTGCAAATACTTATGGCGTGGCCAAGCGCGTTGCTGAGCATCTTTGTGCTCTTTACGCGGAGGAGTATGGCATTGAGATAATTGTTGCACGCTGCTTCGCATTCGTCGGCGAGGATCTTCCGCTTGATGTTCACTTTGCCATCGGAAATTTTATCAGGGACGCTCTTTGGTCTGAGGAGATCATCGTCCATGGTGATGGTACCGCCATTCGCTCCTATCTGGATCAACGCGATCTGGTCCGTTGGCTCCTTGCCTTACTCCAGGATGGTAAAGCTGGTCAGGCTTACAACGTAGGATCTGATCAAGCTATCAGCATTGCCGATCTTGCCCATCTGGTCAGGGATATCGTAAGTCCAAACAAGGCTGTGCGCATTCTTGGAAAACGTGTCGGCAATGCTGAACGCAATCGCTATGTGCCCGACATCAGCAAGGCTCAGCGCGATCTCGGCCTGAATGTCACGGTCCCCCTCTCCGAAGCCATCCTTCACGCTGCGAACGCCCATCGAAAGGCAGCCGGCCATTCCCAAGAACCCTAATCTCCGCCATGGTTACTTCTCCCTTTGAATCTGATCGTTTCTGATTCACCCAAGACGTGCCCACATGCGCATCGTCTAGTTTTGCATCGCATCATCCCACAGTGTTTGTCAAGAACACGACCTTCAAAAAGGCATCCAGACATGCTAACATCACTTCGGTGAAGCATTTATCAAAAGTCTAAGCACAGGGGGCAAACCAATGAACGTCACAGTCAGCGAATCCAATCTCGATCTCAAAGGTTTTGCGGATTACATTGCACAATCCCGGGAGGATTGGGTCCGAAGAAAGAAAGAAATTCAGGCATGGTTGTCGGAGCAGCCGCTTTTGCTCTTTGGATTCGGGGGCAAGGGGAAAGCTCTCGCCGAGCAAATACGGGAACTTGCTGGCAAGGAAGTAACAATCTACGATACATCTCCCCAACGGAGGGAGTCGGCTCGGCAAGAAGGTTTTCCTACTGTCGATGTCCTAAGTGCAACAGATCCTCAGGAATGGTTGGTCATTCTCGGGGCCTGTCAAGCACAGCTTGAACAAAAATCTTTTGTCAATGGCCGATCACTCTTCTATCAAGAGGCTGCATCCTTCTTCCATGCTCCCCACTTGTCCCATGCTTCCTCAGATTTCGGGGAATTCGTGGTGAATCATGTCGATGATCATTATCATGTGTTCTCTTCCCTGCACCCATCTTCTCAAGATCGGTTTTTGTCTGTTCTTCGTTTTCGCGCCAGCAATGATCCCACTCTCTTAAATCCAACCCGCCTACCCGCATCTGAAATGTGGCTGGACATACCATCCAGTTATAAAATCAAGGAATACCTCACTTTTCTTGATGTTGGAGCCTACGATGGAGATACACTTAAGTTTTATCATGATCGCTTTGGCTGCTCCAGGGCCATTGCAGTCGAGGCGAATACCTCTCTTTTTGACGCCATTAAGAAAGCCGCAGTCGATTACTCTCGTGGTGTTGAAATTCTGCCGATGGCTGCATGGTCGAAACAAACGCGCCTCAAATTTGAAGAGGTCAGAGGTGGCATGATCCAAGTGACTGAAAGTGCTGATGGTGAATTGCAAGCCGCTCCAATGGATAATTATATAGATGAGACCGTTGATTGTTTGAAGATGGATATCGAGGGTGCTGAATCGCAGGCTTTGGAAGGCGCCATGCGTATTTTGAAGAGCGGACGGCCTGATCTTGCTATTGCTGCCTATCATCGCCCACAAGATCTGATCGCGCTACCAGAGCAATTGAATCAGATCGGCTACGATAGTAGTTACCAGTGGCATTTTGGCCACTACAGTGATTGCATCGACGACAGTATCTTCTATGTCTTGGGTGCGTAGCTTTGAGTGCAAGTCTGAAGTAGGTTCTTCCTCTGATTAGCATTGGGTGACCAGGGTGGATTTCTCAATTAATTCTTGAATAATCCAAATCTGTTGCATTTGACCGCTTCCAAGGAGAATATTCTATTCCCTTTAATACACGACAACATCAGTAGCTGTAGGAAGCTCTGGAAGCTTCATCCTTGGTTGCATCAGCCCCAGAATTAAGTCAACTCGACGGAGCGCTTGACGTTTGTCTGAACGGTCGTTTTTGTATGTTTAGATCTTCCCTGACTGATTGTTATTGCCTCAGTCTTTTCAGGTTGCGAGTATGCGTAGGGGATGATTTCCGATGGAATTAGCTTCTGCAAATGTGTACTCACTATTACTTGCTGCGTCTTGCTTGGCCTGGGTTTCCCATGTCTGCGCTTGATTTTAGTCGTAATGCTTTCTGCCTGCTCGAGTCGGTGTCGCCTCGACAGCAGGTTTCATCTATCTTCTTGCCCGGCGTGGAATTTCTTGATCAACAATCTTTGGCCTTGTGAACAAACGCTAGAAGCGGGTCTGGTTGCTGGTAGTTGTTTCCTGACTTTTGAAATTGAGAGACAACGCTACATTGTCGGGACCTGCGCTAAACGGGTGCTTCTTTTCTTCTTTTCTTCTGCTTCTAGCTTTTGATTTCTGGCCGTTTGCGTGTGACCGGCATACAAGAATGAGGCTCAGGTTCTTCGATTCGTCATTGCCTCCCACCGGTTGAGAGAAGCGGAAACTTTCTGCTCAGTTTAGTTTGCTCAGGTTCAGTCTAGGGAAGCTCTGGAAAATCCGTGGCACGCTCCATCTGTGCAAGATGTCGCAAGGGCTATCGAGCATCAGAACCAACGAAATGGGGGCGGTTCAGAGGTTCCCTCGCTCAGTCCAGTCCAGCCTAGCCAGTTCATCTCATCTCATCTCATTTCATCTCAGTTCGGTTCAGCTTAATTCAGATCAGTTCTCTTCGGATCAGATCAGATCAGATTAGATTAGATCAGATTAGATCAGTTCAGTTCAGTTCAGTTCAGTTTATATCACATCAGTTCAACTCACTTTAACTCGGCTTACCGCTATACCCCCCCAAAAAAAATCATGATTAAGGTTGAACTGGCCTCGAATGTCCTGCGAACTTGCTCTGGCTTTACCGTTTATTGATCTCCATGCACTAATGACCAGTTGCACGTCTTCAGTTACTGCCTGACCATGGTCTCTGTTTTGCTGCAAACTTGCGAAATTGCACACTAGCTGCTGGCATGATCCTGCGGTGTTTTTGTGACCAGGGTGCCGCGAGTTTCCCCAGAAGCTGGAACAGGTCTCTGGTGTCAAGAGGCTGTGAACAAGGGCTGTTGCCGTACATGCCGTCCCAGAAGACTCTTGCCGTTGGGGGGGGGGGCTGCTCGCATTGGAAAGCGCAAAGCGCTCGGTGGATTGGCCACTGATGACCGTGTGTTGGCGCTAACGCCTTCATCAACAGAAAGCAGCAATCACAATCAATGGGTGCGCATTGGTCTGCTCCACTGCGTCGACAGGCCAATGGGTTGGAATGTGCCTTGGCGCAGGAGTGGTGTCCGCCTTCCTGATGGCTTGTGGCTCCGTTTGGCTCTCGTCCCTGTGGGCCCTGATTGCCGTCAGCCCCTTCATGATCCCGAGCACTACCGGGTCTTCGCATTCCGCACCTCAAGCTGATGGCTGATCTTTTGAGCCCCGGGGGTGAAAGGCTATGGATCCGCAACTCCCGGGGTTCCAAGACGCCACCATCCCGTGCCTCATTAGACGCCTCCAGCTGATGCAAGGGTCGTATGCATCGATTTTTGAAATCTCCTACCGGCTGTTCTTTGTTTGGTCCGTCCGTCACTGGACAGACGGGCTGACTCTTTCAGGCCTTTTGGGCAGCAGCCCCCCATTCGGCTGGCCCCCAGATGATGCACCCTTCTGGCATCGCCGTGCTCAAGCTTAAGTCGATGGGTAGGGCTGCAATCGAGAAGGTGCCTCAATGGATGCAGGTTTTGCCATCCCTTATCGCGCAGCGCCGTGGTCTTGCTGTGGTTTGATTTTATCTGATTCAGCACTTCCGCCCAGGGTCTCCCGAGAACCTTGCCCTTCCATTGTTTGGGTCGCCCATGGCCATTTTCGCATCGACAACCCCAGGACGAGAGATGCCGATATCCCCATCGAACTCAGATTTTGCCTGGCTGATGGATTGACTTTTCGTACTGTCTTCCTCCGTTTGAACTTCCTGCGAGGATCCAGTAGGATGGCTCTATAAATGAATGAAGAGGGTCATGCTCACTGTTGTCATCTGCACCTGCAATCGCCCGGAGTTTCTTCGGAAAGCATTGCAATCGGTCCAGGCTCAGACAGCGCTTAGCCGTATCAGCAAGGTCATCGTGTCGGAAAATGGGGGTGTCAATGCATCACAAAGCATTTGCGAAACTGAATTCCCATCTCTCCCGATTGATTTCATTTTCCAGGATCCTCCACGTGCCCCCGGTGAGCATTTTCTGAGTCTTGAAAGTCGTGTTAGCACGCCCTATCTTGCCATTCTGCATGATGACGACTGGTGGCTGCCGCATCATATTCAATCTTCGCTCGAAGCTCTCTCAGCAACAAACTCACTGGCATCTTTTTCGAATTATGACTATTCCCGTGGTCCTAGCTATTACCGCTCCTCCACCTACCGCGCTCCTGTTATTTGGGCCTTCAGTGGATTTGATTTTGACAAGCCTGTGATTCCCCTCGATCCAGTGCAGGTGTTTCTGTTGGGGCTTGTTGATGCTAATTTCCACTTTTCATCCTTCGTGGGTGAGGCGTTTGCATGCTGGTCTGGCGTCAGGGGCTCCGTGTCTGACGGAAATATTTACGACACCGATAGAGCATTTCCCATCTTTGTCTCTCAAAAGGGACCAATCTGCTATTTGCCCGAAGTGTCAACGGTTGTTCGCGTCCATCCTGGTCAGGACAGCCTGCGCGAGATCTACAGGCAAAAGTCAGGCGAGCTGATGGCCAAAACGACGGCTTCACTCCAATCCCAATTTCCAGAGCTGGCCGCAGATGCTGCCGCCTATTACAATGGTTTTATTAAAGAGCATTTGAGCCTGGAAGACTTTGAATCTTTGCTGGCTCACTTGCCACTGGAACAGCTTCAGGCGCTGTCCGGTGAGTGCGGCTTGGATGTTGCGGAAGCTCTCCGGCGTCGCACCCCGTATGTTCCTCCCAAAACCACTCTCATCGAAGCCGTGGTGTTCCGGGCCAAATGCACCTTGAAGCCCATTGTCCAGTCGATCCTGCCTGCGTCTGACAAATCCGGACAATAAAGGTCTCTGAATCCCCAGCCTCTCTGCCCACCTTGTCCCCCGTCTGGTGGGAAGCTTTGGCTGAAAGGCAAAGTTTTGTCGGGCTCTTTATCCATCTATTCCCTATCTTTCGCCTCTGGGGCGCCATCGGTCCTCGGTCCTCGGCCAGCCCCCGCGCAATCCACTCCAACTCTTCGCTGCCGCCAGCCTCCCCAAGCCACCCAAGCACTCTGATGCAACCACCCTCAGGGTTCTCAGGTGGTCGCCCCTCAAGCCCCGATCAAGTATTTCTCCCACTCCGCGTTGAGCCCGTTGCCCATGCGCCGGCGGGCCTCCACGCTGAGCGTGCTGAGGGGACGGCGAGGTTCCTGACGCAGGGGCATCCCCGCTTCACGGGGGGTGCGGTTGCCCTTGCGCACGTTGCAGGCCAGGCAGGCGGTGGTGACGTTTTCCCAGATGTCCGCCCCGCCCCGACTGCGGGGCAGCACATGGTCGATGGAAAGGGGGTCGCTGCCGGTGCCGCAGTATTGACAGCGGTGCTCATCGCGCTGGAAAACGTTGCGGCGTGTGAGGGGCATCTGGCGATACGGCACGCGCACGAAATGCCGCAGACGGATCACGGTGGGCTGGTGCAGGTTGGGGCGGAGCTGGCGGCGTCGATCATGTTCCAACCCTTCCGCCTTGCCCATGAGCACCATCACCAGGGCACGCTTCCAGGTGGTGATGTTCAGTGGTTCGTAGGAGGCGTTGAGCACCAACACCTGGCGCACGCAAACGCTCACGTTTTGGGCTGAAACCTCCCGTGACGTCATGCCTCGGGACGGGATGCTCGTGTCCGGATCCTGAGCCATGCCACTACAGCATCCCTACCATGCTAGGGGCAATTGCTGGCAAAATACGGTGTCCCAGGCCACCGGCGCCTATCCCGACCCCTTCGCCCTGGCGGCCCTCCTGGAGGGCGAGCTGCAAGGGGCAACGCCGCAGGGGCCGATCCGCGGGGTGGCGATCGATTCGCGACGGGTGGAGCCGGGGGATCTCTTCTTCGCCCTGCCCGGCCGCCATTGCGACGGCCATCGCTTCCTGGCTGACGCCCTGGCCGCTGGCGCCGCCCTGGTGGTGACGCGTCGTGACGGGCCTCCCCCGCAAGCCACCGCTCCCGAGGGGGTGCCCCCGCAGGGCCCGACCCTCGCGGTGGCCGATCCCTTGCGGGCGTTGCAGCGGCTGGCGGCCTGGTATCGACGGCGCCACATCCGCCAGGTGGTGGCGATCACCGGCAGCAATGGCAAAACCATCGTGAAAGATGCCCTCACCGCCGCCGTGGCCGGTCGCTTTCGCCTCGCCGCCAGCCCCGGCAGTTGGAACAGCCAGGTGGGCGTGCCCTTGGCGGTGTTGCGGGCGCCGCCGGGAACAGAGCTGGGCCTCTTTGAGGCCGGCGTGTCGGCTCCGGGGGAGATGGCCCATCTGGCCGCCATCCTCCAGCCCGATTTCGGCGTGCTGGTCAACGTGGGTCTGGCCCACCTGGCCTCCTTCGGCAGCCGGGAGGCCACAGCGCGGGAAAAGCTGCGTCTGTTTCAGGGCACCCCGCCGCCCCAGTGGGTCCTTCTCCCCCCCGACCCGCTCCTGGCCGCCTTCCCCCTGCCCTGCCCCCGGCTCCATCCCGGGGAAGAGCTGCCCCGCATCCTGGCCCGGGAGCCCCTTCCCCATGGTCTGGAGCTCACCCTCGCCTTCCCCGGTCAGGCCACCCCCCTGCACTTGCCCGTGCGCACCCGCTCCGCCCCCCTGGTGGACGACCTGCTGCTGGCGATCACGGCGGCGACGCGCCTGGGGGTGGAGCCGGAGACCATCGTTCAGGCCCTGCGGGACCACTCCTTCGGCCCCACCCGAATGGAGACCTGGCGCACGCCCGATGGCGTCACCATCGTCAACGACACCGCCAGCTCCGATCCCCTCTCCGTGCAGGCCGCCCTCGACACGGTGGCGGCCAGCGGGGAGGCCACGGGCAAGCGGATCTTTCTCTTCGGTGGCATGGCGGAGCTGGGGGCGCGGGAGGAGCCGGAACACCGGCTGATCGGCCAGGTGGCGGCCCAGCGGGGCTTCACCCATCTGTTGTTGCTGCCCCATGCGGCCCGGGCGGCCACGGCGGCGGGCTGGCGGGCCGTCGCCCCCGAGGCGCCCCTGCTGGAGGTGGCCGATGGGGCGGCCCTGCGGCGCCAGGTGCGGACGCTGGCCCAGCGGGGGGATTGGCTGCTGGTGAAGGGACCCTCCCGGGCGGGGCTTGCCACCTTGGCGCGGGAGTTGTGGGAGTCGATGGCGCCTCGACGGCTGGTGGTGGATCTGGGGGCGATCCGCGACAACATCGCCCGCTTCCGGGCCCACTGCGGCGACGGGGTGGCGATCCTGGCGGTGCTCAAAGCCTGGGCCTACGGCACGGAGCTGGCCCGCTTGGCCCGTGCCCTGGAGGACTTCGGCGTGGATTGGATCGGGGTGTCCGCCGCCGATGAGGGGGCCATTGCCCGTCGGGCGGGGGTGCGCCTGCCGATTCTTGTGCTGCTGATGGATCCGGATGAGGTCGACAAGGCCGTGCGCCATCGGCTGACGCCGGTGGTCTATTCCCCCGCCTTCGCCGTGGCGCTGGTGGAGGCCTTGCGGGAGATGGGCGCCAGCTGTGAGGTGCATCTGGAGATCGAGACGGGCATGGGACGGGTGGGGGTGGCGCCCGCCGAAGCCCTGGCGGTGGCGCGGCTCCTGCGCGCGTCCGGGGTGGTGCGGTTGACCGGGGTGATGACCCATCTGGCCTCCGCCGATGATCCCGCCGCCGATGGCGCCACCCGCCGCCAGCTGGAGCTGTTCCAAGCGGTGGTGACAGCGCTGCGGGCCGAGGCGCAGGAGCCGTTGGTGGTGCACGCGGCGGCCACTTCCGGCGCCGTGCGCTTCCCCGAGGCGCGCCACTCCATGGTGCGACTGGGGCTGGGGCTCTATGGCATCGGGCCTTCCCCGGCGGTGGCGGAGGCGCTGGATCTGCAGCTCGCCCTGGGATTTGTCAGTCGCCTGGTGCAGGTGTCCACGCTGCCGGGGGGCCATGGGGTCGGCTACAACAGCAGCTACGTGGTGGAGGGGCCGGAGCGGCGGGTGGGCATCGTGGCCGCCGGCTACAACGACGGCGTGCCCTGGACCCTTTCCAACCGGGGGGTGGTGATGCTTCTGGGGCAGCGCGTGCCGATCATCGGGCGGGTGTCGATGGATTCGATGGCCATCGACCTGACCGCAGTGCCCGGGGCGGCGGTGGGGGATGAGGTTCTGCTTTTCGGCACCCACGAGGGGCAGACCCTTCGCCCGGAGGAGGTGGCCGCCCTGGCCGGCACGGTCCCCTACGACCTGCTGGTGCATGTGGACAGTCGGCGGGTGCAGAGGCTTTTCCGCGGGGAGTAGGCCGGCGGGAGGGTGTCGGGTTAAGCTCGTGGAGCCGCTGGAGAGGTGGCTGAGTGGTTGAAAGCGGCTCCCTGCTAAGGAGTTACAGGAGGCAACTTCTGTCGAGGGTTCGAATCCCTCCCTCTCCGTTCCAAGAAGGTTCTTGAGGTTCTCACAACCCCCCAGAGCCTTTGAGGTGTCCCACCAGGACACGTTTTGGGTCCCGGGCGTCCCATCGTCTCATTGGTGCCCATGATTTTTAACGATAGGATTTTCGGGGTGACAAGGGCTGCCCTGAATCCCGGAAATCCACTGTGCCGCAAGCACTTACAGGAATTTTCGGGGGAAATCCGCGCGGGGGC
The DNA here is from genome assembly GCA_046340515.1 of Cyanobacteriota bacterium. Taxonomy (GTDB): domain Bacteria; phylum Cyanobacteriota; class Cyanobacteriia; order PCC-6307; family Cyanobiaceae; genus Cyanobium. Next base: position 13,359 of record JBKDTB010000247.1, on the reverse strand, counting down.
CAGTGAGCCCGTTTTCAGCCCCCGGTGACAGCGCCTTTGTTCAGGGAGTCAGTCATGGAGGCATCAACTGCGGCCATTTGAAACTCTTATGAGATGGGGACGGACTCCATTCCGCCTCCGGACACCAACCCATCCGAATGTCCTGCCATTCCTCCTGCTGCTCCAGGAGCTGGCTGCCCTCCAGCCGGGTGATCACGGCATTGTTGGGGAAGAGGCCCACCACATTGGTGCGGCTCTTGATCTCCTTGCTCTGGCGTTCGAGCGGGCTGGTGCTCCGGACCTTCCGCCAGTGCTCCGGCGTGGAGTGCCGCATGGCCCCCCCATCGTCACAGCTGAAGGGTGAGGGAGCCGAGCCGGCAGCCCCGACGTCGCCGGAGTTGCTTCTCCTGCGTTACACCACTCCCTGGTGATGGCATCACGACCGTTACCCGTTGGCCCGGGAGGCTCTTGGTGGGACAGCAGCCCATGGGGATAGCCCCGAAGTGCCTACGAGAGCCATCTCGTCATCCAGGCCGACCCAAGGTGGATAATGGTGCCCCCTTCCTTATGGGCATGGCACTGGCAGATCCATTGCAGACACTTCATAAATCTAGTCAGAAAAAAAGTAAATACCGACCAGAGATCGACGGTCTCAGAGCTTTTGCTGTGACAGCAGTCATCATCAATCACTTCAGCAAAAACTTATTGCCAGGCGGATATCTTGGCGTTGATATTTTTTTCGTGATATCAGGATATGTCATCACGTCTTCACTGTGGGGTAGAGAGAGCAATAGCTTCGCAGATTTCATCAGCGGATTCTACGAGCGAAGGATCAAGCGACTCGTACCTGCACTAGTTGTCTTCGTTCTGGTTACGAGCTTGTTGATTTGCTTTGTTAATCCTGAGCCAAGCGCAGCGCTTAAAACTGGCATCGCTTCACTTTTTGGATTTTCGAATCTCTTCCTCTTTAGGGAATCAACTTCCTACTTCGCCCAATCCACCCAACTAAATCCATTTACTCATACATGGTCGCTCGGCGTTGAAGAGCAATTTTATCTTCTTTTCCCATTTCTTATTTGGTTTTCGGGTTTTGGCAGACAGGCAAAGAATGGTGCTAGAAACCTTTTCCTTTGGATTGGAATACTAGCAGTTCCTTCATTGATAGGATTCATCTATCTCTATCAATCAAATCAGCCTGCTGCCTATTTCTTGATGCCGACCCGATTCTGGGAGATGGCTGCAGGGTGCTTGGTTTATGTTGGATTTCAGAAGCGAGCAAAGATTGAGCAAGCACTTGCGCATTTACCACCCCTGCTGGTTCTCGCAGGGATGGTGGGAGTGATGTTCCTTCCTCTCTACTTTGCGGTTCCTGCTACAATAACAATCGTTCTTCTTTCTGCGATTCTACTTGCCTGCCTCAAGAATGGAACGGCAGCATATGCCGCATTCACTAATGGCAGAGTGGTCTCTGTCGGTCTTATCTCTTACTCTCTCTACCTTTGGCACTGGGGGGTTTTGTCGATCAGTCAATGGTCAATAGGAATCCATTGGTGGTCTGCACCATTTCAATTGGCGGCCATGCTGATGTTGGCTCTTGGCTCGTTCCATTTCATTGAACGACCAATCAGGAATTGGCGGTTCTCGAGTAGCAGGGGAGTTACTATAAGCGCTGGGATCGGCACCATTGCGCTTTCAGCAGGTATGCCATTCCTCCTTGCCAAGCAGTCAGTAAACAATCTTTTTCTTGGCAATACTGCTGATTTAGAGCAATCTGGAGTATCGTCACTTATTACTTCATATCAGATCAAAGGATCTGCTGGGAAGTGGGCGGGAAATGCTTGTGTCTTGTCAGATAACAACGAAGTCGGAGTGGGCATTGATTTTCGCGAGTGCACCCTTGGCGACTTTGATTCTGCAAGAAGACGAGTGCTTGTCATTGGTAATTCTTTTTCCAGCGCGTTTGCTCAGGCGTTTGACGAAATCGTCAGAGATGATCATTATGCCGTAATGATCACCAGTTCTTGGGGCGCTTCTCCCGTCAGAGAGATTCCAAACACAACTCCATGGAACAAGGCCAATGATTATTACTGGGACACCCTGCTACCCCAGATTTTTGATAAAATGAGAAAGGGTGATGTTGTATTTGCTATTAATGATCTCGCAGGGTTTTCCCCTGGTGAACGTACCAGCAAAGATGAGGAGGTATTGGCGCTCTTTGAGAGAGGAATGATTTCGCTGTCAAGAACGTTATCTGCGAAAGGAATTTCGTTGGTTTACTTGCACGGGTTGCCTTTTGCCAGGGAGGCAAACTGCACTCCAGACGCCGCGATACCTCAATGGTATGCCCCCTTTGGGAGTCCAAGATGCAGCATTACAGGAAAGTCGGAATCCCTTAAACGACGGTATAAATTGAATAAAGTCCTCTCTGGTTTGCAGGCCAATAACACCATTTCTGTGGTCGATCTGTTTGACGTTTTCTGCCCGAAAGAAACATGCACGTATTATGGCAAGAATAATGCCGTTATGTATAGAGATGAATTTTCGCACCCGTCGGTTGAGGCGGTCCGCTTGTCAGCTCCTTTGATTAAGTCTGTATTGCTTCGTGCGCATGTCAAATAGGGATTAAAAGTTAGGGAAGCTCTGGATAGCAAGGCTTCATTCTCTTCCCAAGGGATGGCTTCTTCCGGATGAAATGTTTTGAAAACATTGCTTTATCGAAGGGCGTGGTTCCTGCTAAAAAGATACTTTCTCTAGCCTGTGTTGTCTCCATAAGACCCTGAATAGCCACATCCACCCCGATCATGTGATGAAGCTTTTTCAGCCAGGGCTGTTCCCGTCAGATTATCCAGTTGGGCCTCCGGAGTTTTGGGAAGAACTCCCCGCTTCCCACGGCGCATCGCAACGCGGAAAAGAATGGTCCTGTCATTCCTCTCAGGGCGTTCCTCGATCCCCTGATGGCCAGCGGCGGTGGTCTTCGCCGAGTGGATCAAAATGGTTTTCTTGTAAAAAGAAGAATGTAAATCTTGTTTTCAATCACCACTGGTTTGCCTCCTTGGCCTGGTGCATTGCATGATTTTGGTCTGCGCCTAGTCTCCGAATCCGACCTGCTTGCCACCCATAAGGCCAGGCCAAGCGGAGAATTATGGAGGTATTCTCCAGCAATTGGCTTGATTTGCCAGGGTTCCTATGGCGTTGGAATCCGGCCATCGCAATGGTTTTTGCCGATAAAATCTCTGTGTTTTGGCGGTTGTTTGTTGGCTTTTGTTCCTTGGGGGGCTTTGGGGGATCCCCACCCTGTGACGTCAAGACGTCAGCATCGACCTCCCCCGGTCTAGCACGGTTTCTCTGAGAGTCGAGTCGCAAGCCTCCCTCTCCGTTCCTGAGCCCTGCCCCCTGATTCCCGCCCCTTGTGGGAATCAGGGGGCGCTACGCTGACCTGGCTGGACCAGCCCAGTGCGCCGTTGATGTTCGAGGTGGTCCCCGTCGAACTGTTACGGACCGTGCTATTTGTGCGGCGCCCTTTCTGTCCAGGGCGCCTTTCGGCTGGAGAATCAAAGAACAAGGGAATCGCGAAGACACGGCTCACCTCGCTGGATGCCTTGGCAAATGTCCTCTCATGGGGGAAAGGAAATGGTCCGCGCTCGACTCTGGCGATGGTTTGGCTTCCTTCCAGCCGCCCTTCTGGTCTGGCATGGGGCGGGTCCAGAGGCGCTTCTGGCGGGCTCCGGTCCTTTGGACAACAGCGGCCGGATTCCCTGTGATCGCCGCGGCTTGATCGCTGCCTCCTGGCGGCATTCCCCCGGGCTGGCTGCCCCCGGGGAACTGCCGCCCGGTGCCTTGGCCACCGTTCCAGCCGTGTGCCCCGCCGAGCGCTACTTCCCCACCGGCGTCCTCCTCACCCCTGGAGCCACTTACCAGATCGATGCCCAGGGTCTCTGGCAGGACGGCTGGATCCGGGTGGGGCCCGAGGGCTGGCCCGGCCTCCTCCTCCAGGCCTGGAACCGACTGCGTTGGAAGCCCTTCTTTTTCCTCGGTGGATCCATGGGCCCGTCGGAACACCATCTGTTCCCGATCGGTCGCGGTCGCCTCTGGACCGCACCCACCGCTGTTCCGCCCGATGCCGACCGCCAGCTTTATCTCTTTGCCAACGATTGGCCCGGCATGCTCCACAACAACCGCACCGTTCCCGATGAAGAAGGCGGGCCTTTGCGGGTCACCATCAGTCGCATCAACTGATCCATTCTCTGGCGGACCGTTCGATGATTCTCGTTTTCTCCAATCGCAAAATCAACCTCCAGCAAAAGGGGGCCCAGATCTTTCAACCCTGCCTGAATCCCATCGGCGGGGAGGATGTGTTGCTGGCCACTGCCCTGACCGCACCGGCGGGGGATTGGCAGGTCAACCTTGTGCCCACTCCGCCCCGGGGCGGCTGGATGGGCTGCGCCCCCAGCTGTGACCTGCTGGCGGGTGTGGTGAACCGCATGAAGGCCGGTGAGCAGAAGCATGAACCCGGCGGCCTCCGGTATGACCAGGCCAATAAAACCTATAACTGGATCTTCTTCATTCCGGGTTACAGTTCCACGGCCAGCAGTGGACTGCAACAAGCACAGAGATTGGAAGAGCAGTATCAGGCCAACGTCATGCTCTTTTCCTGGCCTGCCGACCCACCCGCCATCACCAGCCAGCCCATCAGCGCCTACCGGCAGGCGCAGGCGTCGGCTCGTGTTTCCGCCATCCAACTCGATCGGACCCTGGAGGCGTTGGCGCAGCGGTTTGTGGCTCCCCTGCGCAACGCGTCCCGTCCCGTCGGCTTTCGCTTTTGTTTGCTGATGCACAGCCTGGGAAACTATGTGTTTGAATCCTTCGTGCGGGATCCTGTCTATGGTGGCGAAACGAAAATCTTTGACACCATCGTCTTGCACCAGCCGGACATCAGTGCCACTGGGGAGCACGAGTGGATCCGCAGGGTTCTCTTCCGCGAGGCGCTCTATCTCACCACCAACACATACGATGCGGTGTTGCGCTTTTCCAGGTTGATCAATGACGTGCGAGGAGGCGTCGCCCGTGGCGTGAACCCCAATGCTCTGGTGACATTCATCGACTTCACCCACGGCCGACATATTGCCGCCAACCATTTCATGTTCACTGGTCTTGAGAACAAAATTGTCCAGGAGGCTTGCCGACGCATGATTCGTGGCGTCCCCGGTGGAGAGGCCTTCAACCTGGCCCTCGATGGCCCCAATGGCTTCACCTTCCACGCCGACACCAACACCTACGTGCTTTGTGATCCGGATTGGCAAAAGGTTGGCCATTAGCCTTTCTTCCGGCTCGGGGTTGGCTGTTTGTCCTTCCTCTGCGCTTGGGATCGGTGGATCGAGGACACGGAAGGGGTGTTGCTCCGGGATCACGCCTTCCCTATGGTGGCGGCCACCGAGATGACATGGGATGAACCCTTTTCAGGCCCCTGGAGCGTTCAGTTGGTGCGAGTTGCTCACCACAGACATCGCCGCTGCCAAGGCTTTTTATGGGGAGGTTTTCGGTTGGCGCTTCAAGGAGGGTCAGGTCTCTGGGACCCCCTACAGCGTCATCGAGGTTGAGGGCCAAGAGATTGGCGGCATCTCTCCGGCCCCGGAAGGAAGGAAACCCACCTGGGGAACCTATGTCACCGTCGAGGATCTGGATGCCACTTTGCGGAACGTGGAAGTCCTGGGTGGGAGCGTTCTGATTCCCCCGGTCTCCATTCCTCCAGCCTCTCGGTTTGCCCTGATCCAAGACCCCCAGGGTGCCGCCATTGCGGTCATCACCTATGGCCCGCCTCCAGGCTGACGTCGCCCCCGTGGCGACCAGGAGGATCTGATCCGCCCACCGCTCCCGGATTCTGAATGCGGTGCAGGTCGTGAGTCGGGGGGCGGCGTTTCAGCCGTCACGGGTCAGCGCACAGATCCTCCAACAGTTGGGGCTTGGGGCGTTCTCGCCAGCGCTCGCGCCAGCACCGGGCAGCGCAAGGGCATCTGGTTGGTGCAGCCGCACCTCCCGCTCCAGCAGGAGCCTTTCCTTTTCCTGAATGTTGTGGTGATTTTCATCCTCCATGGCCTTGAGGGCATCGACCACGTCCTGGGGGATCCCGCGCGGGGTGTTGGCGTGCTACAAACTAGAAAATGCCTTGATGACGCAGCTGGCTCCGCGAGGGGACCCACCAGCCCTTGGAGTGGTACGCCAATCCTGCTTTGATCATCCCGCAACGCCATGCAGTTCCAGAAGGGCCTCTCTGTGCCCGAGTTCTGCAGCTCTACGTAACTGTGGCGCTTTCCGTGTTTTCAATTTCGGAAAGTATGGTACGCGCAATCAGGGTGGTTTTAGTTCCCTATTCAATAAGCGTTTCAAGATGGCAGCAATGACAGAATGGATCGCCAATGCGGTTTGCATTTGCAAGCCCCTGCCCATGCCTGCACCCTGCTCCCTTTGTTGATGGTGTCGCGGTGGATTGGGGGAGCTGTCGCCACCCCCAAGCCGCTTTCACGCCGCCAACGGCGGCTCCGACCGACGGGAGGCTCCCCGGCGGCCGCGGGGTTGGCGCGGCTGGGCGCGCAGCAGGAGCCGTTCCGACGCGGCGTCGAGCACCACATGGATCTGGCGCTGATGGCGGTCGGTGTAAGTGGGGCAGGTCAGCCCATCGGGGAGCACGGCACAGCGACGGATGGACCCGTCTCGGAGGAGGAAGAGGGGCATGGATCGAGCGATGGGGCGCCCATGACGCCATGGATCCGCTCTGTTGTCCAGAGGGCGCAGGCGGGCCGTTCATGCCGAACGGCGCTTGTGTCGGGGGCGCGACACGATGGTCCACCGGGCACACCCCTGGTTCTGGAGCGCGGCCCCACCCAGCCCTTGTTTCGCCCGCCCATCTCCCCGCGTTTGCCTCTCCGCCCGAGCCCGCCATGAATGCCGCGTTCCCGATCAGCAGGGCTCCCCTCCCCCCTCAGCCACTTCTGAGCGAGCCCCTGCTGGCCTCCCTCAACCAACGCCGTTCCGCCCCCGCCTGGCGCCAGCTGCTGGGCCATGGCGCCCTGCTGGTTGCGGGCGGCCTCCTCTGGGGAGGGCCGCCCCTGCCACTGCCGTCGCCCCTTCCGCTTGTGCTCCGGTTGGTGGGTCTGCTGGCGCTTGGCTGGGGATTGGCCTTCGGTTTTTGCGCGATGCATGAGTGCGCCCATCGCACCGCTTTCGCCGCTCGCCAGCGCAACGACACCCTGGCCTGGTGGTTTGGCGTGCTGAGTTTTTACAACGCCGATTTCTATCGCCGGTATCACCAGTGGCACCACCGCCACACCCACCTTCCGGGCCTTGATCCGGAGCTGGAGGATCCACCCCCCTCCACCCTTGGCGCCTATCTCCTGGAGCTGAGTGGCCTGCCCTGGTGGCTGGGGAAGCTGCGGGGCCATTGGCGCGGCTTGCGGGGCGATTTCAGCGCCAACCCCTACATCCCGGCGGAGGCGGCGGAGCGGGTGCGGGCGTCAATCCGTTGGCAATTTGCCCTCTATGGCGCCCTGCTGCTGCTCTCCTTTCCGGACGGCAATGGGTTTCTCGTGCGCTTTTGGCTGCTTCCGTTGCTGGTTGGCCAGCCCCTGCTGCGCTTTGTGTTGCTGGCTGAGCATGGTGGCTGCGCCTTCCGCGCCGATGGCCTCGCCAACACCCGCACCACGCTCACCCTGGCGCCCTTGCGTTGGCTGATGTGGAACATGCCCTTTCACACGGAACACCACCTCCATCCCTCCCTGCCGTTTCATGCCCTCCCCGCGGCCCACGCCGCCCTCGCCTCGCGGTTGGTTCATTGCGAGCGGGGTTATCTGGCCGTGCACCGCGGGTTTCTGAAGGCGCTGCCGACGCTCGCCATTCCCCCGGCTCCTTCCGCCCCGTCATGAACCCTGCCGGCCGTGACGGGGTGTTTCCCCTGGGCCGCTTCCGCTTCGCCTGCGGCCAGGAGCTGGAGGAGGCCCATCTCACCTACCGGGTGTGGGGTGAGCCGGCGGCGGATGGGGGCAATCTGGTGCTGGTGCCCACGGCCTATGGCGGCTGGCCGGAGGATTTCGACTGGCTGTTGGGGCCGATTGTGGATCCGGGGCGTTGGTGCCTGGTGGTGGTGAGTCAGTTCGGCAATGGACGCTCCAGCAGTCCGAGCAACAGCGCCATGGGCCTGGCGGAACAGGGCTGGCGCCTGAGTCACGTCGACAACGTGCGCGCCCAGGTCCGGCTTCTGGAGGAGGTGTTTGGCGTGGAGGCGCCCGCCTTGGTCCTCGGTTGGTCGATGGGGGCCCAGCAGGGCTACCACTGGGCCGTGCTGGAGCCCCGGCGATGTCGCCGCCTGTTGGCCCTTTGCGGCACCGCCCGCACCACGCCCCACAACCGCTTGTTCCTGCTCAGCCTGCGCCATGCCCTCACCGCCGATCCCGTCTGGACCGGCGATCGCTTCGATGGTGAACCCTCCCGGGGGCTGAAGGCCTTTGCCCTGATCTACGCCAGCTGGGCCGCCAGCCAGCCCTTCTACCGCTCCCTGCCTCTGGCGGCCTTGGGCTGCGCCAGCGTGGAGGCCTACGTGGAGAAGGTGTGGCTGCCGCTCTATCAACGCCATGATCCCCACAACCTGGTGGCGATGCTTGACACCTGGCTGGGAGGTGATGTGACGGCCGCCGCGGGCCGCCGCGGCGACCTGGCCGCCACCTTGGGCGCGATACGCGCCCGGGTGAGCGTGCTGGCCTGTCGTCAGGATCTCTATTTCACGCCCGCCGATTGCGCCGCCGAGGCGGGGCTGATTCCAGGGGCCGCCTGTGCCGTGATCGACTCCCACCTCGGCCATCGGGCGGGCAATCCCCGCGACGATCCCGGTGTGCAGGCCCGCTTGCGCCAGGCCCTGGAAGCCCTGATGGAGCGCTGACCGGGCCACCGCCCCCATTCCCGACCCGCACCGTTTCTCCCGAAGTCGACGCCATGACCACCCTCGCCGCCGCCGCCACCGCCCGGGGATTCCGTTTTGTCCTGTTCTCCTTCAGCGACCTCTTCGGCGTGCAGCGGGCCAAGCTGGTGCCGGCCCCGGCCCTGGAGACGCTGGAGCGGAGCGGAGCGGGCTTCGCTGGTTTTGCCGCCTGGCTCGATCTCTCCCCCGCCCGCGCCGATGTGCTGGCCTTCCCTGATCCAACCAGCCTGATCCCCCTGCCAGGCCAGCCGGAGGTGGGCTGGGTGGCGACGGATCTGGTGTTGGACGGCCAGCCTCTTCCCCAGTGCCCCCGGGGGGTGCTGCGGCGTCAGCTGGAGCGCGCCGCCCGGCGGGGGCTGCGGTTTCGCACGGGGGTGGAAGCGGAGTTCTTCCTGCTCGATGGCGACGGCACGGCCCTGGCGGATGGACGCGACATCCGTCGCAAACCCTGCTACGACCAGCTGGCTCTGATGCGTCACTACCCCCTGATCAGCGAGCTGCTCCTTGCCCTCCAGGAGCTGGGTTGGGGGCCTTACCAGGCCGACCACGAGGATGCCAACGGCCAGTTCGAGATCAACTGGACCTTTGACGACGCCCTGGCGACCGCCGACCGCCATGCCTTCTTCCGCTTCCTGGTGCCCTGGCGGGCGGAGGCCCATGGTCTGACGGCGAGCTTCCGCCCGCGCCCCTTTGTGGAGCTCACCGGCAATGGTTGCCATCTGCACCACTCCCTCTGGGATGACCGCGGCCGCAACCTCTTCCCCGATCCCGACGGAGAGCAGGGCCTCTCCGCCACGGCGCGCCATTTTCTCGGCGGTGTGCTGGCCCATGCGCCTGCGCTCTGCGCCTTCACCAACCCCACCAGCGCCAGCTATCGCCGCCTGGCGGGCGCCAGCACCTGCTCCGGTGCCACCTGGAGCCCGGCCTGGATCAGCTGGGGCGCCAACAACCGCACCCACATGGTGCGCGTGCCCGATGACCAGCGGCTGGAGTTGCGACTTCCCGATGGCGACAGCAATCCCTACCTGTTGCCTGCGGTGGTCCTCGCCGCCGGCCTCGATGGGCTTGATCGTCAGCTGGATCCCGGGCCTTGCAGCTTGGACGACCACCACGCCAACCCACCCGCCGATGGCCACCCCCTGCCCCGTTCCCAGGCGGAGGCCCTGGCGGCGCTGGCGGCGGATCAGCCGTTGCGGGAGGCCTTGGGCGAAGCGTTTTGTGAGGCGTATGCCCGTCTGCTGCCGCAGCGCTCGGGGCCCCTTCCCCTGCGGCGAGGGGACGGGGGCGGTGCCGCAAGGGAGAGGGCGGAGCCGCTCAGCGCACGGCTGTCGCCAAGGCCGGACGGCCCTCCACCGGGGCGGTGAGCGCCTCCGGGAGGGGCGCCCGGCCGTAGTCGCGCTCCAGCAGGGCCATCACCGTGCGGCCGAAATCCCGGGGCTGGCGGGCGAAGGCTTCCAGGCAGATCCGGCCGAACACCCGCCCCATGGGTTCCGGATTCCAGAGCAGTTTGCGGGCGGTCCAGGGCATCATGCTCATCGGGTCGTAGCCCTCCCGCAGGGTTCCGCTTTCAAAGGCGTGTTGCTCCAGATGGGTGTGAGGCTGCAGGCCGATGAAGAAGATGGCGGGCTCCACCTTGTCCGCCCCGAAGATCGCTTCCAGCTCCCGGTGATAGGCCACGGTCTGGCGGATGGTTTCCGGCCGCTCGTCGATGACGTTGAAGGAGTAGTTGACGGAGATGTGTTCCCGGAAGCCCGCGGCGGCCAGCAAGCGGCAGTTGTCGAGCACGGTGCGCAGGTTGTAGCCCATGCGCATCTTGCGCACCAGCTCCTGGGAGCCGGAGGTGATGCCGATTTCGAAATAGCTCATGCCCGTGGCCACCATCAATTCCGCCAGCTCCGCGTCCAGGTTGTCGGCGCGGATGTAGGCGGCCCAGTGGATGTCGGTCATGCCGGCCGCCTGGATCGCCCGGAGCAGTTCCTTGGCGTCGTCCATGTAGCGCCGGGCGGGGATGAACTGGGCATCGGTGAACCAGAAGCCGCGCACGCCCCGGTCATAGAGCTGGCGCATCTCCGCCACCACCTCCTCGACGGGGTTCACGCGCACCGCCTTGCCCTCGATGACGGTGTAGACGCAGTAGCAGCAGTTGTGCGGGCAGCCGCGCTTCGTTTGCACACCAACGTAGAAGTCACCCCCATCGAGATACCACTCCATCTGGGGCCAGATGGATTCGATGTAGGTGTAGTCGCAGGCGGTTTTTTCCAGGGGTTGGGGCGGCTCGTGGATGAGGCCGCGCCGGGGCGGCGTGCCCACCACATAGCAGCGCTGCCGCTCCAGCGATTCGCCCCGGAGGATCGCCTCCAGCAACAATTCCCCTTCCCCCACCGACACCACCGTGCCCTTCGGCAGCCAACGTCCGAGTTGCTCGTAGAACACGCTCACCGCCCCGCCACCGACCACCGCCCGGGCCTGCGGTTCGTGGCGCCGGGCCCGGCGCAGGCCACGGCGGATCAGGCTCAGGTTGCGCCGCAGCTCGCCGTAGTAGGCGGCCATCAGCCGCAGGCCACCCAGGGCGCCCCGCAGTCGCCGCAGGGGATGGCGGGCGTAGAACACCTCGAAGGAATTCTGCAGGGGGTTGCCGCCCCGGCCATCCACCGGCGCATAGATCTGAATGTCGCGCCAGGAAAACACCAGCAGGGTGGGCTGGAAGCGATCGATCGCCTGCCGCAACACCGCCTCCACATCGAGCACGGGCACCGCCGCCAGATCAAGGATGTTCTGATCCAGGGCGGGGAAGCGCTTGTGGAGGTGGTCGGCCAGATAGATCGGTCCGATCGGGAAGATGGGATTGCAGGGCAGGCGCACCAGCAACACCCGTTCCCCCCGGGCCGTGAGGGCTGGCATGGGCGCCGCTGGCGGGGATGGGGACAAGGAATCGGGGCCGTCTCAGCCCGGGACCCTAACAACAACATCCGCTCTCTGGCCTCACCCGCTGGCGCAGGCCCGGGGGCAGCCGGTGCCACCAGCCCGCATGGACGCAGAGCCGGGGGCGGAGCTCCCAGCCGCCGCGGGCCAGGCGTTCCGCCAGCGCCGTTGGGGTGGGTTGGGGATAGGCGGGGTTGATCACGTCGCGGGTGTCGATCCCTCCCAGGTCGTCGATGCCCGCTTCGAGGGCGTCCAGCAGCCGATCGAGGGGCCAGAGATTGGGGGGCAGTTGCAGGTGCACCTCCGGCGGCAGGATGACCCGAGCTTCGGCGATGGTGGTCAGCAGGGTCTCGCTGGTGGCGGCGTCCAGCGGGCGGGCCGGTTGCCCCGGGGGGCGCCAGGGCTGGAGGATCACCTCCTGCAGGTGGCCCCAGCGGCGCTGCAGGGCGGCCAGCCAGTGGAGGGCGGTGCGCCGTTCGGCGGCGGTTTCCCCCACCCCCAGCAACAGGCCTGTGGTGAAGGGGATGCCAAGGCGGCCGGCCTGTTCCAGTTGGCCCAGCCGCACGGGCAGGGCTTTGCTGGGGGCATGGCGGTGGAGGGCGTCGTAGGCCGGGCCGATGCCTTCCAGCATCAGGCCCATGGAGGGGTTGAGCCGGCCGAGGGCTGCCATTTCCCTTGGGGAGAGGGGGCCGGCGTTGGTGTGGGGCAGGCGGCCGTGGCGCAGGGCGAGACGGCTGAGGGCCAGCAAGCGGGCCAGCCAGCGTTGGCGGTGGGGGGAGGAGGGCGCCACCTCGCCGCTGAGGAGCAACACCTCCCGGGCTTGGGGTGCGGCGGCGAGCTGCTGTTCGGCGGCCGTGTCCGTGAGGGCGTCGGCGAGGGGATCCCCGGCGGACGGGGCGACGCGAAAGCCGCAGTAGCCGCAGGCGTTGAAGCAGCCGTGGGTGGGCACCAGGGTGACGCTGGGGCTCCAGGTGACGATGCGGCGGGGGGCGGGGGAGGCCGGGGGGGACCAGGCTGAATCCTCCCAAGCCAGGCGCGGATCAGCCATCCGCCCGCTCCAAATCCCAGTTTTTGCGGGTTTTGCCTGCCAGTTCGAAGCCCTGGGGCCGCCCTTCCGGCAAGCCATCCAAAACTTTCTTCATGAACCCCCTTCACAATTGCCGCAACACTCCGTTACAGTGCTGCACGACGGGGGCCTGACGGGTTTCCGTCCTTCCTTCCGTCCCGCACCAGTCTCTGGTGCACTCGACACCTTTCCTGTTCTCTTGACCGCCACTCTCCAACAGCGCTCCGGCGCTTCGGCGTGGAACCAGTTTTGCGAGTGGGTCACCTCCACCAACAACCGCCTCTACGTGGGCTGGTTCGGTGTGCTGATGATCCCCACCCTGCTGGCCGCGACCATCTGCTTCATCGTTGCCTTCATCGCCGCCCCCCCGGTGGACATTGACGGCATCCGCGAGCCCGTTGCCGGCTCCCTGATGTATGGCAACAAC
>JBKDTB010000246.1:0-5755 GCA_046340515.1 Cyanobacteriota bacterium | reverse complement strand
GTTCTAGTGAACGCCTGGCCTGCCGATTACACCATCGCCCACACCCTGGACGCACCGGTGGAGCGTCAGGGGGTGGGGCTCCACAGCGGAGCCACCTGCCGGGTGCGCCTGCAACCCTCCAGCCGGGAGGGCTATTGGGTGGGGTGGCTCGGGGCTCCCCGGGAGGGCCTTCAGCGCCTCTCTCCCGGCCAGGTGGTCGACACCCGGCTGTGCACCTGTCTGCGGCTGGGTGCGCGGCGCCTGGCCACGGTGGAGCATCTGCTGGCGGCCCTGGCGGGCACAGGCGTGAGCCAGGCGGAACTCTGGCTGGAGGGGGAGGAGATACCCCTTCTCGATGGTTCCGCCCTCCCCTGGGTGGAGGCCATCGCCGAGGTGGGCCTGCGCCCCGTCGGCCCTCGGCCGCCCCTCCTGCTCTCCCAGCCCCTCACCCGCCACCAGGGCGAAAGTTTCGCGGTGGCCCTTCCCGCCGCCGCCCCCCGTCTGGCGGCGGCGGTGGAGTATCCCCAGGGGGCCATCGGCCGGCAGGTGTACAGCCTCGACCTCACCCCGGCCTCCTTCGTGGCGGAGCTGGCGCCCGCGCGCACCTTCGGCTTCCTGGAGCAGGTGGAGCAGTTGCGCGCCAGCGGCCTCATCCAGGGGGGCGCCCTGGACAATGCCCTGGTGTGCGACGGCGACCGCTGGCTCAATCCCCCCTTGCGCTATCCGGAAGAACCGGTGCGCCATAAGCTTTTGGACCTGTTGGGGGATCTGGCCCTGGTCGGCATCCCCCAGGCCCAGGTGTTTGCCTACAGAGGATCCCACGGGTTGCACACAACCCTGGCGGCAGCTCTGGAGGCAACGCCTGAGTGGGCCCCACCCCTTGCCACCGCGTGTCCGTGACCGTCTCCCCTCCCCTCTCCCCGTCGCCCTCCGTGGTCGTTTCCCCTCCCGCCGAGGAGGCGGTGGCCGTGTCCTCGGTGCTCACCTGCGAGCAGATCCTGGGATTGCTGCCCCACCGCTATCCCTTCGCCCTGGTGGATCGGGTGATCGAGCACGTGCCGGGCAAGCGTGCGGTGGCGATCAAGAACGTCACCTTCAACGAACCGCAATTTCAGGGCCATTTCCCCGGCCGTCCCCTGATGCCCGGTGTGTTGATCGTGGAGGCCATGGCCCAGGTGGGCGGCTTGATCGTCACCCAAATGCCCAACCTGGCCAAGGGATTGTTCGTCTTCGCCGGCATTGATGGCGTGCGCTTCCGCAAGCCCGTGGTGCCGGGCGATCAGCTGCGCATCAGCTGCGAGCTCCTGAGCGTGAAGCGCAAGCGCTTCGGCAAGGTGAAGGCAGAGGCCCGGGTGGATGGGCATCTGGTGTGCTCCGGCGAACTCATGTTCTCCCTGGTGGATTGAAGCGATGTCGAGCGCAGCCATGGCAACCAAGGTGCATCCCACGGCCGTGGTTGATCCCCGGGCCGAGCTGGCGGAGGGGGTGGAGATCGGCCCCTATGCGGTGATCGGCCCGGAAGTGACGATCAGCCGCGACTGCCGCATCGGACCCCATGTGGTGATTGACGGGCGGGTGCGCCTGGGGGAGCGCAACCACATCTTCCCCGGCGCCTGCATCGGCCTCGAACCCCAAGACCTGAAATACAACGGCGCCCCCACGGAGGTGGTGCTCGGGGATGACAACACCATCCGGGAGTCCGTCACCATCAACCGGGCCACCCACGACGGGGAGAAGACCGTTCTTGGCAGCGGCAATCTCCTGATGGCTTGCAGCCACATCGGCCACAACTGCCAACTCGGTGATCGGATCGTGATCGCCAACGGCGTGGCCGTGGCCGGCCATGTGGTGATCGGAGATCGGGCGGTGATCGGGGGCGTGCTCGGCATTCACCAGTTCGTGCACATCGGCACCCTGGCCATGGTGGGAGGCATGAGCCGCATCGATCGGGATGTGCCCCCCTTCATGATGATCGAAGGCCATCCCGGCCGCATCCGGGGCCTCAACAAGATCGGCCTGCGCCGCAGCGGCATCGCCCAAAACGACGACGGCGCCCAGATGCGTCAGCTCCAGGAGATCTGGACCCTGCTCTACCGCAGTCGACGGGTGCTCGCGGACGCCCTCGCCGAGGCCTTGACCCTTCCCCTGCTGCCCCCCGCCGAGGAGCTCTGCCGATTTCTGGAGGCCTCCATCGGGCCGGGGCGCCGGGGCCCCCTGCCGGCGCAGCGCTGATGGCGCGGCTGCTGGTGAGCACCGGAGAGGTGTCCGGTGATCTGCAGGGATCCCTGTTGATCCAAGCCCTCCATGACGAAGCCCGGCGGCGCGATCTCCCCCTCCAGGTGGTGGCCCTGGGGGGAGAGCGGATGCGGCGGGCCGGGGCGGAGTTGCTGGCCGACACCAGCCGCCTGGGGGCCATCGGTCTGTGGGAGGCCCTGCCGATGATCCTGCCCACCCTGCGCCTCCAGCGCCGGCTGCGGGCCTGGCTGCGCCAGCATCCCCCCGAGGGGGTGGTGTTGATCGACTACATGGGGGCGAACATCAACCTCGGGCTGCGCCTCAAGCGCCTCTACCCCCGGGTGCCGATCAGCTACTACATCGCCCCCCAGGAATGGGCCTTCCGCCTGGGAGACGGGGGCACCACCCGGCTGATCGGCTTCAGTGATCGCATCCTGGCGATCTTTCCAGAGGAAGCCAGCTTCTACGCGTCCCGCGGTGCCGCCGTCACCTGGGTGGGCCATCCCTTGATCGACACCCTGGGGAATCCACCCTCCCGGTCCTTGGCCCGTCAGGAGCTCGGCCTGCCGGAGGAGGGGCCGGTGCTCCTGGTGCTGCCGGCCTCCCGCCCCCAGGAGTTGCGCTATCTCCTCCCCCCGATGGCCGCCGCCGTGGCCCGGCTGCAACAGCGCCTGCCCGAGCTGGAGGTGCTCCTGCCGGCGGGCCTGCCGGGCTTTGAGGACACGTTGGGGCAGGCGATGGCCGAGGCCGGGGCTCGGGCCCGGATCGTGCCCGCCTCCGAGGCGGATCGCCTCAAGCCCTTCCTCTGCGCCGCCGCCGACGTGGCCCTCACCAAATCGGGCACGGCCAATCTGGAGTTGGCCCTGCGGGGCGTTCCCCAGGTGGCCGGCTATCGGGTGAGCCGCGCCACCGCCTTCATCGCCCGCCATCTCCTGCGCTTCAACGTGTCGCACATCTCGCCCGTCAATCTGGTGCTCAACGAACGGCTGGTGCCGGAGTTGCTCCAGGACGCGTTCAACGCCGAAAGGATCGCCGACGCCGTGGCGGAGCTGCTGCCGGCCGGGAGCGAGGCGCGGCAGCGGCAGCTGGAGGGCTACGGGCGCCTGCGGAGCGCCCTCGGGGAACCGGGCGTCACCCGACGGGCGGCGGCCGCCATTCTGGATCAGGTGACGGAGTCGGCCCGATGCGCTTGATCGCCCTGCTGCTGAGTGGCCTGCTGCTGCTCCTCGGACCGGTGGCGCCAGCCCTGGCGGCCACGGAGGAGGCCGTGCTGGCGGGCGGTTGCTTCTGGTGTCTGGAACATGATCTGGAGAGCCTGCCGGGAGTGCTGGAGGTGGAGAGCGGCTACAGCGGCGGCAAGGTGGCCCAGCCCACCTATCGGCAGGTGTCCGCCGGCGGCACGGGCCACCAGGAAGTGGTGCGCGTGCGCTTCGACACCACCCGGCTGCGCTACGAGGCCCTGCTGCGGGCCTATTGGCGCAACATCGATCCCTTCGATGGCGGGGGCCAGTTCTGCGATCGCGGCGAGTCGTACAAACCGGTGATCTTCACCACCAGCGCCACCCAGGCCGTCGAGGCCCGCAACAGTCTGGTGTCCGCCGCCCGGGAGCTGGGGCGTCCGGCCGCGTCGCTGAAGGTGGCCATCCGGCCCCTGGCCCGCTTCTGGCCAGCGGAGGAATACCACCAGAACTACGCCCGACGCAACGGGCTGAAATACAAGTATTACCGCTGGGCCTGCGGACGCGACCGTCGGCTGGATCAGGTGTGGGGCGCCCGAGCCCGCACCCGCGATCGTTGGGGGGGGAGGGTTGAGGGCCCAGCCGCGACCGCACCGCCACCGGAGAGTCCCCCCGCAGCGTCCTCCCAGCCCCCTGGAGGCGCCGTTCCCTCCCCGAGCTGAGGGCTCCAGCACCAAGCCGGCGGGGCCTTCCCGATCGCCTCCTCGCCTGAGGCGTCTCCCCATGACGCGGGGCCCGGAACCAGGGGGCAGCCACTGCGGCGCAACCCCCTGAAATCGGAAGAGAATCGATGGTTTTCGCGCCTGATCCGCCGCCGATCCGTAGCGATCGTTACGCCTTTTGCCCTGGGCAGCCCGGCCAATTGCCCCTAGCGTGGGCGAGTCCAGAGATCACGCCGTTTGTATGTATGTGCTGACCATTCGCGACGGTCTGCAAACCCGTCATGTTGGCCCCTACGCCACCCCACAGCTGGCGGCTCAGGACGTTGACAGGGTTTTGGCCCGCCACGGCGATCGCGTGCACTGGCAGATCCACGCCCTCGAAGACCCCGCCAGCCTGGTGATTGATCAGCTCACGCCCACACACAGCCACATGGCCGCCGCCTGATCCGCCGTCGCACGCCAAGGCGCCCGCCAACTCTCGACGCCCTGCTGTTCCGGGAAAACAGCCCGCCCAGCTGGGCTCCGCTCGGCAGCTCTCGAACCCCAGGGCGGAGCGGAGGGTCCGAAAGCTCTGGAGATGCTGGTGGGGCAGTCCAAAGGGCCAGTGACGGCTGGCCTGAAAACAATTTGGCCTTGGGGGCTGTTCCGCGTCAAAGAAGTTGGCCGGCACGTTGCCTCCATAAATTGTCACCTGTTTTGATTCTCGCCAGGGAACATTGGGATCCGACCGTGCAGTGACCTGGCCTCCAGCGTGAGGTCGGCTCCAGCTGAGTTCTTGTGCACGACGAGCCATCGGCTTGTCCAGAGTTACCGCAGTACCACCGGCATTGTTCCTGGTTCTGGCGGGAGTTCAGGCCCCAGGGGGCCGTGTCGGGGTCGCCCTCACAAGGCGGGCCCCGCCAGGGAGGGGGCCGGCCGCAGCGGCTAGCTCCTCCCTGGGATTGCCAGTGACACACCTCGTAGACACCCGACCCCGTTCATTGACGCAACAACTTTTGCTGGGCAACACTTTCAATAATGCAATCCGCTGGTAGGCCAGGGTGAGGAGATCGTGCTGCAGGACCACCGCATCGCGGCTGGCGCCGTTGATCGCCGTGGGCGCGGGTTCCCGGGCAGGTGTCCCGGGGTGCAGGCGCCGCTGATCTCCACGCCGGGGGGCAGAAGCTCCACCTGGAAACCATGGCAGGATTTCTCCTACGTATCCTTTGGGAAGAACATTGGCGCGTTGACGATGATTCACTCGATACTTCCATTGTTGTCGGATTAAGTTGGTGATCTCACAGTATTCTCCTAATGAAGACGCGACAAACCCTGGTATATCATTATCCCTTTCTGTGAGCATTGATCGAACTCTATCTTGCGTATAAGTTGTATTGGCCTCGGGCGACATGGCTGAACATCGCGGTTTGAATATAGCTATATCATAATCGACATCACTATTTGAGGCTGCATTGAGCGGTCTAAGCCTGCTACTTGTCTTCGATCGGTAACAAGCTCTATTAAATCGGTGTACCTGAGCAATCAGTCGTCTCTGGTTAAAACATGGTCGCCTAAGTGATCAGCCATTCCTGGTGCAGTTACAACAGTCACTACTGATAGAATAACTTCGGCTGACCGGGTCGAGTCTACAATAAGATCACG
>JBKDTB010000245.1:0-4797 GCA_046340515.1 Cyanobacteriota bacterium | reverse complement strand
CATGTCACAGGTTTTCGAGAATTTCCTTGGCACCCTTGTCTCAAGCTGTCCCTTGAAAGGTTATCCCTTGGGAGCGCATCAAGAAGTGCTCCCAGGCTGATTTCGTCCCCTTGCGGATGGGTTCTTCCCCAGCTCAAAGCTATTTTCGAGGGGCCATACCCCACGGAAGACAGCCCCTCTGCTCTCCCCCCGAACAACCTGTTGATGGCTTCCCTTCCGAAATCCCTCCGCGGTCTCCGTTCGATGCGGCTGCTCTTGGCGCAACTGCCCTGACAACACCAGCCTTGCTGGTTTGTGGCCTGAGCCAGGATGTGGGCTCATGGGCGCTTTCCTGAACCCGTGGATGGGTGCGTCTGTGGGAAGATCCCCCCTGTTGGTGTCGGGAGGACACCGCAGGGACGCGGTGCTCGCGAAGGTGAGGCCTGAGGCTGCGTCAGAACCAGGGGCAACGGGGAGGCCGCTCCATGCCCGGCGCGGCGCTTCTGCGGCAGATTCATGGCCCATCGCTCTCCCCCTGTCCGGCGCCATGGATCCCGCCCCCTTCTCCCACGCGAGCGTGCTCCCGGCCGAGGTGCTGGAGGCCTTCTGCGCCCTGCCTCAACCTGAGGGCCCTGGCCCCCCGCTGCTGATCGATGCCACCCTCGGCGGCGGTGGCCACAGCGCCTTGCTGCTGGCGGCCCATCCCGCCCTGGAGGTGGTGGGGCTGGATCAGGACCCCGCGGCCCGCGTCGCCGCCGCCGCTCGCCTGGCGCCCTGGGGCGAGCGGGCGCGCATTCTGGCTGGCAACTTCGCGGACTTCAGCCCGGAGCGGCCGGCGCAGGGGGTCCTGGCGGATCTGGGGGTGAGCAGCCCCCAGTTGGACCGGCCGGAGCGGGGCTTCAGCTTCCGGGAGGATGGCCCCATCGACATGCGCATGAATCCCGACACGGGCGAGGGCGCCGCGGCACTCCTGGATCGGCTGGAGGAAAAGGAGTTGGCGGATTTGCTCTTCGCCCTCGGGGAAGAGCGGCTCTCCCGCCGCATTGCCCGGCGCCTGGTGGCGGAACGGGCTCTGCGGCCCTGGCGGGAGCGCGGCACCGCCGAGCTGGCCCATGTGATCGCGGGCGCTTACCCCCCGAAGGCGCGCCATGGCCGCATCCACCCGGCCACCCGCAGCTTTCAAGCCCTGCGGATCGCGGTGAACGACGAACTGGCCGCCCTGGAGCGTTTGCTGGCGCGGGCGCCCGATTGGCTCGCGCCGGAGGGCCTGCTGGCGATCATCAGCTTTCACTCCCTGGAGGATCGGCTTGTGAAGCGGGCCTTCCTGGCTGATCCCCGGTTGGAGCGGATCACCCGCAAGCCGATCACCGCCGGGCCGCAGGAGCTGGAGGCCAATCCACGGAGCCGCTCCGCCAAGCTGCGCCTGGCCCGCAAGCGTTGATGGATCAGCCCGCAGCCTCCGGATCCACCGGCAAGCGCCGCACGGCGAGGGCGAGGCGCCGCGCCAGGAGCAGAACCGGATAGAGCCGCCGGGCCCGACCCCTGGCGGCGAACAGGGGGGCCAACACCTGAAGCAGAGCGTCGCTCGGCTCCATGCGTTCACACAGCCAGCCGATGGCCTCAGCGCCATGCCACACCCGCTCGCCATCGATCACCATGGCGCCATCGCGCAGATGGAAGCCCCGCCGGGCGAGGGCCTGGCGCAAGGACGCCTCCGCGCGCCCATCCCGGATCCGCAGGCCTGGAATGCCGGCGCGGAGCGCACTCAGCTCGGCGAAATGGCGGCAGAAGGGGCAGCCCCCGTCAAACACCAGGATCGGTGCGGAGCGGTCGTCCGCGATGGCGGGGATCAGCCGGGGAGAATGGGAGTCCATTGGATCGGCCAGACGATGTCCACAGCGCGTCCAGTGGGGGGATTCTGGTGGATCCGGGGCGTGCGCGCGGCCCTGGCTTGGGGGAGGGCTTCCGCCGTGGGGCGAGGATGGCGCCTCGGGCTGGGCGCCCGACCGCTGTCGCTTCTCCTGGGCGTGTTGCTGATCGCCGGGGGCCTTCTCCCGGCGGGCTGGTGGGGCGAGGCCTGGCTCCCTCCGGCCGGGGCCGCGTCCCCCCTGCCCCGGCTCCCCTACCTCTGCGACGGCGACCCCCTCACCGCCGAGCTGGTGCGCGGCCCGCTCGATGACCCGACGATCCCCGATCCCAGTGCCGCCCCGGTGCCCGTGGGGGGATGGGTGGTGCTGCGCTGGCGCGACCTCAGCCTCCAGCTGCCGCGCACGAACAACGCGGGCCAAGCCAGCTTCAGCGACGGCAAATGGTGGTGGAGTCTGGAGGATCCGGCCCATCCCCGCTTCCGCCTGCGGCAGCCCCTCGGTGCGGCGCGGGAGTTTGCCTGCGACGCCACCTCCTGACGGTCACCGGGGCCATCCGCCCTACGCTTCGCAAAAGTCTGGCTCTCCCCTTCTTTTCTGAGCGCAGCGTTGGCCCTCCCCCAGCTCGCCATGCCCCATCTCTCCCGGATCGACCTGCTCTGGTGGGCGGCCCTGGCGGTGCAACTGCTGGCGATTCCAGGCACCCTGCTGCCGGTGTTGCCCGGCCTGGCCCTGCTCCCCCTGGGCACCCTGCTGTGGCTCTGGGCCGTGGGCTGGAGTGCGGGCTGGCCAGCCCTGCTCCTTTCGGCGGTGATCCTGGTGCTGGGGTGGGGAGCGGACGCCCTTGGTCTGGTGCTCGGCGCCGCCCGCATGCAAGCCACCCGCTGGGCTTACATCGGCTCCGCCCTGGGATTGGCGGCGGGGTTGGTGGGGCTCCTGCCCGCCCTGCCGGTGGGCGGGCCCCTGGTCGGGGCCTTGGTGGGGCCCCTGCTGGGGGCTGCCCTCGGGGAACTGCTGACCGCCCCCACCTCCCCGGGCCCCCTGGGCCTGCTTCGCCTGCGCCGCTCGCTGCTGGTGGGCCTGGCGGTGGTGGCGGGCATGTTGGTGAGTCGCCTCGCTCAGTGTCTTCTGGCGGTGGTGGGGGTGGTGGGATTCGTGTGGCTCACGGTCGGGCATCCGCCAGGCCCCGGGTGAGTCCCGTGCGGTCCTCGGGGCCGAACAGTTGGCGATAGGCCGCCGTCGACACGCAGGACTCCAACGGGATGGCCACCACCAAACCCACCCCGCAGGCGCAGAACCCTGCCATCAACAGGACGAAGTTGAGGGTCAGCAACGCCACCACCCGCGGCCAGAGGGGATCGACCACCTGTCGACCGCGCGCCAGGGCTTCGAAGGGATGGTCGTCATGGAGCAGGGCCACCCGGGGCAGGAAGGCCTGGCTCACCGACAGATAGAGGGTTCCGGCCAGCAACACCAGGCCGGGCGGCAGGACGAGCCAAGGGTTCAGCTGGTCCAAGACGAGCGCCAGCAGCACAAGCACCGCCACGACGCTGGACACGCCGCAGCCCAACAGAAAACCTGGCAGGTAGAGCCGCAGCAGGGCCCGCCCATCCCAGCGGACGAAGGTGGAGAAGCGCGGACGCTCTCCTGCCAGGGCCACCCAGGCGGCCCGCACCAGCCCGCAGATGCCCCACAAACTCAACACCACGCCCGACACGGTGGTGAAGACGATCAGGGCCAGGCTGACGGTGAGGTAGCGCAGCCGGGGCAACAGTGTGTCCGGCTCCCAGTGATCCACCCCCGCAGGGAGCATCAGCTTCTCCAGGGACAACTCCGGTTGGAGAGCTTGCAGGGCGATCTGCAGAGCGATGAGCAGCAGGGTGAACCCCACAAACAGCCAGGGGGCGCGGTTGAAGGCCTGCCAGCCTTCCCGCAGGGCCTGCCCCACGTCCAGGCCGGGGTGCGAGCGGGGGGCGGTCATCAAGAGGGCTGACGCTCGGAACGTCCAATGGTAAGCAGGTTTTCTAGAGCTGGCCGGGGGGTCTGAGGGTGGACAGGGCGTCCGCCACAGCCGCCACCGCAGCGTCCACCTCCGCCTGGCCGGTGTCGCGACCGAGCCCGAATCGGATGGAGGCGGCTGCCTCCTGCCGGGTGCGTCCGAGGGCGGCCAGCACATGGGAGGGGCTGCCCTGGCCGCAGGCGGAGCCGCTGCTCACCGCCAGGCGCCGTCGAAGCAGCTGGTGCAGCCGGCCCCCATCCACCCCCGCCACGGTGATGTTCAAGTTGTGGGGCAGGCAATGGCTGGAGGAACCGTTGCGCCCGATCCCCCCCAAGGCCTCCAAACGTCGCCAGAGCTGATCCCGCAGGGCCGTGAGCCGCTCCGCCCGCTCCCGCCGATCGGCGAGGGCCAACCCCAGGGCGGTCGCCAACCCGATGATCAGGGGCACCGGCAAGGTGCCGCCCCGGAGCCCCCGCTCCTGGCCGCCCCCCCGCTGCTGCGGAACGACGGTCACTCCGGGGCGGATCAGAAGGGCTCCGATCCCCTTGGGTCCGTAAAACTTGTGGGCGCTGAGGGTGAGCAGATCCACCCCCGGCTCCGCCATGGAGAAGGGGATGTGGCCGACGGCCTGGGCGGCGTCGCAATGCAGCAGCACCCCCTGGCGACGGCAGAGCGCCGCGATCGCCTCCAGGGGCTGCAGCACGCCGATTTCATTGTTGGCCGCCATCACCGACAGGAGCAGGGTGTCGGGGGTGAGGGCCGCGGCGAGGCGATCCAGATCCACCAGGCCATCGCTCCCCACCGGCAGCACCGTGAGGGGAAGGCCCTGGCGCGCCAGGGCGGCGAGGGGATCGAGCACGGCGCGGTGCTCCGTGGCCAGGGTGACCAGGCCACGCCGCGGATCACCCGCCTCGCTGGCCGCTTCCACCACGCCCCGCAGGGCGAGGTTGTTGG
>JBKDTB010000244.1:0-3036 GCA_046340515.1 Cyanobacteriota bacterium | reverse complement strand
CATCCCCAAGGATGTGTGCCGTCAGTTCAGCCAGGCCATCAACTTCTATGCCTTCTGCATCGGCAAGGAAAACTTTCTCATCGTCGGCGAGATCACCGATGACATGGTGGCCCTCAACTACCTCTCCTTGTTTGACAGCCTCTTGGATCGGGCCCTCACCGCGGTGCTCGACATCAACGGCTCTCCCCTGCTCCTGGCGGGAGCAGCCAAGGACCCCATGGATCCCTGCTGGTTTTTCAGATGCTTTCGTCTGAATTCCGACCTCACGCGCTACATCCAAACCGGTCGTCTTCACGTGTTGGTGATGGATGATGACGACATGTCGTGCAAGAGCCACAAGGAGCGCTTTTCCGCAGGCAACACCTCCCCCCATCGGGATTGGCAGGTGGCCCATGCGGTGGCGATGCAGCTGCTCACCCCCGGCATCCCCTGCCACTATTCCGGCACGGAGCAAGCCTTTGCCGGCAACAGGGGCTACCACGATTACGCCATTGAGCCGAGGCGATTCGGGGAAGACCGCTACGTGCGCGAGGGGATGTTCGGCGGACCCTTCGGGGCCTTTGGCACCAGCGGTTGCCATTTCTTTGACACCAACCATCCCACCTACCTGCGCATCGCCGCCATGGCTTGCTTGCGTCGCCAGGAGGATCCCATTGCCCGCACGATGAACACCCATGGCCTGGGGGCCCGGGGAGCCGAGGTGACGGTGGATCCCACCATCAACGAGAGGGATCGGTTGCAGGCGCTCACTCGCGCCGAGTGGAGCGATGAGCGCTTGCGGGCCAGCGATGGCGAGGGGGAGTGGCTGACCATCAACCGCCAACCGGATGGGCGGGCGACGGTGCGGGTGGATCTACCCCCGGCGGGGATGGTCATCCTGGCCTGAGGGCAAGGCCGGCGCCGGCCGAGGGCGCCAGCTCCAGGTGATGGCTGGTGGCCTGAAGGCGTTCCAGGGGTGCCGTGAGCAGGCAGGGTTCCGCGGCTGCCCAGCCCCGGGGCAGGGTCACGGTGCTGACGTGGGGTCCGTTGTTGAACAGGAGCAACAGATTCCCGCACCGCACCCCCAGGCCTCCCTGCTCGTCGTGCAGCCACCAGGTGTGCCTTGGCTCCTGCCGCAGGCTCGGGTTGGCCTGGCGGAAGGCGATCAGGCCCCGGAAAAAGGCCAGCAGATCCTGGTCTTGCTCGTCGCCCCATGGCATCGGCAGGCGGGCTTCCTCCAGCCGCCCCACCCCGGCCCGTTGGGACAGACCCACCTCCGTGCCGTAGTAGAGGATCGGGGGCAGGGGCAGGGTGAATTGGCGGAAGGCGGCCAGCTTCAGCCGTTGCTTGTCCCCTCCCAGGAGCCAGAGAAAGCGGTTCATGTCGCGGTTGTCGAGGAAACTGGGCAACACCAGCTCGGCGCCGAACTAGGCCAGGTGTTGGGTGATGACGGCGGGTCTCTTCCCGAAAGAACGACCAGAAGGCATGGCTCACGTTGGCGGCGTAGTCGAGGCGGAAGCCATCGCAACCCCGCTCCAGCCAGAAGCAGGCAGGCTCCAGGAAGGAGGCCCGCAGGGGGGATGGTCGGTTTGCAGCTCGGGCTGGCCGGACACATCAAAGAAGCAGTCGTAGTCGTGGGGATGCTCGCGGAAGCGAAACCAGGCCACCGCCGGATCCTCCCGATCGGCTTGGGCCGCCAGGAAGCGGGGATGGGCGCTGGAGACGTGATTGACCACGTAATCCAGCAGCAGGCGCAGGCCCCGGGCCCGGGCGCCGGCCACCAACGCGTCCCAATCCTCCAGGCTGCCCCGGCGAGGCTCCACCGCGCCGGGATCGATCGGGTCGTAGCCGTGGTGGGAGGGGCTGGGGAAGATGGGCGTCAGCCAGAGGCAGGTGATGCCCAGGGCCTGAAGGTGGTCGAGCCGGTGGATCAGGCCCCGCAGCGTGCCGCCGCAACAGTCCGCCAGGTCGTCGGGCGTGTGAAAGGCCGTGCCGGGATCCGGCGCGAAGCGATCCACAAACACCTGATAGATCACGGCCTCCCGGATCCAGGCCGGAATGGGCCGGCGCCCCACCACAAAGGCATAGGTGAGCGGGTGAGGCGTTTTGACCCCCTCCAGGGCCGGCAGCCGTCGCCCATCCAGATGGGGGCAGTCCAGGCTGGCGCCCGTGACGCTGGTGGCCTGGATCGCGTAGAGCACCACCGTGCCCGCGGGCTGGCCGGGGAGGGGGGCGCTCCACTCCTCCAGGTAGCCCCAGGCCACGGTGTCCCACTCCAGGCGGCTGCGCGTCATCGGCACCACCGTCACCCCCTCCCGTTCCGGGGCCAGGCCGTCGGGATCGCTGTCGAGCGAGGCCACGGGGTCGCTGGCGGCGGCGGTGCGGTAACGCACTTCCATGGCGGCCACCGCCAGCTCGGTTCCCACCCGCGCCCGGATCCACACCTCCTCCCCGCCCTCCGGTGCCAGCACCAGCCGCTGCACCGGATGCACCAGCCCGGCCCGATCCAGCCGGGCCTGTCGCAGCCGCCCCTCCTCCGTCGAGAGGGCCCCGAAGATGAACTCCGGCAGATCAGGAGAGGGCGGCAACGCCACGCCAGGGCCAAAGAAGCCAAAGATTATGATCAGATCTGTGGGCGCCTTGATCTGTCTCGATCCCGGTGCGGACGGTCGGCTCCCTGTGCCGCTTTGGTCTGGACCTGCGCGTTCTTGCCGTTTGACATCAGGCGGATTGAAAACGTTTTTGGGTTCGGGCCCGGGCGTCGTAATGCTTCGCAACACCGTGGGCGTTTTTGGGCGGCATGAATACGGTGCCAGTGGAAGGCTTCTTCGCAAGCCCCCATGTTCTCTTCATTTTTCATCATGTCTCAATCCTTGGTGGGGCTGAACCGCCCCAAGGACCGCTTTGTCCATGCCTGGACCCGCTCTGCCTTGGCGGTGACGCTGGCGGCAGGTGGTGTTTTGATGTCAGCGGAGAATGCTTTCGCTTTACCAACCGATCTCCCATGCCCGAGTCCGTTTAATAATCCAGCTCCGGTTAACTTCATTGTCACTAATT
>JBKDTB010000243.1:0-5567 GCA_046340515.1 Cyanobacteriota bacterium | reverse complement strand
TGCACCGAGGCTTCTTCGGTGACGATGCGGCCACTCTCCCCTTCCTGGGTGGGCTTGACATGGCGGGTGCGCATGTTGATGCCCTGAACGACCACACGGTTTTCGTAGGGAAGGGTGCGAAGCACCTCTCCGGTCTTGCCCTTGTCCTTGCCGGAGATCACCTGAACGGTGTCGCCTTTGCGGATGCGCATCTTGATGCGCACGGGAGCTTTGGCGCGGGGGGTGGCTGTGGCCATGTCAGATCACCTCCGGAGCGAGGGAGACGATTTTGGTGAAGTTGCGCTCGCGCAGCTCACGGGCCACGGGGCCGAACACCCGGGTGCCCCGGGGGTTGTTGTCAGTGCCCAGGATCACGGCCGCGTTGTCGTCAACACGGATGGAGTTGCCGGTGTCGCGGCGGAGGGTGGCCTTGGTGCGCACCACCACGGCCTTGACCACATCCGACTTCTTGACGCCCATGTTGGGCATGGCGTCCTTGACGGCGGCCACGATCACATCGCCCACATGGGCATAGCGACGGTTGGTGCCCAGGACGCGGATGCATTGGATCCGCTTGGCGCCGCTGTTGTCGGCAACGGTGAGGAAGGTTTCCTGCTGGATCATGGTTGGCTCTCCTTGGCGGGGGTGGCGGCCGGGGAGGTGATGTGGCTGATCACTTCAGCCACCGCCCAGCGCTTGGTGCGACTGAGGGGGCGGGTTTCGGTGATGCGCACCCGGTCGCCAACCTTGCAGCTGTTGGTTTCGTCGTGGGCTTTGTAGCGGGTGGTGCGGCGAACGGTCTTCTGATAGATGGGATGGGGGAAGCGGTTTTCCACCGCCACCACCACCGTTTTGTCCATCTTGTCGCTGACGACGGTGCCGACCCTTTCCTTGAGTGCCATGGGAATTCAGGGGATCAGGAGGCGGTGGAGCGCTGACGCTCGAGGCGCACCGTGAGCAGGTGGGCCAGCTTGATGCGGGCCTGCTTGAAGCGGTGCGGATGCTCCAGCCGACGGGTGGCCTGCTGGAAGCGGAGATCAAAGAGTTCGCGCCGGGTGGCGCTGATCTGATCGTTGAGGTCGGAATCGCTCAACGCGCGGACCTCGGCGATGTCAGGGCGGGCCATGGTCAGGACTCAGCGGTTGCGGGAACAGGGTCAGCCTCGGTGGAGGCGTCCTGGTCAGCCAGGGTGATGAACTTGGTCTTCACCGGCAGCTTGTATTGGGCCAGACGCATGGCCTCACGGGCAATGGTCTCGGTGATTTCAGGACCGCCCATCTCAAAGAGAATGCGACCCGGTTTGATGACAGCCACCCAGAATTCCGGGTTGCCCTTCCCCGAACCCATGCGGGTTTCGGCCGGCCGCATGGTGACCGGCTTGTCGGGAAAGATGCGGATCCAAATCTTGCCGCCCCGCTTGACGTAGCGGGTCATGGCGCGACGGGAGGCCTCGATCTGGCGGGAGGTGATCCAGCCACATTCCTGGGCCTGAAGGGCGAATTGCCCGAAGGAGATGGTGGTGCCGCGCGGAGCGACGCCAGCCATGCGGCCGCGCTGCTGCTTGCGGAATTTGACGCGTCGTGGACTGAGCATGGTTTAAGCCTCCCTCACTCCTCGTTGGAGCGATCTTCGAACTGTTGGGGGCGCCGACTGGGCCGACGCTTGGGAGCGGCTCCCACGGGAACCTGCTCCTGCTGGCCAGGAAGCACCTCTCCCTTGAACACCCAAACCTTGATGCCCAACACCCCGTAGGTGGTGGTGGCCACCTTGGTGGCGTAGTCGATGTCGGCCCGCAGGGTGTGGAGGGGCACCCGACCTTCGCGGGTCCACTCCGTGCGGGCGATCTCGGCGCCGTTCAAGCGACCGGCCACCATGATCTTGAGGCCGAGCACCCCGGCCCGCTGGGCGCGCTGCACGGCCATGCGCATCACGCGCCGGAAGGCCACGCGCTTCTCCAGCTGCTGGGCGATGTATTCCGCGAGCAGGTAGGCGTCCGCGTCGACCCGCTCCACTTCGACCACGTTGATGCGCACCTGACGGTTGGCATCCCCGAGGGTCTTCTGAATGCCACTGCGCAGCTCCTCGATGCCACTGCCCTGGCGGCCAACGAGGACGCCGGGGCGGGCGGTCTTGAGTTCCACTTCCAGCTGATCGGCCTTGCGGGCGATGCGCACATCGCTGATGCCAGCGGAGGCGTACTTCTTGTGGATGAACTTGCGGATGCTGTCGTCTTCCCGCAGCAGGGTGGGGTAGGTGCGGCTGGGGGCGTACCAGCGGGAGCGGTGTTCCTGGGTGATCCCCAGGCGCAGGCCGGTTGGATGGATCTTGTGTCCCATCGGTCGGAAGTCCTCGGGGGTCAGGCGGGTCGGGGTGCCACAGCAATGCTGATGTGGCAGGTTTGTTTCTTGATCGCGTAGGCGCGACCCTGGGCGCGGGGGCGGAACCGCTTCATGGAAGGACCCATGTCGGCCCAGGCCCGGGTGATGACCAGGGTGGACGGATCGATGCCGAGGTTGTGCTCGGCATTGGCGACCGCTGAGCGCAGCACCTTGGTGATCGGCCCGGTGGAGCGATAGGGCATGAATTCGAGCAGGATCAGGGCCTCGCGATAGGTGCGACCGCGGATCTGATCGAGCACCCGCCGCACCTTGGAGGCGGAGCCACGGATGTAGCGGCCATGGGCCTGGGCAGCGTTGGGGGTGGTGATTGCCATGGTTTCAGCGGCCTCCCTTCTTGTCTTTGGTGTGGCCCCGGTAGGTGCGGGTGGGAGCGAACTCCCCGAGCTTGTGACCCACCATCTGCTCGGTCACATAGACCGGCACGTGGGTTTTGCCGTTGTGAACGGCAATGGTGTGGCCGATCATCAGCGGCAGGATGGTGGAAGCACGAGACCAGGTCTTGATGACGGTCTTGTCTTCCGTGGCGTTTTGCTTTTCAACCTTGCGCAGCAGGCTGTCGGCAACAAATGGTCCTTTTTTGAGTGAACGTCCCATGGCAGATCAGGCAGAAGGCAGAGCGGTGTGTGGCATCAGGAGTCGCGGCCTCCACGGCTCCGCTTGGAGGTGCGGCGACGTTTGCGAAGCACAAATCTGTTGCTGGGCTTGTTCCGCTTGCGGGTCTTCAGGCCCAAGGCGGGCTTGCCCCAGGGGGTGACCGGTCCGGAACGGCCGATGGGCGCCCGGCCCTCACCACCGCCATGGGGGTGGTCGCAGGGGTTCATCACACTGCCGCGCACCTCGGGGCGACGGCCCAACCAGCGCTTGCGACCCGCTTTGCCGAGGCTGGTGTTGCGCTGCTCGGCATTGCCCACCTGGCCAAGGGTGGCGTAGCACTCGCGGCGGACAAGGCGGACTTCGGTGGAAGGCAGCTTGAGGGCGACGTAGTCACCTTCCTTGGCCACCACCTGGGCACTGGCACCGGCGGTGCGCACCATCTGACCGCCGCGACCGGGGTAAAGCTCCACGTTGTGGACGCTGGAACCGAGGGGAATGGCGGAGAGGGGCAGGGCGTTGCCGGGTTCGATGCCCGCGTCGGGCCCGGACACCACGGTCTGGCCAACGCCCACCCCGGCGGGAGCCAGGATGTAGCGCTTCTCGCCATCGACGTAATAGAGGAGCGCGAGGCGGGCGTTGCGATGGGGGTCGTAGTGAATGGCGGCCACCTTGGCGGCAACACCATGCTTGTCACGACGGAAATCAACGACGCGATAGAGACGCTTGTGGCCACCGCCGCGATGGCGACAGGTGATCACGCCGCGGTTGTTGCGGCCCTTCAGGCGATGCTTGGCGACCACCAGGCCGCGCTCGCGCCGCTTGCCGGTGAGCTCACTGAAGTCGGTGAGCACCAGGGTGCGGGTGCCGGGGCTGGTGGGTCTGTAGGTACGGATTGCCATGGTGTGGGACCCCTCAGGACTCAGGGAAGAGCGGGATGGATTGGCCTTCGGCCAGCCGCACGATGGCTTTCTTCACCTGTGCGCGCTTGCCGGAGAAACGGCCGACGCGCCGGGTGCGCCGCGGGGGATTCATGGTGCTGATGCCCACCACCTTGACGGAGAAGAGCTCCTCCACGGCAGCCTTGATGTCGGGCTTGGCGGCCCGATGATCCACTTCGAAGGTGTACTGATTGCCTTCCAGCAGACGGGTGGCCTTCTCGGTGATGAGTGGGCGGCGGATCACATCCGGCAGCCGCTCGGCAAAACGTTCAGCCATCGCTGTAAACCTCCTGAATCTTGGCGAGAGCCCCCTCGTTGAGCACCAGCTTCTGGGCATTGAGGAGATCAAACACATTGAGCTGATCGGCGGCGATCAACTTCACCCGCTCCAAATTGCGCACGGAGAGCTTCACCGCCTCACTGGCGCCATCGAGAACGAGGAGCACGCGGGTGTCCAGGTCGATGCCGAGGCGCTGGAGCGCCGCTGTGATCTCCTTGGTTTTGGGGGCCTCCAGGGAGTCACCGAACCCTTGCACCACGGTGATGTCGTCCACCCGGCTCATGAGGGCGGTGCGCAGGGCGAGCCGGCGCTCCTTGCGGTTGAGCGCGAGGTTGTAGCTGCGGGGTTTGGGGCCGAACACGATGCCACCGCCGGGACGGAGCGGCGTGCGGATGGACCCCTGCCGGGCACGACCGGTGCCCTTCTGCTTGTAGGGCTTGCGACCGCCACCCGCCACTTCGGCGCGGGTGAGGGTGCTGGCCGTGCCCTGACGGGCATGGGCAAGCTGGCGCAGCACGGCGCGATGGAGCAGGTCGGAAGCGGTGGTGTCCTTGGCGACGGCGAGGCTGAGCTCCGCCTGACCGCTTTCCTTGCCCTGCCAGTCTTTAACAACACAATTGGCCATGGTCTTCTCCTCCTCAGGTGGCGGCTTGGCTGCCCACCCGGAGAGCCGGGCGGATGTCGAGCAGGGCGCCGGGCTTGCCGGGCACTGATCCCTTCACCACAAGCAAATTGCGATCGGCATCCACTTTGAGGATGGTGAGACCGCGCGTGGTGACCGGCTTGCCGCCATAGCGGCCCGCCATGCGCTTGCCGGGATAGACGCGGCCCGGGGTGGTGCCGGCGCCGGTGGAACCGGGCTCCCGGTGGTTCTTGGAACCGTGGGTCATGGGGCCACGGCTGAAGCCATGGCGCTTCTGATAGCCCGCGAAGCCCCGACCGATGGTGTCGCCCCGCACATCGACCTTCTGGCCCGCCTGGAAGTCGGCCACGGTGATGGTGCCGCCGAGCTCGAATCCATCGAGGGTGGAGACGCGCACCTCTCGGAGATGACGCAGGGGCTCCTCACCGGAACGGGCGAGGTGGCCCTGGGCCGGCTTGTTGACCAGCTTTTGGCGGATGTCGCCATAGCCGAGCTGCACGGCGCTGTAGCCGTCAGTGGCGGGGCTTTTGAGTTGGGTGATGCGACAGGGGCCGGCCTCGATCAGGGTGACCGGGATGGACCTGCCCTCGTCATCGAAGAACTGGGACATGCCCAATTTCTTCCCGAGAATGCCGATGGACATGGACGGAGGGGAGAACGCCAGCGGATGAAACCCGGCCGTCGCAGACCGCAAACGGCCTACGACCCCGGGATGGGGAGGAAGCTGACTTCGG
>JBKDTB010000242.1:0-2811 GCA_046340515.1 Cyanobacteriota bacterium | reverse complement strand
CCAGGCCGGCTGCGGGCCGATGACGCCCCGGATCCAGCGGCTGGTGAAGGCTTACCAGCCCGTGGTGCATCCCGAAAGCGGCCAGCCGTTGGGGGCGGCGGAGTGGATGGCGGTGTATCTGGGCTATCTGCGGTTGCCGATCGAGGTGCCCAAGGAGTTGAGCCTCGCCAACGCGCAGCGGCTGGAGCCCTTGCTCCTGGACTGGCTGGAGCAGGAGCAAGCCCGGCAGGGTCTGGGGTTTCGGGAGGTGAGCCGTCGGTTGCGGGAGGCCTGGAGTGGGGAGGAGGGGGAATGCAAACGGCTGGTGCGGGTGTTGGCGGGGTTGGAGGAGTACGGACCGAAGCACCTCAGTGAGTTGTGGGAGGTCATCGGCACGGCGCTGGTGGCGGCCCTGGGGGTGGAAGGGGATGCGTGGGGGTTGGCGGAGCGGTTGTTGGGGGAGGTGCAGGGGGCTGAGGGCGTAGCTCTGGGGAAAGGTGGTGGTGGGGTGGCTTCTGCCAAGAGCGGAGGCGGGAGCGGGAAGGGTGCTGTTGCGGTTGCGACAACCGGGGCGGCGGTCAAGGGGAAGGCGGCGCCAACGGGGAACAGCGCCACGTCAACAGGGAAAAGTGCCGCCGTGGGAAAGGCTGGGGCGGCTGTGAGCGCCGGGGGCAAGGCCTCGCCCAACAGGCGAGTGGGGGGCATCGCCAAGGCTCCCTTGCCAACGCCAGCGGCCGAGACCAAACCCCGAGCAACCACCAGAACCACAAGCGCGACCAAAAGGACTTCCACAACCAAGGGTTCAACCAGCGCCAGTCGAGCGACCGCCGCCAAGAGATCCAGCCCGTCACCATCCCCAACCACCGCCAAGACTTCTGCTGTCGCCAAGGCCACAACCAAGGCAACCACCAAGACATCCATCAAGGCCAAACCACCATCCAAAGGGTCCAGCCCAGCCACAGCGCCAGGCAAAGGGAAGGCGAGCCCTACGCCAAGACCTGCCAGGAGACGACGCACAACGGGGCTGGGTTGAGGGCTGGAGATCTGGCCTCAGTAGAGCTGACGTCTGGCCCCGTAGCAGAGGCTCTGGAACCTTCTTCTCCTGCGCCCTTCAAAACAAACCGGTAACCAATGAAACCCTTTCCCTACCTGCATGTCCGCCCCCTGACAAACAGGCCGTGAGCTGTTGCCTATCAGGCTTGTGATCAGCAGGATCGAGGGATGTCACGCCACCGCTGACGCGGTTTTTGTGTCATGGCTTACACGATCGCTGTTGGGTCCCCTGCTCTGGAGGAGGTTCCTGGCTGCCGTTCTCAGGTTGTGCATCGCCACCAGCGTCCCCGCCGGGCGAGGGGCCTGCAGGGGCAGGGCACCAGCCTAAGGGGCTCCATACACACCTTCCAGGGGGCAGAGCCCTTGCAGGGTGCCAACCACCTCCAAGGTGCCCAATCCAACCCCCTGCAAGCAGCCCAAGCCAAGCCCCATCGAGGAGCCCAATCCAGGTCCCCCCACCGCCACCGCACGGAGCCACGCGGGAGCCACCCAGCGCCCCCAAAAGCCACACCCTCCAAAGCCGCGACAACTAACGCCACCACCCCATCCCTCGCCGCCCACCAACACTCAGCCTCACTCCCCGCCACCAAAAAAGCCGCCAAGCCCCTTCCCATCCCCCACTCCAGCACCGTGAACGGCTGGATCCAGGCGTCCTGCGACGCCAACCCCCTCCCCCCAGCCACGGTGATGGAGTTGGCCCGGGTGGTGCAGGCCTGGCGGACCCATCCCGATGGTCCCGAGGGCGCCCCGGAGGAGGTGCGGCGCCGGGGCGTGCGGGCGAGGAACCGGCTGGTGCAACACAATCTCCGCCTGATCGGCCATCTCTGGGGACGCCACCGCTGCGGCATCCCCGGCCCCACGGAAGCCACCGCCGATGCCCTCCAGGAGGCAGCCCTGGCGCTGGTGCGGGCAGTGGAGAAGTTCGACCCCACGCGCGGATACACCCTGGGCACCTACGCCACCTTCTGGATCAAGCAGGGCTTTGGCTACCACGAGCGCCAACACCGCCGCCTGATCCGCCTGCCGCACCACAAGCTCGACCTGTTGGCCCGCCTCTGGCGTCTAAGCGAGCAGCACCTGATGGCCACCGGCCAGGCCCCCACAACGGCTTGGTTGGCGGAGCGCTGCGGCACGGGCGGCCAGGCCATGGCACCCGCTGCCGTGGAGCAGGTGCTCCTGGTGTGGCGGCAGACCCTGCCCCTGGAGCTGGATCGTCCCTGCGGCCCACCAGAAGAGGGCCGTGGCGCCCTGACCCTGATGGAGCAGGTGATGGACCCGCACGCCATCAACCCCGCCGTGCACGACCCCCTGGTGCGGCAGGCCGACTTCCCCGATGGACCCGCCACCTACGCCACCTGCGCCGCCGACAGCCACGACCCCCAACGCTCCCTGCTCCCCCTGCTCCTGGAGCACCTGGACCCGGTGTCGCGTCGGCTGATCTGGCACCGCCACCTGCGGGAGCATCCCCTCACGGCCCGACAGGTCTGCCGGGTGATGGGGCTGACGCTTGAGGAGCAGAAGCGCCTGGAAGCCGAGGCGCTGCAGACCCTGCGGGCGGTGGCGCAGTCGCCTGGGGTGGGGGGGTTGCTTGGTTGGTGTGGGGTTGCTTGGGGGGTGAGGGGAGGCTTGAGGGTTGAGGGGAGGGAGTCGAGGGAAGGTGAAGGAAACCGTTCACTGCCCTTGCAACCCTTCCCCCGGAACCCTCTGGTGGTTCACCTCCACTGCCATGGACACCGACCTGCGCCTTGCTTCCATCGTTGGCGCCATGCTTGCCCTTGT
>JBKDTB010000241.1:0-27689 GCA_046340515.1 Cyanobacteriota bacterium | reverse complement strand
CCTCCCAGCCCCCAGCGCCACTGCACCCGCACCCGCTGCTCCACCCGCCGCACCAGCTCCTCCAGCGCCTCGCCCGTCTCGGCCGCCAGCACCAGCTTCTGCCAGGCCACCTGCGGTTGGCGCCGATGGGCCAGGCCCGCCGCCCTTGGCGGCACCTGCTCCGCCAGCCGCTCCAGGGCCGCCGCCAGTCGCTGCTCGCCCGACTCCCCCTGCACCCCTTCCGCCAGCCCTGGCACCCGGGAGGGCGCCAGCCAGGTGCGGCACGCCAGCTGGTCGGCCTCCGCCTCGCTCAACGCCAGCGCCCGCCGCCAGGCTTCCGCCAGCTCCAAGGGGTTGTTGCCGCCCAGCTCCAGCCGCGTCAGCGACCCATCGCCACCGCGCAGGTGGGCGCTCTCCGGCGCCACCAGGATCGTGGCCGGCACGCCCTGCGGTGGCGCCTCCAGGGTGGTGGCGTCGCTGCGCAAGGCCAGCAGGCAACCACTGGCCACGGCCGCCAGCCAGGCCTCCGCCCAGGGGGGGCGCGCCGCCGCTTCTCCCGCCGGCGCCTCGATCAGCCAGGCCGCCCCCGGCGCCGCCGCCAGGGTCAACACCAGCTCCACGGCGCCGGCTTGGCCGACCAGATGCACGGGCCCCCGGGGCGCCAGCTCCAGCAGCCGCCGGGCCTGCTCCTGCCGTTGCGGCGAAGGCACCCCGGCCGGGGCCACAGGCAGGGGCTGGCTGCTCCAGCCCTCTCCCAACCGCGCCGCCACCGCCCCATCCAGGCCCGCCAGCACCGCCGTGCCGGGCTCCAGCCGGCTCTCCAGCGCCCCCGCGCCAAGCTCCTCCTCGCCCCGCAGCATCCCCAGGCGCCACAGCGGCGACTGGCGCAGGGCCCCGCGCACCTCCGCCGCATCGCCCCCGTCGCCCTGCAACAGCCGGATCGCCTGGCCGAGGCGCAGGCGTCGCTCGCCGCCCGTGAGCTGGCTCACCGCCGCGGCACCGTCCTCCTCCAGGCAGGGCAGGACCGCCAGCGCCAACAGCTCCAGATCAAAGAGCGAAAAGCGTGCCGCCGCGGCGATCCGGCCCAGAGGTGTGGCGTCGGGGTTGGCCTCCAGGGCGTCGTAGAGGCGCGTGGCGCCGGCGTCGATCGCCTCCGCCAGCCTGCGGGGGGCCACGCCGGTGTTGGCGTCTGGATCGCCCTCCAGCAAGGGGTCCACCAGCCGCCGCAGCCCCGGCTGCTCCGGCAGCCGCAGCAGCAGCCGACCCGCCGCCAACGCCAGCCACCACCGCAGCAGCCCCTCCTTCGCGAGGGGCGGCGGCTGGGGGGAGGAAGCGGAAGTGACGGTCATGGCGCGCCTCCGCCGGCCGCGCCGCCATACACGAAGCGCACCACCCGGCGCAGGGCCGGCTGCCAGCCTGGATCGAGATCCCAGCCGGCGCGGCGCAGGGCGATGTCGGCGCTGGCGTGGGGCCAGTGCAGGGCGATCTGCCAGTCGTCCCAGACGAGCAGGCCAGGTCGCCAGAACAGCCGCGCCAAGGCGTGGCCGGCCCGGTCCGGCAGGGGCGGGGCACCGCCATAGTGCGGCCCGTAGACCTGCCGCAGGGCCCCTGGCGCGAAGGCCACGGCGTCGGGGATGGCCGCGATCAGGGCCTCCAGCCGCTCCGCCGCCGCCCGGGGGTTGCGGAGCTCCTCGCCCTCCAGCCGCTCCAGCCAGGGGCGAGCGGGGCAGAGCAGCGCCAGCAGGGGCCGCTCCCGCTCCAGGGCGGCGGCCCGCTCGCCTGGACCCAGGGGCTCCAGCAGCCGCCGGAGGGCCAGAAGGGCAAGATCGCCGAAGGCGGTGCTCCAGTCGTCGCTGGCGTCGCGCCACTCGGGTCGGTGCAGGAGCAGCAGCAGGCCGCCGGCATGCACCCGGGTGCGATCTGAGATGGGGCCCGGGGCGGGGGCCGGCTCTGGGTTGGTGGCGGCAGGGGTGGCCGCTGCGGCCCGGGAGGGGGCGTGCCGGGAGGGGCCGGCGGACTCGCCAGGCCCCAGACCCTCGGCGCCGGCTTCTCCGGACGGCCGCTCATCCGTGGCGGGACTGGCCTGGAGGCCACCGGCGTCGGGAGCGGGTTGGAGGAGGGGCCCTTGCGCCAGGTTGTCGAGACTGGCGGCCACCTCCAGCAGCGTCGGCGCGGGCAGCGCCGCCAGAGACGGCTGCTGATGGAGCAGCAGCGCCAGGCGCCAGGGCAGGGCCGCCAGACCCTGGATTCCCTTCAGGCCTGGATGGCTCCCCAGGCGCTCCAGGGTCGCCTCCAGCCGCGCGCGCAACGGCGTGCCCATCGCCGGCAGGGCCGCCTCGGCGCCGGGCCGCTCCGAGAGGGCGCTCGCCAGGGCCGCCGCCAGGGCCGCCGCGTCGGCCTCCGGCAGCAGGGAGGCGAGGGCGGTGGGATGGGGGGCCGCGCCCGCGGGATCCACCAGGGTCGTCAGGGTCGCCACCGCCCTTGCCGGTTGATGCTCCAGCCAGCGAGCGATCACCGCCGCTGGCCGGAGATCCAGGGGGGCGCCGCGGCCATCGATCAGGCGATCCGCCCACCAGGCCGGCTCTTGCCCCCGGGCCAGGCGCCTCAGGTGGTGGGCTTCCGCCGCCCGGGCATCGGCGAACACCACCGTGTTGGTGTTGGCGGCGTCGCCGTTGCCGGGAGCCCTGCGCCAAGGATCCAAGCGGGCCAGGGCGCCCACCAGGGCCGTTTCCAGCGCCTGGCTCCAGGCCCGCAGCAAGGCGTCGTCGCTGGCGCCCTCGGCCAGCCGCAGCCGGAGGTCGAGCCGCCGCACCGCCACCACCGCCTCTGGCGACAGCCCCGCCCGCCCCAGGGCCCGCTCCGCCACGCCGTCCAAGGCGGCGGGGAGGGCCCGCTGGCTGAGATCCCGCCACCAGGCGGCCTCGGCCGCCCCCACTTCGGCGTTGGAGGGCAGCTGGAGGTGGCTGTTGAGGTGGGCGATGCGCAGGGCGGTGGGCATGGGTCAACCCCTCCTTGTGCGTTTGATGCCGATCGACCTGAGCAAGAAATTGATTGGTGGAACCAGGGTGTCTTGCAGTTTTCTGTATTGTCGCCCGAGGGCTTGCTCCCAGAGCAGGAAGATGAAATGGAGCAGAACAACACGTTGCTTGACATAAACAACATGGCCTCGCGGAATGCAGTCCTGCTCTGGGTTTGTTTTGGCGCCACCAAGGATGGCGGCTTCTTGATTGCTTGGCGGCTGCAAGCCCCAGGCAGTGGCTTGTTTATCTGCAGCCATTTCCATCCCATCCAGCAATGGATGTTGCCTGGACAACCCCTGCAAAGGCACCACCAGCTTTACCACCTCCACGTGGCGATTCACGAGGGCATCAATGGTTAGCCCTTTGCTGCGAAGCGCTTTGGCAAGAGAGCTGATGGCTGTCAGGGTCCGTTGCAGGAGTATGGGTTGTCTTTTTCTGCTCACTCTCTCCCCCCTTGATGTTTTCTCGCGATCAGAGAAGCGATCAGCCTCTTTCTGTGGAATCTGCAGTTGCAACGGATCTTTATCAATCACAGTCTGTAGATCTTCGAGAATGTCATCATCGTGGAGGGCGACAACGCCGTAGGGAATGACATTGGTGCCTTCAAAGTAGGCCCGGGCCTGGTGGAGGGCTTCTCGTGCCATGGCGTTTCGCGACAGCTGGGCTTTGACCGAAACAGATGACGCGGCAGGTTTGTAGCAAAATTTGCCAAGTATGACGAATCCTGTTGTGGAAATGACGACTGATTTGATGGGCTTGTCCCTGGCGCTGATTTCTATTGTTTGACCAACGTCAATTCTGGTCAATGTTTTGGTGACAATCGGATTTCCGATGGGATCGCCGTCGTAGCCGGAAATCATTGTGACTGAGATTGGACTGCGAGTGCTTTGTTGGCTTGATGCCAGCAAAGTGATCAACGCTTGAGATCCCTCCTCGCCAAGAAGAATTGAGCATGTTGCATTCCCCGCTGAGCCGTCTAAAGCAAGCCCCTGAAAACCACTGATTGCAGATATCAAGCTCGGATCCTGGCTATTGCCTGGAATCTGACGGACGTCAAACTTCATCCTAATGCCCTCATATGGATTGGCGATGCTTTTATCCATTATCTTGCTGAAATCTGTGCAGTAAGTTGGTTTCTCTGTGGATTTTCCTGAAGCAGGGTTCTGTTCCACCACTGGCAGAAAGCCAATCGGCGGAAGATGTCGGAAGCCGCGACCGTAGAGATTCGCCTCCCCCGGTTCCAAGTCGGCCATCGGTTGTCGCGCCAGGCTCTCCTGCAGCATCGCCTGGAACTGGTGGATCCTCGCCCAGGCCGCAGCCCTGGGTGGGGCGCCGAATCTTGTGCGGTGCCAGTCCTCACCCGGTGTGGCGGTGATCAGCCGCCGCGGTATCCAGGAATCGATGTAGAGCGCCGTGCCGTCCTCCCCCAGATGCACCAGCGCCAGGGGGATCGCCATGCCCTCATGGCGGAACGGTTCACTGCCGCCGCTGAAGCTGCCATCCAGCGGGAAGGGCGGATCCCAGCGGCTCCAGAGCGGATGTTCGAACACATCAAAGTAATAGGCCGAAAGCGTGCCCCGCAGCGCCCACGGATCTCCATCCGGGATCGCTTTCAGCAGCGGCGCATCCACGGGAAAGTGCACCAGCGACAACCCGAAGCTGCCCCGCCAGGCATCAGCCGCGCAGGGTTCGCCGCGGCGGCCGCCGCACACATCCCCCGTCACCTTCGCCTTGCCCTCCGGCAGCTCGCCGGCCTCGATCACCAGCAGAAAGGGCCCGCTGGGCAGGGCCGCGCCGCCGCCGTTCGGCCCTGCGGGCTCCGGTGCCAGGCACACGCAGGGCATGAATTCCCGCCGGCCGCCCACCACCCGCCGCGGCGCCTTGGCCGACACGCCGATCAGTTGCTCAAGGGTGAAGTGGAAGTCCTGGCTCACCAGAATCGGCCGGCCCACCCCATCGAAGGCCAGACCACGCTTCAGGGTGAGTTCAGCGTTTGCGGCCAGGCCTCCCCTCCGCCCGGAGCC
The DNA here is from genome assembly GCA_046340515.1 of Cyanobacteriota bacterium. Classification (GTDB taxonomy): domain Bacteria; phylum Cyanobacteriota; class Cyanobacteriia; order PCC-6307; family Cyanobiaceae; genus Cyanobium. The sequence continues at coordinate 22,666 of JBKDTB010000241.1, read as the reverse complement.
GCTGAGCTCATGGACGCCCTTGCCTTTGCCCTCGATCCCCAGCCCCCAGGCGATGCCGGGCATCAGGGCATGGGCATTCAGCCGGGCCCGATGGTCGACATGCACGTCCTGCCGCGACAGCGCTTCGGCCGTGAGATACCGGCCGTTGAACCAGTTGGTGCGGCGCAGGTTGTTGGGAGCACCCGCATCCCCCGCCGCCTGCTCCGCAAAGCCGGGCTCCAGCCCACCCTGCAGGGCGTCGTCCATGAGATTGCCAAACTTGGAATTCCATGCCACGGCGCTGATCCCGTCTTCAGCGAGAGCCCGAACAGCGGCCGCCAGGAGGGTCTTCCGATCAAGATTGTTCCAGAGGGTGTTGGACATGGGTCGGGCTCCGGCTCAGGGGTTGGGTGGGGTGTAGGTGCCAAACAGAAAGGCGTCGCGGCCGCTGCCGGGAGGCACAACCTCTCCGGCGAGGCCGGCCAGGGGGCGGGGAGGTGTGCTCTGGGCCATCAGGGCCGCGGGGCCCGTGCCTTTCAGCACCACCTGAAACGTGGTCGGTGTCGTCCAGGCCGGCGCGACCGTCAGCCGGATGGCGGGACGGTCTGTGGGGTCCGAGAGCTCCCGGGCCGTCAGCTTGTTCGGGGTGCTGTCCGTGAGCTCCTTCCAGCCGAAGGGGCCTTCCTCCCAAAGCAGCAGCTGAACCGCCGCTGCCAGGGTCTTCTGCGGATCGACACCCACCAGTGGCGGCTCGCTCAGCTGGATGTCGAACTCCATGGCCGCCGCCGTGCCCGAGGTCAAGGGTTTGCCCTGCCCATCCACCGCCGTGGCGGTCACTCCCAGCACCTGAAAGGGCGAAAGAGAAGGGGAGGGCCCCTCCAGGCGGATCCCCAGGGCCAGATCCCCCAGGGCCTGCACCGCGGGCAGCACCGCCCGCACGCCGTTATCAGGGTTGCTGCGTGCGGTGGAGTCCGGCAGAAGAGCCACCGGTTGCCAGCCCTCCGCCGTGGCGGCCCCCTTCGCCTCCAGATCAAGGGTGGCCAGCAGCAAGGCCCCGTCGTCGGCGCCGCTCCAGAACCGCTCCAGCGGCGCGAGCGGAGCTGGCACGGCGGGCGTGTTCAGGGCGTGCTGGAGCAGCCGCTGGCGGGGTTCCGCCGGCCGGCGCCGCCGGGTGATGTCGCGCACCGTGGCGCAGGGATCGGGCGGCGCCTCGGCCTCCAGGCAGAGCCGGAAGCTGTCCCGCAGGCGCGAGGGTGCCAACCCGTCCTGCTCATCGCCGCAGGGCAGCGGGATCACCGGCACCGCATCGGTGAGGCAGGCCTCGTAGCGCAACACCACATAGGCGCGGCGTGCTTCTGGAGACGGGGATGGGCCAAGGCCTGGAGTGTCAGGTTCCCCCCCTTGAGCCAAGGGGTCGGGAGCGGATGACGTCGGGTTTCGCTTTGGATCAGCCTCAGTCTCCGACTCCTCTTCGGGGTTGGGTTGCTCTCCTGCTGGTGCCTCGGAATTCGCCGCGTCCTTGTTCGCGGCGTCCTTGTTCGCCGCGTCCTTCGCTGGCGCCGAGGCCATGGGCTCACGGCTGGGAGACGGTTGGAGTTGCTCCCAGAACCTGGCCTCCAGCGCCGTCAGATCCAGGCAGAGCGACTGCGGCACCCAGATCTCACGGCCCAGCGGATCAATCGCCATGCCCGGATCGCAGATCAGTTGATCGCCTCCTTCCGGCGGCGGCTGTTGACGCCGAATGGCCAGACCCCACACGGTGCCCACCCCATGCAGCAGGGCGTTGTGGAGCCGCTGACGCAACACGAAGTAGCGCTGCTCTGTTTCGAAATCCTCGGCGCTGAGGCACTGGCCGTAGTGGAAGCGCAGGCGACTGAGGGGGTCCCCCGGTGTGGCGGGGTCGCTGTCGCGCACGGGCTGAAACAGCGGGTCGCTCGGGTCGCGGCTGGTGAGGGTCTGGGTCATGGCTGGCGGGAACGCATCGGCAGGAACGGCATCACGGCCACCCCCGGGCCGCAGAACGGACGGGAGGGCCCGCCGCCGAGGGGATCGGTGCCACCCCCCAGCAGCGCTTGGCCCAGCACCGGCGGCGCGGCCCGGGCGGGACGGCCAAGGCGGTGCAGACCCACCAGCACTCCCCGCTCCAGGCAAAAGCCGGCCTCCAGCCAGCACAGCCGGTGTTGGGTGTGGGCGGGCTTGTGCAGCTCCAGCGCCTGCTCCAGCACCGCCTCCAGCGCCGCGGTGCGGCAGCGGGGAATCAGCACCGTGAAGCGGTGGGCCCGTTGGCGGAACCAGGCCCGCAACGGATCGCTGGCCACCGGGCTGGGGGGATCCTGGCTCGGACAAGGACTCTGGCCAGCGTTGCGGTCCTCCTCCCGGTGGGCCAGCAACACCCCCTGGGCCAGCGCCATCCGTTGTTCATCGTCGCCTGCGAGCCACAGCTCGGGCTCCAGCCCGGACACTGGCATGGCGCCGAGGCTCCCTTGGCGCCCCCCCAGCTCCAGGGCGGGTCCCACCACGCTGGCCTCGCCCACCAGGGCCGCCGTGCGTCGCCGCAGTTGGAACCCCTCCACGATCGTCACCGGCGCCTCCGCCAGGATGGAGAGCAGTTGCCGCAGTCCTGGTCGGGTGCCCCGCTGGCGATAGAGCGTGGCGATCGCCGCCAGCAGCCGCCGGCGCACCCGCTCGGGCAGCTGGTCGTGGAAGCTGAGCGCGAGGAAATCCGCCAACCAGGGCAGCGCCTCCGCCGGAGCGAGCGCCGGCAGGAACAAGCGCAGCAGCGCCTCGCTGCGTTCCTCCAGCTCCGTGACCGGCCCCTCGAACAGCGCCCGCAGGCGCTCGCTGCGCTCGCCCGCTTCTGGATCCGTGCGCCAGAAGGCCGGCAGGCGTTCCAGCCACGGCGGTCGGGGGTGGGTCACCCGCAGGGCGTGGATCACCGGGCCGCGGCGGCCGTCTCCCTCCAGGTGCAGCCGCAGCCACAGGTAGCGGCCCGGCGGTGTGCTCACCAGCCACTCCAGCGTTTCCATGCCCTGCGGGGCCGCCGCCGGATGGTCCAGCGGCCGGTCGATCAGCGGCGGACGCCGATCCGGCAGGGCCAGCCGTTGCCAACCCTCCTGATCGTCGGCGCTGCGCGAGGCCAGCGGCGTCCAAGGGTCGTCGCTGGGGGGAGGGGGGGGCTCGGGCGGCTGGTCGCCCGCCAGAGCCTGCGGGCGGCGGGCGCCGCGACGCACCTCCGGGGGGGGGAGATCGTCGGAACTGCGGGCCTCCACCCACAGCCCCGTGCCCGGCGGCAGGCACACATCCACGAACAGCCGGTGCCAGTGGCAGGCAAAACGGCCGGAATCCAGCGCCCGGGTCTCCACCCGTCCCGCGCTGCGCAGGGGGCGCTCGCGCCGCCGCAGCGGCCGCCCGCCGGATGGGGTGGACGCCATCACCACCTCTCCCTCGCGCCAAAGCCCCCGGCCGTCAAAGCCACGCACCCCCCGGCTCTCCCCCGCCTCCACCCCTGCGGGGCGGATCAGCAGTCGGGTGAACAACGCGGGCCGGCTGTCGCCGGGGCCCCAATCCGGCTCACTCACCAGCACGCTCTCGGCGCCGTCGATGACCAGGTGGTGCGGATGGCGCAGGGTGGGAGCCGGCCAGTCCCGCCAGCGGACGCCATCCCACAGCACCAGCCGGTGGCTGGGCGGTTGTTCGGCACTCTCGAGCCGGATCAGGGCCGCGGCCCAGGGCATCGTGGGGTCGGCGGCCTGATCGATCCACTGCCAGCCCGAGCCAGCGCCGGTTGACGCCGGCAGCCGCAGGCCCCGCCAGTCCCCCTGCCAGGGGCGGAACAACCAGGCCGGCCCCCGTTGATCCCGCACCGCCAGCAGCAGCCCGAGGGCGCTGCAGCCGAAGCGCAGCGGTTCCCAGCCGGGGGGGAGGGCCACGCTGGCCGCCACAGCGCCGTCCGAACCGAGACGGCGCAAGGCTCTTTGCGCCCCATCGAGCAGCCAAAGGCCTCCCCGGGGATCCACAGCCAGCCCGGCGGGATGGGGCGGCCGAGGCGGTTGCGGCGGCTGGAAGGCGCGGCTGGGACCGGGCGGCCGGGGGTGCCCCGTCTGGCCCGTCGTCGCCGGGGCCGCGTCGCCCGGGGGCTCCCAGCCCTCCCCCTTCAGCACCAACACCCCCGCCGCCCGATCGAGCAGCAGCACTTGCCGCTCCTCGCAGGCGGCAGGGCCGCAGGTCAACACCGCCGCCGCCCCCCGCTGCCGCTCCCAGGCCTGCCGGTGGGTCTCGGCCTTGCCACCGCCCCGGGTCGGATCGTTCGCCTCGGGTTTCGGTGCCAGCCGCACCCCCGCCGGATCGCCGTCGATGCACGTGCCCTCGTGGTCGCAGTGTTCCCACAGCGGGCGGCCGCAGAGATGGGCAAAGGGCAGGGCCATCAGCACACCTCCCGAACCACCGGCAGCGGCAATCCCTTCGGCAGGGCCGGTGGTGGAACCGCATCGGGATCCGGCAGGGGCTCGGGCTGGCTGTCCACCCCGATCGCCACCCGCACCTCCCGCAGGCTGGGCAATTGCCAGGCCGCCAACGGCAGGCGCTGCACGGTGGTGGTTTTGGCCGCTCGGCCCAGGGCATCCACCGCGGCGGCGCGGATCACCAGGCCGTTCACCAGCCGCACCCCCTGCACCCGCAGCACCGCCGCCTCCAGATCCCGCTCGCCCACCGCCCGGCCGAAGGGCCACCCCTGTCCCTCCGGACCAAAGGGCGGCAACGGCGCCAGCTGTTGCCGCAGGGCCAGCTCCACCTGGCGGCGCAGGGTTTCCTCGCCCGCCGTCGCCTCGGGCTCCACCGCCACCGACACGGACAACCGCACATAGGTGGGTGGCGTGATGTAGAGCTCGGTGGTCACGAGCCGGCGGGGCTCCAGCCAGGCGCAGACCCGCTGCAGCTGGTCCCGGTCCGGCATCGGCTCTTCGGGGTGGAGCGGGTCGTAGGCGGGGATCACGATCAGCGTCACCACTCCGGGGATCTCGTCCAGGCGCTGGTGGGGCAGATGGCGAGGCAGGCAATGGGCCCGGCCGATGCCTGCGCTCGGGGTCTCCAACGCCAGATCGGCGAAGTCGTCGCGCCCCACCGCCCGGTCGTTGTGGCGCAGCAGCCGGGGCAGGCGTTCGCTGGCCGCCGCCACCGTCTCGGCATCGGCGCCACCTTCGGCGGCCAGGGGATTGCTCACCTTGAGGTTGGCGCCCAGCACGGCCGCGCTGGCGCTCTGCAGGCGTGTGATCCGACCGGCGCCCACCCGGCCGCTCACCCCACCCCCCACCACGTAGCCGCGGCAGCGGATCGCCTCACCGGGGAGGGGCATGCGGCCATGGAGCCCATCGCCGAAGCGGATCGTGCCCGTCGCCGCGTCCAGATGAAACACCGGATCATCGGGCCCGGCCATGGCCAGATCGTCAATCTCCTTCCAGCTCACCCAGGCCAAGGGCCCAGTGGCCTCCTGCGCTGAAGCCACCTCGATGGCCGCGCTGCCCGGCAGCACCGGCTGCCGCGACAGGCGCAGCTCCTGGCCGGGGCGGCCCTCCCCGTAACCCAGCAGCTCAGGCACCTCCATGTGGAGAGCCTGTTCCACCGGCACCACATTGGCGTCCAACCAACATGGCTTCAGGGGGGGATGTTCAGGGTCCCGACGCCGCACCCGGATCCAGGCCAGCACCCGCGCCCCGTCCCGCTCGTTCGGCAGGGGAGGCGGCAGCTCACCGATCCCCAGCAGGTCTGGCTCCGGTGGCGTGAAGCTCTCGGCGGTCCAGGTGCCGAGGCGGGGAAGGCCGTCGGCGCCAAGGGCAGGCAGCCGCAGCCGCACGCTGCCGTGTTGGCGGAACGCCTCCGTGCCGTCGTGATCCACCTCCAGGGGGAGGAACAGGGGCTGATCCACCCGTGGATCGGGCGTGCGGAAGCGACCGGTGGAGATCTGCCACTCCAGGGGCCAGCGGGCCGGTGGGGCGCCGGCATCGGCACAGCGGTGGTGGTCGCCGGGGCCGCAGAGGGTGGTGTCCAGCCGCACCCCCAGGCTCAGGACCTGATCCGCCAGGCTGGCGCGGGCTTGTTCCAGGGCGGCGCGTGGATCGTCCTGGCCGGAGAGGGATGGGGCCGTCGCCAGCAGAGCCAGCCACAGCCAGCCATCCACCGTTTGGTGAGTGCTGATCGGGGCTGGCAGCACGCCGTCCCGCACCGCTGGCAGGGGCACCGCCTCGTAGGTGGCGGAACGGTCCAGGGCGGAAGGGCCTGGTTGGACCTGAAGGTGATCCTTCAGCAAGGTGCCCAGATCGGCCAGGGCAGCCTCGTCCAGTTGGCTCTGTTGTTCGGCCGTCAGCGGTTGCTTGATCCAGGTCTGCAACTCCACCGGCAACACCGTGATCTCCTCGGTGGCTTCGAACAGCACCGGCCCTGCCGCCACCCGCAGCCGCGGGTCGAACGGGCTCCACGGCACCAGCACCGGCACGGGGGGTTGGGTTGTGAGTTCCAGCTTCACCTGGGCTGTGGCCACCCGGGCCGGCCGAGGCTGGAGACCCAAAAGCCGCAGGAAGGCCAGCCGAGAGGCTTCCGGCACCTGGTTGAAGCGCTCCAGCAGCGTTTCACCCAGATCGGCGAACAACTCCAGCAGCGTGATGCCTGGATCGCCAGGGTTGTGGTCGGTCCACTCCGGCGTGTGCGCGGGAATCCGGCGCACCAGCTCCTCGCGCAGATCCTCGTAGCGGCGGTCATCCAGGCGCGGTGGTCTCAAGCTCATGGCTGGCCCTCCCGCAGATCGAAGGGAAAGACGAGATTGCGTGGACCTGGCACCGCTCGGATCTCGTAGGAGAGCGCGATGCGGAGCAGGGTGGGTTGGGCCGGATCACTGGTCACGGCCACCTCCAGCAGCTGAATGCGGGGCTCATGGCGGGCGATGGCCTCCTCGATCGCGCGGGTGATCTGGGTGCGCAGTTCCGCTGTGTTGGTGCTGAACAACCAGCGACGCAGCCCGACGCCGTAGTCAGGACGGCGCAGGCGTTCGCCCGGTTCGGTGATCAGCAGGATGCGGATGGCCTGCTCCACCGCATCGGCATCACGGACCCAGTCGAAACCCGGCGGCAAGAGGGGCGGAAAGCGCCATCCCTGGCCGAGACGACTCCCGGAACGGGGGGGGGTTGGAGAGCTGGTGATGGCAGAGGAGAAGGTCATGGCGGGGTGGGGTCGTCCGAGTGGGGCGTGCAGATCTGAAGAAAGGGCAACCAGCGCAGCACCAGCGAGAGGATGGAGAAGACGATGGAAAACATCACCAGGGCGCAGATCGTGAACACCGGGATGCCGAAGGAGCAGCTGCCGCCCAAACCCATGCGACGGCTGATGTTGCTCAGGTCTGTCGCCACAAATCCCGACTGCGGTGGTGTGCGCACGGCGGCGAATGGCCTGGCGCGCGCCTGCACCAGGCGACCCATGTCCCTCACCAGCCCGGGCAGATCGGGCATCGGCAGGCTGACGGGTCGAGCCCCGAGAAGATCGTGGGGTTCGGCGATCCGGAAGGGCTCGCTGCGCGAGGACCAGATCCACTGCTCCCGTTCACAGGGGCTGCGGCCAGCCACCCGAACCCAGCACCAGACGGCATAGAGATGTTGGCTGTCGTAGCGGAGCTCGGTGGAGGCTTGCTCGGCGCGCTCGCTCGCCATGCTGAGCCTGGAGCCAGCGGCATCGAATGGCAGGGCCGCTGTTTGCAAGGCATTGAACACTGACGATTCAGGAGGAACGCGTGGTGCCACGAGCAGACCTTCCGCAGGGGATTCGTCGAGGGGCACGCCAAGGCTGGCCAGGTCGGTTTGTCGCACATCAATCCCGGCATCCAGGAGAAACTTTGCTTCCTCTTCCCTGCCCTGTTTCGCCAGGGCGGCACGGATGCTGGAACTGGATGTTCCCAGGAGTTGAGCCGCTGAAGCCAGCTGTTTCTGCAGGTTTTGCAGGCAGCTCAACACCTCCAGGAAGGGCGGCTGGTCGCCGGGCTGATTGGCAATCGTCACCACCTGCTCCGCAACGCGCAGGGTTCCATCCTTCTGTTGGAAGAGGGCCGCCCAGTCCATCAGGGCGCCCAGGCTGTGCACGGCGGCACCGGGGCGACTGGACCCGGCGTCGGCCGCCTCGCGGGCTGGCAAGGTGGCCAGCCATTGGCCTGCCGATGCGGCGCGGAATCCTGGCTGAGAGGAGGCCAGGGCGCGTTCAATCGCTCGTGCCAACACCAGGAGATGGCCGCGGGCCCGCACGAGGGCCGCGGCGAGCAACAGCAACCATTGGCTGTCGCTCAGGCCAGAACTGGCGGGATTCGTGACATGGTGCTGAACCGCTTGGACCAGCCGGATGCGCAGCAGGGCGTCGAGTTCTTCCGCAGCCTTGGAATCCGTTGGATGCTTGTTTGCCGCCACATCGCCAGCTCCTGCCCTGAGCGTCCAGAGAGCTGCGGCGGCAACACAGTTCCCTGTGATGTCGGCTTGAAAGCGAGTGGCATCCAAAGCGCTGCGGGTCAGTCGTTGAATGGCATCGCTGAGGAGGATGCCGAAATCAGCGGGCTCCGTCGCCGAGCTGCCCCGGGTGGTTGGCAGCAGGGTCAACTCCAGAAGCTTCAGAACCTCGGTCGGCCGGGCAGCCAGCGATCCCCAGGCGGATTGCAGTTCAGCCAATCGCTTCCGCGTGCGGGCCTGCCGGGCCGCGAGGCTGGCGGCTGGATCGGCCCGCCCCTGACGCTCCGCACTCCACACCGGCAGATAGCCATAGAGACGGCAGGGGGCCGGCTGTTGCTGATCCGGATCAACGGGGATGAGCTGAAGCCGATGGCTCTGCAACCCGGCCTCTTCAGGATCCAGCCCGATGCCCTCTGGATCGCCGACACCGACTGGATGGAGTGTTGCGTCAAATTGTTCCTGCCAGTTGCCCTCTCCATCGTCGCTCGCAAACCAGTCTTCCCATCGTTCTGTCCATGGGCCTGGAGCCGTCTTGAGCCGGCGCACGATCATGCCCGCCTGCTTCACCCGCCGCCGATCGAGCGGGGGCGTGCCGAAACGTTCACAGATGGCGTCGATGCACACCAGCGTGAAGCGTTCATGTTGGGGGAGGTAGATTTTGCGCAACCAGGGAGGATCGGTCGGTTTCTCCGGCGCGGGGATGCCATCTGGATCTCGCCTGTCCTCCAGACCGCGGGAGGTTGGATCGATCAACCCGAAGGGTGCTTCCCGCTTGAGGAGGGTCACGGGGTAGGTGGCTTGCCCGGATGCCTCCAGCAAGGCCTGGGGCGGTTCACTCCAATCGCGCCAGGCCAGCAGGGGCGGCAGCTCAGTGTCGGCAACCGGCTGATTTTGTTTTGCCAGGGCGAGAAAGGTTTCAATGAAGCCGGTGTTGCTGAAGCTCAGCAGGAGCGGTGAAGGGCCGGATCTGATGATCGATGGGCTCACCAGTTTCAGCCGCTCGCGCACCAGCAGAGGCTCGGCGGGGAGGGTCAGAGATCGGCGTTGATTCGTCATCACCACACATTCCCCGCGCCTGGCGTGTAGCTGGCCGACACCACACTGTTGGTGATCACCGTGTCGGCCTTGACCACACCCGAGAAAGTGGAAATCGCCGCATCCACCGTCACCATGGCCGCAGAGACCTGGAGCCCCGTCGGGGCGTCGATGGTGACGCGGTTGTTGGCCTGGATGCTCACCGTACCGGTATTGTCGATGCGGATCGTGGCTCCATTGCTGTGCTGAAGGGTCACCGTTCCACCGGCCGCGTCGTCGAGGGTCAGGCGATCTCCCCCCCGGGTCTCCAGCACCACCTTCTCCGCTCCCCTGGTGTCGTCGAACAGCAGACGATGACCGGATCGGGAGGTGATCGATCGCCGGTTGTTGTCGGCATCCATTGTTTCCGGCGCGGTGTCGACGCCGTTCCAGAGGGCGCCGATCACCACCGGATGACGGGCATCGCCGGCGAGGAACGCCACCAGCACTTCGTCGTTCACCTCTGGGATGAACCAGCTGCCGCGATCGGCGCCGGCCATGAACGTCGCCAGGCGCGCCCAGGCCGCCGCCCGGGGCCCTTCCAAGCCATTCACAAACGGCAGGCTCACACGCACCCGACCCTGTCGATCGGGATCCTGCACGTCGGTCACCAACGCTGGATAGACGCCCACCAACCGCTCGGGGCCTCCGCTCAACTGCAGCAGATCGGTGCCGGGAAGCATCAGAGGTCCTCCAGTTGGGCCCGTTGGGCCTCGAAGTGGGTGCGGTAGCCGCTGGCCTGGTCGAAGCGATGACTGACGGCCGTCACCAGGAAGAGGCCCTGGAACCAAGGACCCAGGTCCACCAGATCCAGCCGCGAGCCCACCCGCATCGATGGGGTGCCCGAGGTGACGCCACGACCGCGCACGAAGCGGCGGCTGCGCTGCCGCAGCCGCGACTCCGCCCGCAGCCGCGCTTCCTCCGCGCTGACGGGAGCCTCCAGGTGGAGGTCTTCCGCAGCGCCCGGAAACACCTCGGCCACCACCTCGGCACCGATGCGGCCCCGCGGGGCTTCGGCACGCACCGCGGCGGGCCCGGCACTGGCATGGATCGCCTCCTTCGCCGTCACATCCCAGCCGTGCACACGCACCTCGCCGCGCTGCTGGGCCAGGTCGGCCAGCACGGTGAAGCGCAGCAACGTGTTCTGGCGGGTGAGGCGCAGAGGCGGATCCGATTCGCTGGCGGCAGGGCTCACCCTGAGTTGGCCATCGTGGAAGCGGATCAGATGGTCTGGCAAGCGATGGCGCAGGGCCTCCAGCTCGTTTTGGTTCACCTGCAGCAGTTGCCGGTGGCGGCGCCCCTCGCCGCCCTCCACCTGCGCACGGAAGCCGGCGTCCGCGGCGATCTGGTTGGCGATGGCGGCATCGCTGGTCTGCTCACTCAGCCGCGTGCGTTGCCGCAGCTGCAGAGCCAGCAACCGGTCTTCGGCCAGCAGGGTGAATTCCGGCGGACGCAACTCTGGATACTCAGCGCCCATGCCGGTGACCAGGCCCTCGAACACCACCTGCGGCGACGACTCCACCGCGAAACTCACCCGCAGCTGGCGGCCGAAGTCGATCTCCTGGCGGTCGAAATGCACGAAATCGACCTTGCTGGTTGGCTCCTTGCTGTCCCAGTTGAGGAAAACCGCCTCCAGCCGTGCCAGACCAGTGGCATCCGCATGGGTTTCCAGGCGGATCAGATCAGCTTCCAGCCGCGCCGCGCGGCGACCATTGAGGGCCAGTCGCGGCCGACTGTCCACCATCAGAGGGGTCTGGCTCATGGCATCAGCCCCCGGCTGCGAAGCCAGCGCTCGATCTCCTCAGCCACCAGGGCGCGCACAAGGGGGCGCAAGTCTTCCAGCCGGACCTCGGTGGCTCCTCCAACAGAGGCGCCGGCATCGTGATCAGCGGCGCCCGTGGCGGGAGCACTGGCTTCCACAATGGTCGACACCGCATCGATGTGCACGCTCATCGTCCACCTCCCCGGCAAGAAACACAGCCGCAGTCACAGCCGCAGTCACAACCGCCGGGGGCGGATCTCGACGGGCTCGCAGGGCTGACGGCCCGGTCCTGCCGCCAGGCATCGGGCTCCCAACGCGGTCTCCTCTCCAGGGGTGAGCGTTCCGGCGTCGGTGGCAGGGGGAACAGGCGCGGATCCGCTTCGAGTGCCCGCTGAACGCGCAGATGGGCGTGTCCGCTGATCGGCGGAGGCGGTGTGAGCGGTTGGCTCCGCTGGTTGGCCGACCCTTGGTCGGTGCCGCCGCCAACGCTGGCGGCGCCGCGGGAGTTTGGACCCGGGCCGGGGTCGAGGCCGGCCTGGCGCTGGGCCACCACCCGGGAGGCAAGGCTCGCGGCAGCGCTGCCAGCCGCTGCGGCATCCCTGCCCCAGCGGCTGCTCGGCAGCCCGGGCTGGGTGCTCCCCCGGGGCACGGCGGTCTGGGGCAAGACAGTGCCCGCCGGCACGGCGGCCGAACCGAAGAGGGCGAGGGCCTCCGAGGCCCCCAACGCCAGGCCCGCCGCCAGTCGCTCGCCGATCCGTGCGGGGCTGGGTCGGCGGAGATCCGGGGCCAGCAGGGCGGCCAGGGCCGCTTCCCGGGGCGCCATGTCGTTGCGGCCAGCGCCGGAGGTCTGTCCCGGGGCACCATCGCTCAGGGGAGCGGCCTGCGCGGCGGTGACGTTGTAACGAAACTCCTTTTCCGTGAGGGTGAGCGCCACCTTCGAACGCAGCGGCACCCCATCGGCACTGAAGTAGTCAAAGGTTTCCTGGTGCTGGCTGATCACACCGTCGAAGCTGAACAAACCCCAGAGGAAGCGCACCCGCTGTGGAGCCGGATCCTGGCCGGGTTGCGTTGCCTGCAGCAGATCGGCGATGGCTTTGGTTCGCTTGCGCACGTCGCGCGTCTCCACAGGGGCATTGAGGGAGCTGGCTCCGTCGTTGGCCCCGGGTCGCGTGCTGTCGAAGATGCACTCGAAGCTGAGGGTGGCCTGGGAGGCGCCAACGTTTTGGGTCTGCTGGCGACCGCGTCTGGCCGGATCGCGCGCCTGGCCCGTGCTCACCTTCAGGGTGAGGGTTTCAGGGTTGAAATCGAATGGAATCTCAGCCTCTCCGCTGTTGGTGGCCTTGGGTGACGATCCATCCAGAAGGATCAGCTTGGCCTTCACCAGGGCTGGGCCTGTCATGGCAGCACCCTCCGCAGACCTTCATGCACCAGGTGCAGCTCTTCCAGGGCCACTTCGCTGCTCTGGCGCGCGTTGAACGCCGCGCAGGTCACCTTGGTGGCGATGGCATTCACGAACTTCCATGTGCCCTCAGGGCCGCCACTGCCGAGGGGATCGGCGCCCGGGGGAAAGCAGCGCACGGTGCCGTTCACGTAGGGCAGCGGATAGCGGCCGTCGCCGCAGCGCTGCACCCAGCTCCAGAAGCCGGTATCAAGCGAAAGGCCGCGCTTCAGCACCAACGGTTGGGTGCTGGTCTTGCCGATCAGCTGGCGTGGGCCCTGGTTGTATCCCCCCTCCCGGAAGGTGACCGCCTCCAGGCTGATCTCCAGGCCCTGCACCTCGGCGAAGGCGCCCTGGCCACGGCGCAGTTCCTCCAGCCCTTCGAAATCGGAGGGTTCCAGATCCACCCGAAAGCGGAATGGGCTCAGCCAGCGCTGGTCCTCCATCAGCGCACCTCCAGGCCGGGGTCTTCTCCGCCGCGCCGAATCAGTTCAAACACCAGGAATTCGGCCGGTTGCGTCGGCGCCACCCCCACCAGGAGCACCACCCGGCCCGCGTCCCGCTCGCGCACCGAGGTGGTGGCGGCATCACAGCGGGCGAAAAAGCTTGCCTCCTCCGTGGCGCCGGCCAGGCCGCCGGCGTCGAACACCTGCCGCAGCCGCCGCCGGGCGATTCCCGCCATCGCCTCCCAGAGGATCGGGCCATTGGGTTCGAAGGGAGCCCAGGCCAGTTCGGAAGCGATCTGCAGCTTCAACCAGTCGATCAGCCGCCGCACCGAGAGGTGGGTCCAGTCCGGATCGGAGCTGGTGAGGCGGGAGCCCAGCAGGGTCCAGCCGGCCGGGGTGGGCCGAAACGCGTTGATGCGTTCGCTGTGCAGGGCGCCGGCCAGCTCCTCGTCGATGCGCTCGCTGGCAGCCAGGATTCCCCGGGCCGGCCGGTTGGCCGGGGCACGCCAGACGCCCTGCTCCCGTTCGAAGCTGGCCATCAGGCCTGCCGCTGCCGCGGTCGGCGGCAGGGTGAACGCGGTGTCCTCCCCTCCACTTCGCAACCAGGGGGTGTAGACGGCGGCACGGTCACTGCGCAGAGCTTCCAACCAGCCGGCCCGATCCCCGGCCTGCAGCGGTTCGCGGCGGCTGCCCACGCGCCTTGAGGGCAGATCCAGCAGGGCGATTCCCTGCTCCCGAACCTCCACGGCGCGCACCAGCCGTTGCTGGTGTGCCAGAAGATCAAGGGCGTCGTAGCCCAGCTTTGGATACCGGCCTGTCGTGATGGTGCCCTTGGTTGGCATCGGCTGGCAACGGGTGGTGAAGCAGCGGGCTGGTGGGGGGAGGTTCCGGAGGGGTTGGAGAGGATCTGGCGCGCTGGGATGGAGGAGATCCGGCAGCAGGAACAACGCCCCGGGCTCGAGCGGGTGCGTCTCGTCCCAGCGGTCCAGGGCGCCCCCGGGTTGCAGCGGGCCAGGCCGATCGGCAAACACGAGCCAACCATGGTCCTGATCGCTCGCCGGCGGCGCGGGGCTGGCCGCAAAGAAATGCTCGCGGGACGTGGTCTCCGTGGCATCGGGATCGGCCACCGTCCCCCAATCGCGAGCCCAAGCCGGCTCCCGGGGATCCCCCGGCGGCAGATCCCAGGCTTCACCCCGCTTCAGGAGCTCCTCGGTGGGCTGCAGGGATTGATCCCGCAGGCGGGCGCTCGGGCGCACGAACTCCGAACCCCGGGGCTCCTCGCGGCCACCCCACAGCCGGTCCACCTCGGCGGCGCCGGAGACGCGGGCCGGCCTCAACTGTTCACTGGCGGCACGGCGCCCGAGCAGGCGCGGCAGAAAGCGCGGATGTTCAGGATGCAGGGCCGCTTCCGGCCAACGCTCCTGGAGTCGTCCCCCCAGCCAGATCTCCAGGCAGAGCTCCAGGCGGCGGGCTTGTCGCAACAGCTCCGGCTTGAGCAACGCGGGGTCGGGCGTCGGTTGCAACGTCACCACCTGATCGCCCCGTGCCACCCCCGGGGCCGAGGGGGCCGCCTCGAGCCTGGCCACTTTCGCCAGGCAGGGCGGCGGCACCGAAGGGGCGCCAGCGGCGGGATGGACCAGCAGTCGCAGGGTGTCGCCTTCCTCCAGGCTGCCCTGGCTGCACAGCAGGATCAGGGGGTTTTGGGAGAGGAGGCGCAGGGGAACGGGCCGAACCTGCAGGGTCAACCGCAGCCGCAGTTCCGAAGCCCAGCCACCCGGGTTTCGGGCCGCCAGGTTGGCCTTCGTTTCGCCAGGTGGGAGCGCTCCCCATTCTTCTAGCCCGGGCAGGGCCAGGGGGCGCGTCCGGGAGCGGGCGTGATCCAAACAGCGAATCACCAGGCAGCGTTGGCCGCCATTGGCGAAATAGAGACGCACGGCCTCCGGGAGGATCAACCCGGACTGGCTGCCCCCGAACAGCTGCTCGAAGGAAGGCCAGTCGGCCACATCGACCGGCGTGAGCAGGGGACCGCGCCGAGCCAGGCCGATGAACACGGCCCGGTCCAGGCGTGCCAGGCCCCCTGCGGGGCGGGAGTGCCGCTGTTCGAAGACACCGGGGGCAAGATCCGGACGCCAGCGTTGAATGGGGGGGGCAAGGGTCATTGCGGGACGGTCATTCGTAGGCGATGTCTTCGCAGGCCAACACCAGCTCTTCCATGGCGACATCAGAGCCGCCCTTGGCCGCCAGGGTGGGCCCCGTCCACTTCGAAGGTCTCGCACGGGTGAGGGTCCAGGTGGCGACCACGGCGGCACTGTCCTCACTGCGGAGTTGAATCACCACCGTGGCGCGCGCCCTCATGTTGCCCTGACGGACCTGATTCACCCATTGCCACAGATCAAGGGCGCCAATCAGACCGCGCTTGAGGGTGACGTCACCAGCCTTGTACATCAAGGGAATCTTGCGTGGCCGGTTGAATGGATCCGTGCCTTCGCGGTAATCCGCCTGGGTGATTTCGGTATTCAAACCGGAGCAATCAGAGAATCCACCGCGGAATTCACCTCCGCTCTCAGGTGTGATCGTCACCTGAAAGTTAAAGGGACCATAGGGATCATCGCGTGTGACTGCCATGGGAGATGGGGAGGAAAGAACAAGGGTTTGGGCTGCCTGAGAATGGAGTCTTCAGCTCTTGCAGCAACGGATCCGTTTCAGAGGATGGAGGCATCGGCCGTCCATTGGCCGATGCGGAAGATCACGAATTCGGCCGGTTTGGTTGGTGCCACGCCGATCAAGCAGATCAGCCGTCCGCTATCGAGATCTCCCTGGCTCATGGTGCTGCGATCACAGCGCACGAAGTAGGCTTCCTCAGGTTTCGATCCCAGCAATGCGCCGCTGCGCCAGACGTCGTAGAGGAAGCTTTCGATCGTGAGCCGAATTTTCAGCCAGAGCTCCTCATTGTTGGGTTCAAACACCGCCCATTGGGTGCTGCGATCGATCGAATGCTCCAGGAAGATGAACAGCCGTCGCACATTCACGTAGATCCATTCGGGATCTGAAGAGATGGTGCGAGCACCCCACACACGGTACCCCCTGCCTTCAAAGAAGCGCAGGCAGTTGATGCCTTCTGGATTGAGCACATCCTGTTCACCTTTGCCCACGTTGCGGTTGAAACCAAGCACGCCGCGGACGGTTTCATTGGCCGGAGCCTTGAACACCCCCCGCTCGATGTCGCTGCGGGCGTAGATGCCAGCCATGGCCCCCTCGGGCGAGAGCGGCAGGGGTGGGCCATTGCGTTCCACCGGCGGCAGCAGCAGCCAGGGGTAGTAGAGGGCGGCGTACTTGGAATCCAACTGGCTGCGCACCGCCCGGATGCTGGCTTGGTCCGCATCGCGGGGGCCGGCGAGGATGGCGAAGCGATAACGCAGGTTTTCGCAGTGGTTGATGAGGGCGATCCTCACCGCTTGGCAGTCCTGTGGGTCGCTGAGGGCGGCACTGCCGGGGGCGGCCACGATCGCGATGTCGTCGATCTCTGCCAGAGCCTGCAGACCTGTGGCCGACTTGCCTTCTCCGGAGCCCACGACATTCGTGCTCGTCACAGCCTCCCCATCCGATCCACCACTGAGGAGGAAGGGGGGCCGAGGGCTGGGGGGGCCTCCTCCTGCGCCGGGTGTGCTGGTGAGGGCATCGATCAAGTCCGCCGCAAATGCTGCTTTCTCGGCCTCGCTGACCCCGGAACCGCTGGGGAAGGGGGTTTCACGATGCAGATGGATCCGCTGGCTGGTGTCGGCGGGAGGCTGCGCATCGGGCCGATCATCCTCGTCGTGGCGAAGCACCAGGCCGATGAAATCCTCTGAATCGGGATGAACGGACAAGCGTTGAAAGAGTTCATTTCGAGCGCCTGTGCTGCCATCGGGATTGGCACGCACCTCGATGTCCAGCGTGAGCTTCTGGATTATTTTGGCCGCGCTGATTTGCAGGTTGGGTCCGGGGCCGCCTGCTTTGGTGAGGACGGGGATGCCAGTGGTGCTGAATGAAACGCAATAGAGATTGCTTTTGTCGATGAGATCCTTCTCCACCAGGCGATTCTTTGGATCTGCGGAGAGCACATGCTCGACAACATCTCCCGGACGCACGCCACTCAACTTCCTTGTTGCGCCAACGTCACTCAGGAGATTGCCACTGCGAATGGCTTTGACGACCACTTGCAGATTGCCGGCACGGCCAGGGAAGCGGGCCCGGAAGGTCACCCGATCCGCGAAGCCCGGTGCCGTGCCCGCGATCACCTCAGCCTCGGCAATACTGTTATCATTGGGGTTCGCGGATTTGTTGAAAATCCGACTCACATAGACCCGCTTGCCACCGTTCTCAAAGAACAGCCGCACCGCATAGGCCAGGTGATTCAGTCTGGGGGTTCCATTGAGCAGCAGTTCATCACTGTCACCAAACAGACGTTTGTAGTCTTCATAGTTGGTGATCAGCTGCGGCAGTCCCTTGATCGGTCCATAGCGGGCCTGCCCGACAAAACCACAGGTGGATGTCGCCACGCCCTCAATGGATTTGGCGCGGAAGCTGGTTTCCTCAACGTAGACACCGGGGGCGAGATACTCAGGCATGGGATGTTCGAGTCAGGGGATGGAGCGGAAGACTGGGCTCGATGGAGCGGACCACAGGGCTGGCCTTTTCATCGCCAGCGCAGCGGCAGCCTTTGGTTTGGGGGGTCATGGGCCGTTGACGACCAGATCCCATCGCTGCAACCGGCCGATGGGCAAGCGCCCATCAGCGACCGGGCTGCCGGAGGGGCCATCCCGGTAATGAAAGGAGGGCTGCGCACTTCCCGGGGGCGCACTGCTCAGCGGAGCTGAATAGCCCAAAGGCGCCAAATCCGAGGCGAGCTGAGCGACCAGCACAGCGTCAAGCTTTGGCAGGGGCTCCCGCCACGGCGGAGCGAGCGGGTCGGGAGGCTGGGGCAAGAACAATCGCATCGCCAAGGGCTCCCCCTCTGCCGGCGTTGCCAGGGGATCCTGCCGGAGTCCATCGAGATCCAGGGCATAGCCTCCCGCGGGATCGCTCCAGGTGGTGGCCGTGGCCGGCACTCCATGAAACCGAGTCCTGACCTGCAGCCAGGCCAAGGGCACGGGGTGGCCGGAGGCATCGCGCACCTCCCCCCGCAGCCAGGTTGCCCCTTGCCGGGGCTGGGCCGCCGCCGAGGGCCTGAGGGCATGGCGATGAATCCATTGCCGCCAGTTCTCCGCCTCGGAGGGACGCTCCAGTTGCGCCAAGGAAGCAGCGGCGGCCGCCCGATCTGGCACGCTCAGCACGAGGCTGGTTGGCAAGTAGCGCCCCAGGGGATCCACGATCGTGAAGGTGTGGGGTCCGGGCGGGAGGCCTGAAAATCCATACAGACCGTTGAGAGCATGCCAACTGGGCCGCTGCTTCGATCCCTGGCAACGCACCAACAAATCCGGAATGCCCGCCCGGGGAAGCCAACGGGCGGCCCTTGGGGGCAAGGCGTCTTCGTCAACCTGATGGGCCACGAGTTGGATGGCCACCGAACCCAACGCCGGCAGACTTCCCCAGTGCAGATCGCGGGGCCCGAGCAGTGATTCGCCACTGGGCCAGGGGGAGGGGTGGGGGAGAAGCGGCGTCAGGGGGAAAGACGGGAGCCAACGGCCAAGGTGCGGCTTGTGACAGGGGCCTGTTCCCTCTCACGGGCCCCCAGCCGCACCGTGCGCACGAGGTAGGGAACCGAGAGCTGATAAGGAAGGTCAAAGCCATCCCAAAGCCGCATCAGGTCTTCATGGTTCATGGGAGCCAGGGAGATCCGCAGGGCATCCTCCGGTTCCCAGCTGTAGGCGGAACTCAACCAGGAGCCTTGAACGATGGCAAACTCCTGAAGGATCTCCATGCAGAGCTGCAGCATGCGCTGTTCGCCGCTCGCTGAGGCTTGGCCCCAGACGGTGAGGAGATAAGAGAGTTCCAGACCTTGCCAACGGGCTCCCGGCGTGGACGGCGGCACGGCCGCGGAATCCCCGAAGCGACGGACACTGTCCGCATCAACGCGGTAAAGGAACAGCGAGATGGTGTTGGTGGGCGGTCCGATGTAGTCAGCACTGCGAAAGAGCTTCACTCCATACCCATTGGGGTTGGACCCCGGCCTGACCTCCAGCTGCCGGGTCAGCAGTGAGATCAGCGTGTCGCTGGCACCGGCAATGGAAGCTATGCTCAAGCGAAAAAGAACATTGCTGTTCAACGTCTAGCAACGGTTCCAGGGATGGTTGCCTGCGCAACAATTCTTAGAGAACACGATCCAAAGTGGTGGTTGGGGCTTGTTGAGAACGTCTGATGAGAACGTCTGATGAGAACGTCTGAATCGTTGCGCCGCAGTCGGTTACAGGCCCGACCTCCGGCTGCTTCGAGCCAAAAGCGGCCATCTCCGGCTTGAAAGGATCTGCTGATACAGGGCACCACCGCTCAGCGGCGCAAAAACACCTTGCCAGCGGAAGAGTTCATCAGCCCCCCCATGGTGAGGCCCCTCGCCGCTGTGCCTTGCAGGGTCTCCCGCGGAACGACGGACGGCCGAAGGGCCCGGCCCGGGGCAGGTCAGGCGACGGGATCCACGACCCGGTCGCACAGAGCGTGGACGCTGGTTTGATCAGCGAGGGGAATCCGGGAGCGCGGTGACGGCATAGTCGCCGCCAAACGTCCCGACAGACCGCAACAGACTGATGCGGTTCCAGCCGTCAGAACTTCGCCCAGAGGCGCGCTGGCCGAAATACACACACTCCACCTGGCTGCTGCTGATGGCAACGCACGACGGCGTGCCCCGGGCCGCACCCACAGGTGCCGGACCGATCAACGAGGTGGCGCTGAAATTCCAGCGGTCGTTGTACGTCAGCAGTTCAAGATTTCCGCCCGATCGAAGGGGATCTCCATTGGCCTGAAGGCACAGGAAGAGGTGTGATCTGACCGTTGTGGAGGATTCAGGGGGCACAAGAACACAGTTGGGCTGGATGGCATGGGATCCGACATTGGTCAGGTTCAGACCACTCGCCTCGGCAAAAGGCGCCGTGTAATCCGCTGCTCTCCCGACAGGATTCTGATTCTGATACAAAAGCGACAAAAAGCCTGTCCCGCCCAACGAACTGGCGCCAATGCCAAGGCACAACAGCTGACGCTTGATCCCGTCGCTGGTGTCGACAAAGCCCTGCAGGCACATCGGCCGTCCAGACAGCGGGACAAGGCGGTAACTGCTCTGGGTTCCCCCAGCCAAAACCGGTGCGCTTCGGGCCGCAGAGCGATATGGCCATTCTTGATAAAAAACAAGTCGATAGTTATCCACAGATGTGCTGCTGCGGCCGTAGATGGTCAATGTGCAGAAGTTCTGGAGAGCCGGCTCTTCCACGCAATTGCCGATATCCACTCTGGCGCCGGAATAGGCTGTTTCCCAGTCACGCCATCCGATCGGTGTGCTTCTGGAGAGGCTGGCATCCTCCAGTGGCGTGTATCGGCGCATGTGGATGACTCCCGATTCCGCTCTGACAAGGCATGCTCGATTGATGTTGAGAGTTTCACGATTTCCCCCATATTTCAGGCAGGCGAGTTGATTGTTGCCATGGTCAAGTGTTTCGCCTGCAGGCCTGCCAAGATCCTCCACGATCCAGGAGGATCCCCTGCGCCGCATGATTTTGAGATTACCGTCTCGACCCACATAGAAACAGGCACGGGGTGTTCCAGCAACCAACTGTCCAGCCGTGCAGCTGATCGCATTGGATCGCAATGAGCTGACGGCACCCGGTATGGCCTCCATGGCACCACCGGAGGACCTCTCCGCGGTGGAAGCCGACCAGCGACCGATCTGGCCATTGGATTGATTGATGATGAAGCACTCCATCTGGCTCGCCCCATAGCGATGGCATTCGGGCCTGGGAAATGCCGCCGCCTCAGCCACGCTTGGGCTGGCAAGGATTCCGCCCAGGCCCCCGAGCAGAAGCAGGCCAAGCGACGGATTCCCGTTCGCTGAACGCCGCAAGCCGAAGCTCGCAAGGGATTGCCTGGAACGCCCGGGTCGCCGCAAGGAATGCTTCTGGATCTGGAAGTTCTGCAGCGCAGCCAGGAAGACAGACAACATGAATCAATCTCCTGATTATCCAGGAGATGGTAGAAATCACCCTCTCAAGGTAGAAGTCCTCCCCGATGCTGACGGCGAATGCTTAATCAAACAAAACATTAACAGCCAGTTATGGAAAGTCCGATCGGCCACTTGTTGGTTGAGCATCCGTATCCCCTGGCACACCGACAGCGACCACAGCAACTCTTGATCGTGCCCCGTCTCAGACAGGGCCTATTAGAAGTGTGTCCCAGTAGCCCTCGCCATCCCCTGCAATCGGTGCTGTTGTGCGTTGGCGCAGCCTCTCTCCCTTGGCCTCCCCACTCCAGACTCCTTCTGCCGCAACGAATCTGATCGCCTTCCTCAAGTCGCTTCCCGATTGCCGCATGCGCCGCGGCATCCGGTTTCCGCAGTGGTGGATGCTGCTGGTGGCGATCCTCGCCATCTTGAGCAACCAAGGCTCCCTCTTGGGCATGGAGCGTTTCGCCAAGCGCCATCGCAAGGTCCTGAACGCGTTGCTCGGTACGCACATCGCCAAGTCTCCCTCAGATTCCACCTTCCGGCTGCTGCTTTCCCAGCTTGACGTGGAGAGCTTTGAGAACCTTCTCCAGGGTTGGATGCGTGCCCAGCTCGGCGATGACGCACAGATGGACACCCTGATCTGTGACGGCAAGACGCTCAGGGGCTCGATGGATGAGACCGCTTCCGGCGCAACGCGTTTCATGGCCCAGGTCAGCCTCTACTCCAGCAGACTGGGTGTCGCCATCGCCCAGAGCACCTACGCGACCGACGCTGGCGGTGAAATCGCGGCGTTGCGGGAGCTGCTGGATCGCGTCGATCTTGAGGGAGTGCTGGTGCAAGCGGATGCGTTGCCTGCGAACCGCCCTTTTTTCTCTACCTCGAACAGCGAGGCGCCGACTTCTTGATCGCTGTAAAAAACTGCCGCCGCAAGGGTTTTCAGGCGATCAAGACGCGCCTTCTCCACGCCAGGAAGGCGCCATGGCACACAAGCAAGCGCGAACGCGGGCACGGCAGAGACATCACCTGGACACTCTGGGGCATGCCCGTGCCGGAGTGGGTCGTGGAGAACTGGCCTGGCAGCGCCACGGTGATCGCGGTACGGAGCAGGGGCACACGCCAGGGCAAGTCCATTGATGAGACTCATTACTACGTCTTTGCTGAGCGCACCTCTCGGTGCGACACGAGTCTGCGCACGGGTGCGGATGCCCTGCTGCGCCACGTGCGTGACCGTTGGTCGATCGAGAACTCCTGGCACTGGCCCCGCGACACCCAGCTCAAAGAAGATGCTCACCGCTATCGCGAGGTCAACGGCGTGCAAATCATCGCCACGCTCCGGAGCTTGGCAATGAACGCCCTGCGACTGGATGGCTACTG
>JBKDTB010000240.1:0-9734 GCA_046340515.1 Cyanobacteriota bacterium | reverse complement strand
GCCAGCCTGGTGGGGGCTGGAGTCGTGGTGGTGGCCGTGTGCCTAGGGGCCCAGAATCTCACTGATCGGCCCTCCTTGCAGCTTGGGGCAGCGCGCACGGCTCCCCTTCCCAGCGGATTTTTGTTGGGCCTGGCGCTGGCGGCGGGTTTGCTGAGTGGTGGCGGGGCCGTGGCGGTGACGTTGGGTGCCGGTGAAGAGGACGACGGCCCTCTCTGAGGGGTTCACTGCCCCTCGGGCAAGGCGTAGAGCGCGCCTTCGATCACAACCCGGCTGATGCCCTGGGCGAGCAGGTAGGGAGCGGTGCGTCCGAGGAGAGCCAGGTCGGGCAGCTTGATCACCCGCTGGGTGCGGCCGCAGTGGCGTTTGGCCTGGCGGGGGTTGGTGAAGAGCACCAGGGCCTGTCGCTGCAGTTCCTCGTTGGGTAGACGCCCGAGGTCGGGGATGTCGCCGAGGGGCTTGGCCTGCAGTTCGACCGTCTTGTCCACGAGCAGATAGGCGCAACTGGGAAGACCATCAAGGCTCCAGGGCGCAGGGAGGGTTTCCTGCTGGTCATCCACCGCGATCGGGAGCACCGCCACGGGATGAAAGTCGTCCATGCTCGCCTCCACACCGCCGTCGTCCTCGCTGTCGTCGTCCATTGCCAGCAGGTCCTCCTCCCCTTCGTCGTCGCCGAAATCATCCGCGTCATCAATGGCCAGGACCGTGCCCCCCCCATTGGGAGGCTCCAGCGTGGGGTGCGTGGGGTCGTCTTCGCCGTCCAGCGGGACGTCTTCCGGTGGGCGCTGGGACTGCCCTTGGGACGTGGAGGGTGGCTCTTCAGGCGACGACGCAGAAGCACCATCGGCCGTCTTGGCGTCCGTCACCAGCGCCGGCTCCTCCGGCTGCGTGGAACCTCCATCCGGCTCGGTCGACGCCGCATCAGGCTCGCTGTCAATGGCCAGCGAAATCTGGCGGTTGCGCGCCGGTTTTTTTTGCCGTTGCTCTCGCACCAAGGCGTACTCTGCCGGGCCCATTTCCGCCCGCACCATCCGGGTGATGGTGGTGGCACTGCAGCCGAACTGATCTGCCAACACCTGGGTGCTCTCGCCCTCCCGAAATCTCCGCACCAGCTCTTGCTTCTGGCTGTCGATGAGCCTCCCTGTTGCCATTGAGCGTTGCGGGCACGATCTACCATCCTAGGGCGCCTGGCGTTTTCCACAGGCAGCCCAGCTGGCAAAATGAGGCGGGCTCCCTTAGCTCAGCTGGATAGAGCAGCTGCCTTCTAAGCAGCCGGTCGCTGGTTCGAATCCAGCAGGGGGCGTTTCAGTCAGGGGCTTGATTTTGCCCCAGTATCCAGTCATGGCAACGGCTCTCAGCGTGAAAGCCGCTGACCGTCCCTGACCACCCGTGCCAAGCTTTGAGGGCAAACTGCTCACACTTCTGCTCACACCTGTGAGAAGTTTTGACCCGTCCCGCGCATGACCAGCTCGGCGCCCACCAGAAAGCCAGATCCCGTGAGCGCGCTGCTGGCATTGTGCGTGCAGGCGCGGGGGTTTCCGCGGGGGTGGTCGGTGAGCCCCTATCGGGGGCGTGCCCGGCTCCGAGTGACCGCTGGTGCCGGTGATGGCAAGCAGCGACAGGTCCTGATGACATGGCCCTGGTCACCAGCCCATGCAGAAGACATTGCTGCAGACGCGGTAGCTGCCAGAGAGGCGTTCCTGGCCGGCACTCCACTTGACGACGCCCTGCAGCTCCACGTGACCAGCAAGGGAGCGGAGACGGAGCCGAGCCGCGCTGTAATCCCACCAGCAGAGGAGAGCACCTGGGCATCAGACCCGGAGTGCCCGATCCATTGGGGAGCACTGATTGAGGCCTACCGCCAGCGCAAGATCAGCATTGGCGAACTAAAGAGCAGCACCTGGGACAAGATCTGGCAGCCAGGCATGCGCGAGGTCCTGACCGCGATGCACAGGCACCCCTCGCCCGGCCATTCACGCCAGCTCCTGGAAGCGGTCATCCATCGCTGGTCCCGGCAGCCGGGAGCCCGAGGACGTCAGATGCAGGTTCAGCAGACAGCAGCTCTGCTGCGTTGGGGGGTGGACGGGGAGCGACTCCCTGAGTGCTGGGCGCCGCCTCTGGATCTGAGTCCCTATGTCGGAAGAAAAAGAGCCGAGGTCAACCGCACGACCCCGATCGAGGTCGAGCACATCCTCGAGATGGTTGCAGCGATCCCTGATGCCCGCTGGCGGTTGGCGTTTCAGCTGGTAGCCGCCTATGGCTTGCGTCCTGAGGAGTTGCGACACCTGGAACGTCGCGGTGATCACCTGCACTGTAATTATCGGAAAGTGACCAGCCGCGGCTCCACCGCACCACGCAATCTCCGCCTCCTGCCCTGCGATGAGTGGGCGGCTGAATGGGATCTGCTGAACCGATTCCATCCTGGCCAGATGCCGCCACTGCGACCTGGTGAAAGTGGCGAGGCACTGGCCACGTATCTGAAACGGCGCCAGACCTGGCAGAAGCTCAGGAACCACTACACCGCCATGGGTGAGAAGTTGGTGCCCTACAGCCTGCGCCACGCCTACGCGCATCGCGCCCATGTCGTGCTCGGGCTGGCGCCGAAGGTGGCCGCCACCCTGATGGGCCACAGCGTTCAGACCCATCTGGCGGCCTACAGCCGTTGGTGCGGCGACGACGTCGTCGATGCGGCCTTGGCCCATGCCAATGTCCAGTGGAAGGCCTCCAAGGGCTGAAGCAACGCCAACTTCCCAGCGCCCCTCCACAGCTCTCAAAAACGCCGCAGGGCTCCGGTCGGCGACGGCCGTCCTTCAGCGTGCCACGGCTGGGCCGTGGCGTGCATCGGCCAGCCGCCACCGTCCTCCGCTCCGGGGCCGGTGTGGGGGTGGTGGGCTCAGCTGCTTTCCCGCGGCTGCGGTGGCGGGGCCGGCTGTTGCCGGCAGGTGCCTCGGGGCAAGTCCGCGGATGGTCTCGCGCGGCTGCGCGGTCCGAGAGCCTGTTCGGGCTGAATTCGGTGGCATTTCTTATGTGATGGCTAGCTCATTGGCCCGTGGCTGCGGTTTGCATCGATCCATTGCCCCGCCTGCTGTTCGGCAGTATTTTGGTGCACTTGTACTGGTATAATGAAGGCTGCGCCAAAGGCCCTGAGCCCATCGCCTGCGGCACCTTGATGAATCGGTAATCCTCGGACAACTTGCCCCGTTCATTTGCTCTGTAAGCCATGAGCTTGTCCTCTGCTGCAGTGGCCCAGGCCGCTGCATTGTCTCCCTTTGGCCTCCTGCCGCCGCTGGCGTTGGCCGATCGCTCGGTCGTCATCGTCGCCGCTGGTGGCCGTGATCTCGTCTGGCCCCAGGATCGCATCGCCTCCGCCCTCCTCCAGCGCTCTGGCGGGCGGCTTGTCCATCTACTGCTTCATGGCGGTGCCCGTGGAGCCGATCAGGCCATCGGCCGGGCGGCCCAGCAGCTCGGCTGGCGGGTCCAGTCCCTCGCTGCCGAGTGGCGCCGCTATGGCGGCGGCGCCGGCCCGATCCGCAATCGGCGCCTGCTGGAGCAGGCCCTGGAGGAGGCCCGTGCCCGCACCTCCCCATCCACCAGCGCCTCCGTGCTGGTGATCGCTTTCCCGGGTGGCGCTGGCACGGCCTCCCTGGTGCAGCAGGCCCGCCGCTGCTCCTCCCGCGCGCCCGTGCCGGTGGTGGTGATGGAGGTGCCCCCTCCGTTCTCGCTAGAGCCGCTTGCGACCTGAACGATCATTTCCCTCCCAAAGCGGCGCTGTTTTCTGCGCCCTGCCCTCATGGCCGCATCATTTCACCCCCGATTCCATGTCCCCTCTCACGTCCCCCGCCGCTCCTGCCGCTCCCACCCGTGGATCTTCCACGGCTGGTCCCACCGCCATCGGGCCGGTCTGCTTCCTCCAGCGTTCCGGCTCCCTCTGGCAGCTGGGCATCGAGTCCCAGGATCTCACCACCGCCATCAGCCAGCTCGCCGAGCAGCTGGAAGCCGATGATCCCGACCGGCGCCAACAGGCCATCACCGAGCTGGAGGCCGCCCTGCTCGCGGAGCAGGGCAACAAGCAGGCCCTCGCCGCCAAGGCCGACGCCACTTGCTGGGTGATCGAGCACCTGAGGGGCCAGGCGGCCTACCGCCAGCAGCAGGCCAAGCGCCTCACAGAGCTGTCCCGCTCCGACGCCTCCCGGGCCGATGCGCTGGAGGACTCGCTCGTGCTGGTGCTCACCCGGCTGCAGCCCAAGGCCACCCGCGGCTCCTTCCCCAACCACGAGCTCAGATCCCGGAAATGTCAGGCCGTCGAGCTCGACAACGAGCAGGCCCTCCCTGCCGAGTGGCTCACCGTCACCACCACCAGCAAGCCCGACAAGGCCGCCATCAAAGAGGCCCTCAAGGCCGGCCACCTCATCCCCGGCGCCCGCCTCCTCTCCCGCCGCTCCTGGCGCATCCACTGAGGGGGGGCAGGGGCCTCCACACACCGGGTCCCGGTGGTGCGGCCGGGACCCCTTGCCCTCCTCACTCCTCACTCCTCACACCTCACACCTCACACCATCGCTTCCATCGCCATGCCCATCGCCATGCCTTCCACCAATGGGTCCAGCACCCCCCGCCGCCTCTCCACCCCAGGGCCCAGGCAGCGCCCAGCCTCCGCGTTGGAGTTGATTCGCTCTGTCGATCGCCCCGCAGGCTCTCCACCCGCGGCCCCGCTGTCCGCCTTGCCGCCTGTGCCAAGCCAGTCAGGGCAGCCAGGGCAACCTGGCCACTCCGGTGGTTTCTCCTCCGAGCAGCTCGCCGCCCTTTCGGCCCCCCTCAATCGGTCCCAGGTCCGCCAACGGGAGCAGGGCCGCTCGAAGGTGTCCTACCTGGAAGGCTGGCAGGTGATCGCCGAGGCCAATCGGATCTTTGGCTTTGACGGCTGGGAGCGGCAGACCATTGCCGTCCGCTGTGTCGCCCAGGGGGAACGATCCATCGGCCGGGAGCAGAAGCCCGGCTGGGGCGTCACCTACCGCGCCCGCGTGCGCGTCACCGTGACAGCCGGTGGCCTGCCACCTCTGATCCGGGAGGGCAGCGGTGCGGGCCATGGCATCGACGTGGACCTGGGCCAGGCCCATGAATCCGCCCTCAAGGAGGCCGAGACCGATGCCATGAAGCGGGCGCTGATGACCTTCGGGAATCCGTTCGGGCTTGCTCTTTACGACAAGGCGCAGCGGCAGGTCAGTGGCGCCGATACCCGGAGCCAGGGGGTCAGTGTGGGGGCGAGGGCGCTCGGGCCACAGCGTGAGCCCGCTCCACAACGGCCAGACTCGGCGAGTTCAGCCCCCGTGGCGGCCATGCTCCAGGGTCCGGCTCTGGATGAACCTCCTTCCAGCCCAGTTGCCCCCGGCCCCGTGGCCCCCGCCCAGGCGGCCTCCGGGCAGGTGGCCCTCGATGCCAAGACGATCCAACACCTCCACAGCACCCTGCGGGCCCTGCCCCGCCCCCTCCTGGAGAGCCTCACGCGAGCGTTCCGCAAGCGCTTCCAGGTGCCGGAGGCCGCTCCAACCATCGCCGATCGGATCAGCCAACGGTGCCACCACGACTGGATTGAGGCGTTTCTGGTGCAACACCAGCTGGGTTCAGGGGGGCAAGTGAAAGTGAGTGCTCTCCTCAGCGGTGCCCAGGCGAAGATCCTGAACTTGCAGGCTGATGAAGGGCGAACCCTTCTGCTGGCACCCGGGCCATGGGGTGATGGGGTGTGTTCATCTTGACCAAGGGCCAAGGCTTAAACTCCAAGTAGATTGACGCTGTGCATCAAGACCAAGCCAATGCCTCGACAGCTGAGATATGGCTAACTCTTTTGAAGATTCTACCAGGCCTCTGGCAATGTTGGCCGGTAGTGTGGGTTTATTGGCGGTCGCCTTATTCTTTACGGGCTGGATGTATCGCTGGCATTACTACACGTTTTTCCAGGTTGAACCGACAAGCCTGGGATTGTCGGTGGAATCCACCATCATCGCCGCTTATGCGGTGCTCCTGGGCAGTCCATGGGCGATCGTGCGTCTGCTTTGCGGTCTGGCGCTGATTGGGATGGGCATCGCCCTGTCCTTCCGAGCCATCCGAGCCTGTCGGAGGCGGCTGCTTCCAAGATTGCGATGGTTACCAGGCACCTTGGGGTTGAGTGGACATCAACAGAAACAGTTGCTCGGCCTGGCTTCGCTGGTGGACGAACTCGTGATCGTGCTCTGGCTGCTGCTCCTCCTTCAGGGGTTGGCTGGGATGCAGGGGCTGTCTGACGCCCGCCGTGACGCGGTGAATGAAACCTCCACGCTGCCTGTGATCACCATGGCGATGACTGGCAGGGAGGCGGTGATTGGGCGGGATCTGGATCAGTTGCTGGCCAATCCCCGGGGCGTGCGGCTGCTGGGCAGTCGGGAACGGTATGAGGCGCTGCTGGGGAGCGAGCTCAATGGTCAAGAGGGTCGCGCCACTTGGCGGTTGCTCAGTGATGCCGGCGGCCAACTGTTGGTCATCCCCAGCCTGCCGGCGGCGGAAGCCGGCGGCAAGGCCCCACCGGTGGTGCTCTTTCCGGAGGGTGGCAAAGGAGATCGGGTGATCCTCCTCAGCCCCGCTCAGCGGCGTTAACCGTCGCTACTCTTCCAGGCAAACGCCACTTGCCGCCGCTGAATCCGTTATTGCTGTTGGGGGGGCTTGCCCCGGCGCTCGGGCCGCTGATCCAGCCGCCAGCGGCCATCGCCCAGCTTCAGCGAGGGCCCGCCATGCGCCGCTCCGCCTGGCCGGTGGCCCTGCCACCCACCGCCACCGTGCGGCTGAAACAGGGGGGATCGTTCAGTGGCCGGCTGGTGGGCTTCAGTGCCTCCAAGCTCATTTTGTCGGCGGCCAGCCAGAGCCAAGCGGTGGCCCTGGCCCAAGTGAGCAGGGTCGAGTTTGCCCAACCTCAGGATCTCTGGGTCACCCTGCCCGATGGAGGCCGGCAACAGGTGCGGCCGATCCGGGGGTTGAGCCTGCCGATCCCGGGCGTGCCCCGTTCCGCCGTGAAGGTGAACGGGGCGACGGACACCGCCGTCGTTGACCTCACGACGGTGCTCAGTGAGGAACAGTTCGCCAAGCTGACTCGTAACCCAAGCGTGGTGTTTGTGTTGAAACAAATCGAGCTCACTGCGGACGACCATCTGGTTCTGCGGGCGCGGCCCTATGGGGTGGAGTGATGGGCCGGTGGAGGGGTGCCGCCGCTCTCGCCGCTGTCGGGATCGCCCTTCCTGGGGGACGACCTCTTCTGGCGCTGACGCCCACGCCATCCGCCACCGTTCCTCCGGCCCGGGCGGAAGAGCAAAGGCCGCATCGCTGGGCGCTCCGGGGGAAGACCCCATGGCTGGCCCAAGGGCAGGGTTTGGCACCCCGGCGCTCGGCGCTGGTGATCGGTAATAGCGCCTATGCTGAGGAGCGCCTTGCAAATGCTGTAAACGATGCTAATGCAGTAGCAAGAGCACTGCAGGATATCGGCTTCAAAGTGACGCTTATACTTGACGCAGACAAACGAACGATCGATGAACAGGTGACTTCATTCAGCCGCAGCCTGGGGCCTGGAGAAATAGGATTATTCTATTTTTCAGGTCATGGTGTTCAGGTGGAAGGAGAGACCTATCTAGTCCCTGTGAATGCTCAGCTCATTTACCAGGCTGATGCCGAATATGACGCGGTACCGCTCGGCAAAGTGATAACTAGATTAGAATCATCCAATGCAGTGGCCAGAATCGTCATTCTCGATGCATGCCGTAATAACCCGTTCTACCGACGCTGGCCCGCCAACAATCGCAGTAGCTCCATGCGTGGCCTTGCCGCCCCGCTCAGCACTGGGCGAGGCACCTTTATCGCCTTCTCAACCGCTCCTGGGAAGGAAGCAGCTGATGCCCTCGGCGATAGCCAAAATTCCCCTTTTACAACTCATTTGTTGCGTCACCTACGCACTCCCAACCTTGAGGTTGGCCAGCTGTTCCGACGGATTAGAGGCGATGTGTTGCGCGCAACTCGCGATAAACAGATCCCCTGGGTTTCGGAAGCGCTTGAGGGTGAAGTCTATTTGAATCCCAGCGGAGAGAAGGCTGACATTTCTATTCAGAACCCCGAGCCCAGCCCTGTGCTTCCCCGATCCCAGCCGCCCTCAGTGGCAGAGCTTCCGGGGTTTGATGTTCAACCCGTCATGTCATTTTCAGCTCCAGCCCGTAGCCTGACTTATTCATTACGAGACCATACAGGCTATGTGTACTCCGTTGCCTTCAGCCCCGACGGCAGGTACATCGTTTCAGGAGGTGACACAGACCTCTCACAATTTTTAAACAAAGACTACAAAGAAGACAGGCATGCCCACGCCCTGCGCCTCTGGGATTCCGCCACCGGCAAGCCCATCGGGCCTCCTCTTCAAGGCCATACAAGTTCGGTGGCCTCCGTGGCCTTCAGCCCCGACGGCCGGCGCATCGTCTCCGGTTCCTGGGACAAAACCCTGCGCCTTTGGGATGCCGCCACAGGCCAGCCGCTTGGCTTCCCGCCCTAACTGTGTGCCGCTCATCAAGCCCCCCCCGCAGCCACGGCGAGCTGGTGACGGTGGTGGGCCATGCCGCCGAGATCAGCGCCGGTGAATGGGTCACCCTTAGTGGCTCCCGGGTGAACAGCGGGGAGCACGGCCAGGGGGTCAAGGCGGCCTTCCCGCGCTCCTCGACGCCCACCACCGCCGAGGGAATTGGGCCGATGCCATCGCGCCGCCCGGCTGGGGATCAAACCGGCCGCGTAGATCCGCCTGCGGGCCGGCATCAACGAGGCCCTGCTGCAGGCCAGCGGCGCAGGAAACCGCGACCTGCCCACGGAGGAACTGCTCCAGCTGGCCGGCGAGCTGCTGGCGGTGGAGCGGACATGGGCAGGTCGGGTCCATGAAATCGGTGGCGATGGCCAGCCTCCCTGCACCCCTCAAACCTCGGGTGAGACCGGCGCCAGGATCCCCTCGATGGCTTCCGGGGAAACGCCCACCTGCTGAGCGATCAGCAGCACTAGGTGTTCCAGCAGATCCAGGCGCTGCTCCAGGGCCTGAAGGTCTGGGGCGCTTGTCTTGGTTGCGGCCTTGCCAGCTCCAGCTGTGCCCTTCGTGCCCTTCGTGGCCTTGCGCGGCAGGGTGCTGCGCAGGGGTGGCCCAGACGGGTGAGTCAGCAGCGCCTCCACCTGTTTTGGCGCCGGGCCCCTGCTCAGGCCCTTGATGCCACGCGCCTTGCAGAGGTTCCAGAGCGCTGCCACCGACAACTCCTCCAACTCCTCTCGGCTGGCAGGGGGATCACCTTCCTTTAGAGCAGACGGGGGGCTGGTGGTTGATGGGTTGTCGCCGAGCTCCTCCTGCAGACCGCGGTAAAGCCTGGCGTCGGATTGGGCCAGATCCCGCAAGGTGGCCCGGAGCGTGTCAGTGAGTTGTCCCATCGACCTTCACCTCCTGGGCCTGCTCGGCCGCTTGGCGATCCACGAGCTCCACCGTGGCGGGAGACACCGGTTCCGTCTGGTTCACAGGGCAGCCGTGGCCATTGCTTCCCAGGCTGATCGGGGGCAGATCCTTGGTTTTCTCGATGAATTCCTGGCGTTTCTGATCCAGCTGCACCACTCGCTCCTTGGTTTGGCTCCAGCGGCCAATGAAGCGGATCACGGCTTGCACCAGCCCGCCAAGAAAGGAGCCACCTTGATAGGTCTTGCGGCCGAGTTTG
>JBKDTB010000239.1:0-3149 GCA_046340515.1 Cyanobacteriota bacterium | reverse complement strand
ACACCGCTGTTGTTCAGCAGCTGAACATCCGCATTGTCGCTGAGGCCATTGAGGCTGAGGGAGACATTGGCCGCCTGGGCCAGGTCAAAGCGGTAGTAGTCATTGGTGTCGGCGCTGCCCACCCAGTCGGAGAAGGTCTGGCTGCTGGTCAACGTGCCGATGTTGCGGGCCGCTGCCAGGGTGTTGCCGGCATTGTCTTCCGGCGTGGTGGGTGTGGCCGAGAGGGCGAGGGTGTAAGTGGTGTTGCCGCTGTAGGGATACACCCGCACGAAATAGTTGCCAGCCGCCAGGGAACTGCTGATGGATTCCGCACTGGTGCCGCCTCTCACGGAGCTGGCCAGGGTTCCCCCCGCGCTGTTGAGAAGCTGAACATCCGCATCGGCGCTGAGGCCCGTGAGGGCCAGGGAAAAGTTGCTCGCCTGGCCCAGGCTGAAGCGGTA
Organism: Cyanobacteriota bacterium; assembly: GCA_046340515.1. Classification (GTDB taxonomy): domain Bacteria; phylum Cyanobacteriota; class Cyanobacteriia; order PCC-6307; family Cyanobiaceae; genus Cyanobium. The sequence goes on along the minus strand of JBKDTB010000239.1, from coordinate 2,709 downwards.
GTAGTCGTTGGTGTCGGTGCTGCCCACCCAGTCGGTGAAGGCCTGGCTGCTGGTCAACGTGCCGATGTTGCGGGCGGTCGACAGGGTGTTGCCCGCGGAGTCGGAGACCACGAACAAGGAAGAGGGGGCCAGAGCTGGACTGGACGGCGCGATCAGATCGTCAGCCACGGGATTGGACCCCAAGGCCCCGCTGAAGCTGCTGAAGTTGCCTGGTGTGCCCCGTTTCTCGGGCGGAAGAGATCGGGGAGTCAGGGTTTGGGGAAGGAGAGTGTCGCTCTCAGGTCCCCCGGCTTGGCCAGGGAAGAGCGGGGGACAGTCCGGCAGGGTGGCGGGTTGGAGGGCCGGGGAGAAGGCGGCACCAGAGGGGATCGGGTCGGGCTCAAGACCTGCTGGCGAAGCCCAGCTGCTGGGCAAACCCGGCAGCGGGGATGACCAAGACTCGGGAGTTGCGGAGGAGAAGGAGGTCATTGGCTTGAAAAAAGGAAAACTTTTTGCGGTTCAGTCGTGCCCTTATGACGACGGTACGCCTGCAGGGTGTTGCGTCAATCTTCAGCCTGGATCAGCCGAGAGGCCCGGGACCGGGCGATTCTCAACGCTCCGTGATGATCTGAGACATCAAACCTCAAAGAGGGCGAAGACCAGAAGCATGGACGCAAGACAGAGACTTGATTAAATTATCATTTCGGGAATCAGATCGGGCAACGACTGCGGGTTCACCAGAGGGTGTCAGGCCCTTCCCCGCATCCAGGCTCGACAACGCGCGGGCCCACTGGCCCTCTGACTCCTACCCTTGAGCCAGCCAACCCGATCCCTGTTTCCACCATGGTCACCGCAGCCCCCCCGATCGACATCGGCATCCCCGAAGCGCAGCGCAAGCAGATCGCGGAGGGTTTGGGCCGGGTGCTGGCCGACAGCACGGTGCTCTACAGCAAAACCCATGGGTTTCACTGGAATGTGACCGGCCCGATGTTCAATACGCTCCATCTGATGTTCATGGAGCAATACACCGAGCTCTGGACCGCCCTCGACGGCCTGGCCGAGCGGATCCGCTCCCTGGGCTTTCCCGCCCCTTACGGCGGCAGTGCCATCAGCAGCCTGGCCTCGATCCCGGAAACCCAAGGCCGCCCCGCCGCCCTGGAGATGGTGCGCGAGCTCGTGAGCGGCCATGAAGCCGTGGCCCGCACGATCCGCGCGGTGTTTGCTCTGGCGGATGGGGCCAGCGACCAACCCACCGCCGACCTGCTCACCCAACGGCTTCAGGTGCATGAAAAAACAGCCTGGATGCTGCGCAGCCTGCTGGAGACCTGAGCCCCGCCCCGGCAGGCCCCTAACGCCAGCCGTTGGCCCGCATCAGACCCACCGCCTCCCGGTTTCTGGCCCCCATGGCCTGGGCGCTCACCCCATCGTCTTGAAACGGGCCCCAGCCCTTGAGGATTGGATGGCCGCCCACGCCCTTGAGCGGATATTCGTTGTTCGCGGCGGCATATCCCTTGCCGCCGCCGTTGGATGCGAGGAATTCAATCAACCGGGCAGCGGCGGCCGGATGCTTGGAGGCCCGCGTCACGCCCGCCCCGGTGACATTCACATGGGCGGGGCTGGGAAAGACCACCTTCAGCCGGCTGGCCAGGGCTTTGTCGGCCGCGCCGCTGGCACCGGAGAGCAGGCGCGCCACGTAGTAGGAATTGACCAGGCCGACGGCGCAGTCGCCCTTGGCCACGGCCCGAGCCAGGGGAATGTCTGCTGTGAAGAAGGGTTGGCGGGGGTTGCGGTTGGCCACCAGGCCCCGCACCCAGGCGCTGGTGGCGGACGCACCCCGAAGGATCAGCTGATCCGCCACCAGCGACTGGTTGTAGACGCTGCGGCTGTCCCGCAGGCAGAGCTTGCCCTTGAGGGCCGGCCCGGCAAGGTCGGCGTAGGTGCGGATGGTGGCGGGATCCACCTGCTTCGGGTTGACGATCACCACGCGCACGCGGCGGGTGAGGGCAAACCAGCGGCCCTGCCCATCCCGCAGGGGCGCCGGCACGTCCCTCCGCAGGGCCGCCGATGGAGTCGGCTGGAAGAGGCCCAGCCGGGCCGCCTTGTCGAGCCGGGCCGCGTCCACCAGCACGAGCACATCGGCGGGACTGTTGGCGCCCTCCTGGCGGAGACGCTCGATCAGGGCATTGTCCTTGCCCTCCAGCAACTTGATGCGGATGCCTGTGCGGGCGGTGAAGGCGTTGTAGAGAGCCTGGTCGCTGTTGTAGTGCCGGCCGGAGTAGACCCCCAGCTCGATCTGAGCGCGGGCGCCCCCCGGAACAAGGGCCATCAGGCCGCTGAGCAGCAGGGCGGAGAGGGCGGCTGGGGGCATGGGCCGAGGCGTCACGGATGGGGTTGTGAACTCCGCCATCCCGCCCCCCGGAGCCAAACCCACCGGCAGACGGGTGGCCCCCGGGGGGTGCGGAGGCGAGGAAGGGATGCCATGACGATAGAAATCACCTGGAGGATGGCCGCCGGCAAAAGCTGCGAAACAACGTGCTTTTTGTTACTTGGTCAGCACGCCCGATGGCCGCAGGCCCGGACCGAAGAGCACCCCCCCCGAAAAGAGCCAGACCCCGCGGGTCGACCGACGGACAGGGGAGCGACCGGGGCCGGGCGCGAAGCCCTTGTCTTCTGCAATTGAGAATCGCTTGCAAAAAGGAGGGAAGGTCTTCTAGGTTGCAAGCCGTCCGC
>JBKDTB010000238.1:0-4899 GCA_046340515.1 Cyanobacteriota bacterium | reverse complement strand
CAGGGCCTTCTCAACCGGGGCAATTCAAAAGAAAACCTTAAATCTGGACCGATCTTTCTGCAGTAGTCCTCGACGCTACCTGGCGGGCTTGTCCAACTGTGGATAAGATCGTGGCTGCGCACGATCTATCCATACTCGTTCGAAGGATCGGGAATGGGTACTAAGCCTCCCTGATCTATCAACCTTTTGTAACACAACGAACTGTCATAGGCGGACCCGCCCATCAAAGGCGGAGAGACTCCGACTTTGCCCAGAACCCCACTGCCGCCCGGGATCTCCTAGGCCCCAGCTGCAACCCCTCCAGTCTTAGACGGCAAAAACGGTGGGGAAGGCTGTAATATACGTGTCCGTCCACTAAGCGTTGAACTAGCAGGATTCCTCATGGAAAGGGCTAATTGGGCTGACAACATCAAGATTGTTCCACGCGATCTAGTGCGTCCAACCACCATGATCGGTCTGGGTAACATCGTTAGACGGGCGAATTTGGGGAATAGGCAAGTTCGCGCGATCGGTAGTACTTGGTCTTTCTCTGATTGCTGGGTGACTCAAGACCTGCTAGTTGATCTAAGTAGTCTCAATAGAATTTTTGCATTTTCAAAAGGACGAGAAGTTTGGGGACACACCGATCCGGGGCGTGGTAATACTTCCACCGAAGATTCAGTCGTTCTTGTAGAAACAATTAAAGATGAAGTTTTAGGTAGCGATCGCCGATTTGCCCATGTCGAAGCAGGTCTCGTGCTTCGAGACTTAATTGAGGCATTAGATGATCCAGGCAAAGATGATCGAGCAGGACGAGATCGCTGGGCTTTACTAACAATGGGCGGGGCGAGTGGTCAAACCCTCGCAGGTGCAATCTCTACAGGGACTCATGGTGGAGACTTTAACCTGCCACCCATTGCCGACATGGTGAGGGCAATCCATATCATTGCACCAGATGGCACTCCCCACTGGATTGAGCGAACTGGTTCTAGTAGCATCACTTCGCTAGATAAGTTTGTCAGATTAGGGAGATTCATTGGTGCGCTGACAGGATTACTACCAGAGAACATTCATTATGATGACGATCTGTTCAATGCCACGCTTGTTTCAGTTGGCAGAATGGGTATCATTTGTGCATATATTATTGAAGTCCGTTCACAGTTTGGTTTATCTGAACGGGTACGTCAAACTACCTGGGGTCAAATTAAATTACACCTGGAATCGGGTAGCATTTTCACGGGCACGAGTGGAATCAATTGGTTAAATGAACACCCTCCTACCTTAGCATCAGGCAGCCCTGTTGATAAAAGGCCAAGAGGAATTAGCGTTTTCATTAATCCTTATCGAATTAATCCTGACTACGATGATCCCAATCCGGATCGAAATGTTTTGTTTGTCACTCATGCAGAATCTGCAAACAATTTTGACGCGATTCATACAAGATCTGGAGCAGGAATATCAAATACAGCACTGAATGCTTTGGTTATTGCTTTTGAAGCAGCTCATGGTTTAGATGTCCTGCGCGATCTGGTCAACCAAGTGATCAATGGTCTTCGTTCATCTGAGGGCACAGACGGATATCCAGTTGCGTACTCGGTTTTAGATACTACTTCTAATGATAAATCTCCTGTTCTCAGCTTTGAAATGGTGGTCAGTACAGCAAGAAATCGGCACGTGCGCTTCATTGATCGAATGCTGGAGATTTTCGACAACCTCATTCGAGAAAACTGGCGTCGCGGTAATGAAATTAAGTTTGCGGGTGGGTTTAACTTACGCTTCACCAGTCCCACATCAGCATTAATTGGAATGCAAAGTTCAACGGCAAGTGCTGCATTTGAAGTTGAACGCTTTTGTCACATTGAAGTCATTGTGATGAAAGAACTTGCAGCTAATCCTATTTTGTGGGATCCCCCATTCATTCATCAAGGAGATCACAATTTAGAAAGTGTAACAGAGGAGTGGGTACAGCAGTTTGAACGTGCAACTGCTGAGTTTGGAGTGAAAATGCACTGGGGCCAGTATCACCAACTGAATCGAGCACGAGTAGAACGCTCATATCCAGATACTTTACCTCGTTGGCGTAGAGCACTGACTCAATTTATCTCTTCTGGTAAAAGCAGTACCTTTGACAATTCGTTCTCAATGCGTTGCGGATTAGAACCGAATACTGAGGTGCTGGCAGCCACATCTTGGGGTGCAGGTCGCTATGACGTTTTTGGCTTTAACGAAAAAGGGGAAGTGTTGCAACTCCAGTTCGCTTCAGGATGGACATGGAGAAACCTGGGTAATCGTTTTGAGAACAATGAACGGTTGGTTGGCCCACTCACAGCGACTTCTTGGAGCAGTAATCGGATCGATGTATTTGGCTTAGGAAAGCGCGGCACTATCCTACAACTCTGGTGGGCAGGTGGCTGGAACTGGACAGATTTAAGCAAAGTCATGCCAGCCGTGTTTCGGGAAGACATCAAATTGACGGGACCTCTGGCAGTTACGTCTCCTGGTGCAGACCGGATTGAATTATTTGGTCTAGCCAGCGGCGGTAATGTGTGGCTGTTCTCCTATGGTAAGTGGGGGTGGCAATCCAGAAATTTAGGCAATGGTTTCTCTGGCGGCGAACGGTTTGTTGGATCTCTGACGGCGGTATCCGATGCACCAGGGCGGATTCATCTGTTTGGCTTAGGCAAGCGAGGTCAAGTACTGCAACTGTGGCGCAATGGCGATACAGAAGGAGATCCGGTATGGAAGTGGAGCGATTTTAGCACCACGTTTCCGCCAGACCGTGTACAAATCTCTGGTTCGTTGGCCGCTTCATCGGTGGGGAGAGATCGCCTCGATATTTTTGCTCAAGGAGTCAAGGGCAATCTGATTCGACTCAGTTGGAACAGAGGATGGACTAGCTCAGAAGTAGAAAGCAACTTTCCTGGCAGAGTTAGGAAAATAGGAATGCTTCAAGAGTTTGGCGAGGCCCCCTCACCCGATGACTATTACAAGTACGAACAAAGGAACTGTGTCAAAGATCGCTTCATAGGCTCTATCACTTCTGTGAGTTCAGGCGGAAGTCAACATGTCTTTGGTTTTGGTGAAAGTGGGAATATCCTACAAATGTGGCGTTCCAATGAAAGCGAGCCGTGGAACTGGGGTGATCTAGATACTGGCTTGATGAGAAACCGACAGGCAACCATTACCTCACTCCTTGTCGAGATTCGTATGGGTGGACAAGGTACGGATGTAGCTCCCCATTTCCGATCTGATCCAAGTAATGTTGTAGGTTTTGTTAAACTTCAAGGAGGCAATGAAATTACTAAAGACTTTAGTGGTGATGTCGAATGGGAACCTTTTAGCCTCCATTCAGGTATAATTGAACTCCCCTCTGGGACACGCCTAGGAGACATCGAGTCATGTGGGATAAAATCTCTCACAGCCGGTCCCGATTACGCGGTTGATAACTGGGATATGAACGAAGTCAAGATTACTTTTCTTGGTTCAAATGTTTCTGGCATTTTGCTTTATCGCTGTGGAAATCCGCTTTGGTATTTTCAGAAAAATAGCAATCAGGTATGGGAAGTTCCGATTCGTATTCCATAGCCATTTCCACCTCTAAATTATTGGTAGATTCTCAGCGACATAGCCAAGCCGTACCCCTGAAGATCAACCAAAGAAATACAGAAATACAGTAAGAATTGACTTGAGTGAAAGCAAGCGTATCTAGCGTATTTTATGGCCGAAGTCGACATCCGGGCAACAAGCATAAAAGGCCTTCGAACAAGCCCTTCGAGTGGTCAGTTCGCCGTCAGCTCTCAGCTTCGCCACCCCAAGTTTCCTGCCTGCCACTCAAGGGCAGCGTTAGCTCACAGGATGCGTTTCGGAATTGACAATGGACACCCCTCGCGTATTCATCTCGTATTCGCACGACTCACCTGAGCACTCAGAATGGGTGCGCGGGCTGGCGACAGAGCTGCGCAAAAGCGGCGTCGATGCCTTTCTTGACGTATGGGATATTCGCCCCGGCGATAACTTTGTCCAGTAAATCAAATCAGCAATCGCCACGGCCGACCACTGTATCGTTGTATGTACGCCGCGATACCGGCAAGTTGCAGAACAGCGCCGAAGTGGGGGCGTCGGCTACGAGGGCGAGTTGATTCACGATGCACTCAGGGACAGTTCTGAGCGACATCCGTGGGTACTGCCAATTGTTCGCGCGGGAAAAGGAAAAGATGCATTACCTGATTGGCTGATCGATCGTGTTTACATCGATTGGCGGGACGACAAACAGTACCGTGAGCATTTCGATCAACTGCTCCAAGCGATTTTCAGACGCCACAAACCGTCTCGCGAACCGGCATTTCCGAGCAAATCTGCGTCTGAAAGAAAGCCCCGAATAACGCTCACGATCGACGCAGACTTCGAGGAGTTTGACGAAAAACACCTCGAGCTTCTGCGAGAATTGCTGAAATCTTATCTCGGTACTGGGATTACTGTCAGGGAGAAGAAACGTGGATAGTACCCCTATTGCAATAAACTTAGAGGTTGGTCAAGCCGAACAACTCCTCAATCTTCTCCAATCCGGTCTGCTTGATGGAAGCGGTATCGAGCACATTAGAGGACTGCGAGAGGCAACCATTGCGTCTATTCTTCGCCACAAACGTGAAGCCAAGGCTTTTGACGTGTTCCTTTGCCATAACAGTATCAACAAAGCACATGTCAAACGAATCGGCGAACGACTGAAAGCATTTGGCCTGCTACCGTGGCTGGATGAGTGGGAATTGCGTCCTGGCATTCTGAGGTGGGTGCCTTTTACTGGACAGTTCCGGCCCCTAACATCGTTAACCCTGGACGGGAAGGACAGGGTTCGATTTCATTATAGACCTCATTGGGAGTTTTGCCCCCCAGTGAGCTGTGCGGCCTTACATGGCAGTACCT
>JBKDTB010000237.1:0-2737 GCA_046340515.1 Cyanobacteriota bacterium | reverse complement strand
AAACAATACACTACACTTGAGTCTTACTGCCGGCAGGCTTTGGCCAACTGGGACATTATTGACCTCGCCAACTTGCCGTATGATCAAGTTCTAGCTACGCAAAAGCTATTATTGCGTCAACTCTACATACCCCTCCGCATTCGATTTGAGGCGGAAAAGACTGCTGGAAATGAACAGGATGTGTTGAAAGATCTTGAGCAACAAAGTGAACACCTTCGCTTGCGCGACGGAGGCCTCCTAGAGGCTCTACATTCAAGAACGACTGGTCAACTAGACGAGCCAGTCGCGATTGGCGAGCGTCTTGAATCTGGTCAACGTTTTCTAGTGCTTGGCGACCCAGGAAGCGGCAAAACCACCATGTTGCGCTGGCTGGCCACGGCCTACCTGTTGCGTCACATCAGCGATCCTGCCATCGAACAGCTTCCGGATGCCCAGACCCTGCCAGCGGAGCCGTGGATTCCTGTGTTGATTCGCTGCCGTGAGATTAGCGAGGCTGCTTTATTACGCTCGTTCAACGATGTTCTGGCGATGCATCTGGCCAAGACGGGACTTAATCCTCAGGATGCTCAAGTGATGAATGCTGTGATCCTCGACCGTTTGGCGAGAGGTAAAGTTCTGTTGCTAGTCGATGAGCTGGATGTGATCAGCGATCGGCGGGTGCGCCAACTGTTTTGTCAGGAGCTGGAGCGTATCGCCGTTCGCTATCCAGACGCGCCGATCTTGGTGACCTCTCGCATCTTTGGCTACCGCGAAATGCCTGATCGGATGCGAACGGGGTTTCTCCATGGCGTGATCTGTGATTTGCAATCAGAGACCAAAGACTTGTTTGCCAATCGGTGGGTGGAAACGATTGAGGCACACCAAACGAAGGCGACCCGTGATAAAAGTGCTACAGACCTGATTGCAGCCTTGCATTCATCTGATCGGATCGAGCGATTGACGAGAAATCCGATGTTGCTGACCACCATGGTATTAGTACAGCGTAAAGTAGGGAAGTTGCCTACGCGTCGCCATGATTTCTATGCCGAAGCCGTTCGAGTCTTGCTGAACTGGAATCCACAAACTTATACCGTAATTGAGGAAGAAGAGGCTCTGCCGCAGTTGGCTGTTTTGGCCTACGAAATGTGCCGGCGCGGCGTGCAGCAGTTGTTGGAGGATGAAGTGCTCGATCTACTCGATCAATTGCGCAGCAACCATCCAGGAATTCGTGCGCTACGCAAAAGAGATTCTCGGGCATTTCTGCATCTGCTGGAGGAGCGTTCAGGTTTGTTGATGCGCTCCGGTATGCAGTGGCAATCGAATCAATCACAAGAAAAAGCTATCTGGGAGTTTCGAAACCTCACCTTTCAGGAGTATCTCGCGGCCCTGGCCTTGAACAATGGTCATTACAAAGGTCGCAATGCCAGCCAATCCCTGGCTGAGCAGGTGGCGCCTCTCGCTGCGCCCGTGGCTCGTCGAGAGCGCCCTGAGGAACCAGCTTCAGAAGAGGATGTGGAGGCTGTGGCCGACTCCTGGCGTGAGGCTTTGCGGCTGCTGGTATCCGTCTGCAAAGACGATGATGTGGATGACGTCCTTCTGAGCATTCTTCACCCCGGGCCTGGCGAAGAGGCGACGAAAACCCAGGGACCCAGGGCTGTCTTGGCGGCACAATGCCTGGCTGACGAACCAAATGTTGGCGAAGACACCGCCCATGAGGTGTTGCGGAGGTTTGTCGGCCTGATTGGGACGAACGACGGACTGTCCGCGATCCAATCCACCGTGGAAAAGGTGGCCCGGGAGGTTTGGAGTTCACACCCCGACCATCGCTCTGCCCTGCAAGCAGGGCTGCTGTGCGCCTTCATGAAGCCTGACAACCTTATGGCGCGCAACTGTGGCGCTGTATTGGCCCAGCTTCTGGGATCCGGTTGGTCCATCACCGCCGATGGGTTGGAAGAGATTGTCGAGATGGTTCGCCACGACCTGAGATCTTCAGACGAGGTGAAAGTGATGCTCGCCGCCTTCCAGGTGTTGGAACTGGCCTATCAACGATGGGTCTGCATCAGCGACGGCCTGGAGGAGCCCTTGCTGGCGCTGCTTGGTCGTGGTGGCGCGTGCGCCTGTGTCGCCGCCTGGGCGCTGGCCTGGCTCAGTGTGAGTCGGCCTTCAGGCCATTCTGAGCGGGGCCCGATTTACCAAAACCGCCTGCTTCCCCCTGTCCTGGCCACGGAGTGGGAGGGAGCGGGGGGTGGTGGCTGGCAGCCAACCGCGGAGCAGACCGGCGTGCTGTTGGAGGCTCTTGAGCCAGCCGCAGCATCGGAAGGGAAGCGCCATTTGATCAAGCTCCTTGGCAAATCGGCTCAGCCCAGCGTTGTCTTGTCCCTCCTGATGTGCGTGGCGGATCCCGATACCTCTGTACGGGAGGCGGCCCGAGAAGCCCTGGCCTGGTTGGCGACTCACCTGCCCGCGCCCTTGCCAGCTGCCCAGCTCGCTGCATTGGAAGAGCAGGTTGACGAGAGGCTGGTGAGGAACGAGGCATTGGCTGAGGCGGAGCGTTGTGCCGGGCTGGTGGTGGTAGCGCTGTTGGGCCAGGAGCGCTTGTTGCGGGAGGTGTTGGCGAATCAAGGGGCACCCGTGGCACTGCGGCGACGGGCGGCGGAAGGGCTGGGGCTGGTGGCGCATCGGTGCGGGGATGTCGATCAACGGCTGCGGCTGCGGGAGGAACTGGAGGGTTGGTTGCGGGGAGAGGCGCTGGACCTGT
>JBKDTB010000236.1:0-5190 GCA_046340515.1 Cyanobacteriota bacterium | reverse complement strand
TGGGCCAGCCGGTGATGTCGTGGGGGTTCACAAATGCCGCCACCGCAAACCAGGGCGTCTGCTCTTTGGTGGCGTTCGTGCTGTCATAAATATTGCGGATATTGGTTTCAACGCCGAGGGCCTTGCGGTTGAAGAATCCATTCGCCACATCTGAAAAGCCGATATCACGAAAGACACCCAGATTGCCGGGCCCACCTCCCTGGCTGCTCGGCCAGGAGAGCGACCAGTTGCTGAAGCCCCATGCCTCGAGATCAGGGGCTGGGGGGTTGGTGAAATCGTGCCGGCCGAAGTAGTGCGTGCTGTAGCCCGCCGCCCGGAACCAGTCGCCGGCTGTGGGCACCTGGTTATTTGGCAGCCAGGGAAAACCGGGGTCGTAAGCCTGCTTGAACATGCCGGCCGTTTGAGTGACCAGGTGACGACTCGGATACTGGCCGGTGTAAAGGCTGGCCCTGCTCGGAACGCAGGCCGCAGCGGCGATGTGATGGCGACCCAGGCGCACCCCATGGCGGCGCAGTCGGCGGAAGGCGGGGAAGAAGGGAAGGAAAATATTGTCGTCCTTCATGGCGGGGTCGAAGCTGAGGACTTGATTCAGCTCCGCTATCCTTGGGGTGAGATTGGTTTGGCTTGGGGGCATTCTCATCTGGTCGACAAGAATGAATAAAATGTTTGGCCTTGTCACCGCGCGGCTCATTTTTTTAAAACAAATTTAGAATCTAGAAAAGACCTGAGCCTGCGAAATAAGATTTTAACAATTTGCAATTTCTCCCTGGCTAGCTTTATGAGCAGCGCCCCATGGCGTTGTGCCAGAGCTGTGGAAGAAACCGGCAGGGCGCCGCCGGTGCTGAAGGCTCACCCCCCTCAGATCTCTTTTGTCAACATGGGTGGGCCAGGCTGTGATCTTTTTGGCAGCACGACACCAAATCGGCGACAGAACCACGACCGTCACTCATAGTGGCAGCTCCAAACCGGCTCAGCTCATGGAGGGTAAATCCGCAGGCGTTACTGACAAGAGTTAGCACATTAACGCCATCCCAGCTTCTGGGCATTGAATGACTGATTGAAACTTGATTCCATCTCAGGGGGGAGGGAAGGATGAATAGTTTGTGCCAGGGCCAATTCATAGCTTCTGGAGATGCTTGATAAACGGGCAAGGATATTGTCCCGAGAAATGCAGATCAAAACTCTTTTCCTTGCAAAGCAAAGACAGGGGAGCAACATCAAGGCACAGGAGACGGAAAAAAGGAACCCGACCATCCCCATTAGAAACACAAGAATATAGCGCGCTGCTACACAAATCATCAACCACACATCACGGAAGCTTTGGCCCATCAATGAGCACAGAGCTGTCAAGAGTTTTTTAGCAGACTCCAAAGTTTCCGACGCAACGCGTTAGGAACTGGTTGGAAAGCCTAGGACGGAAACAGACCTTCACCGCCAGGCGAACATCCCTGCCACCCCCATGGCCGCCATCATGAGATTCTCAGCGAAGCTCACCACCCCAAGCGGTGCACGGGAATTGCCGCCTACACAGGCACAGTTGAGGGCCAACTTGTCGATGACCACCGCCTTGTACACCGACACCATGCCCGAAATTCCAAGCCCCATGGCCAGCACACCCGTCGGGAGGGGGGCCTTGCCAGCCAGAAACCCAAGGGCAACCAGCAATTCAAGGGCTGGATACAGGCGGGCGAAGGGGGGCCACCGCTGACTAAGCAGATCGTATTTCCGGAAGCTGTTGGCAAAGGCAGGCACATCCATCAACTTCAACATGGCGAGCATCGCGAGAGCGAGGCCCATGAATCCCATGATCCCACCGCCCAGAGCCCCATCCACCAACAGGGCCGTGCCAAACACCGCCACCACGGGGGTATAGGAATAATCCGCTGCCGCAGCCTTCACGTCCAGCCGAGTGGCCAAATCGGTGTAGCCGCCAATTCGCACGCTGCCGCTGAAGATTTGCGGTGTCGTGACCACCTGGTGCTGGGCTTTGAAGGCCTCCGCCTCGGCCTCACTGGTGAGGCGATGGTCAGTGAAGGGGATCTGCTGATCGAGCAACAGTTGCCGCGCCTTCAATCCCCATGGGCAGGCGTGTTCCGGCAGGTCCATCCGATAAAGATGCACATCCTGGAGCTGGCTCTCTGCGGTTGCCACAGGCTTGGCGTGGAAGGTTGACCCACACCATGGCAGCGGCATTCTGAGTTGGCAAGGCGCCTGGCGCCTGTTTGGATCCAACCCATTCCGGTGAGTAATTTATCAAGAATCCCATCCCAATCGGTCGGCAAGGTCAAAGGCCGACCAACGATCAATCATATTTGAAAATTCAAGGACTTCTTCGGTCCTTCTCTGCCAATCGCCCAGCAACAAGTGCGCCCGCTTTCCATGACCGAAGCCATTCCTCCCATGCGTCGTCGATCCTTTCTGCGGGCACTGGGCCTGGGCTTGGTCGCCGCACCAGGCTTCTCCTTGCTCAGCTCCCGGGCCAGTGCCGCCGTTGATGGCAAAACTCCCGTCATCAACCTGCAAGGTCCGCGCAAGGTGCTCAGCGTGGATGCCTTTGAGGCCGCCCCGGATGGGGTCAAGCGTCTGGTGTACGGCTATGGCGGACAACTGATTGGTCCCACCCTTCGCGTAAAGGAGGGAGAGCGGCTGAACATCAAGATTCTCAACCAGCTGCCGGTTCCCACGATTGTTCACTGGCACGGCATGCACCAGCCCGGCACCTGGCGAATGGATGGGGTGGAGGGGGTCTCTGGACCAGCCATCCCTCCAGGAGAGTCGTTCACCTACGACTTTGTCGCCACCCCAGCCGGCACGCACTGGTATCACTCCCATGCCGGGGTCCAATACAGCGACGGTCTGTTTGGCCCCCTGATCGTCGAAGAAGCCAAGCCCATTGCCCGCTACGACCGGGAGGAGATTCTGCTGATCAATGATTGGGATCACGAATCGGCCGAACGGATCTGGCAAAAGCTCAGCACCCAAGGCATGGGGGCCATGGGAGCCATGGGACCAGCGGAACGCAAGCCCCTCGCCACCCAAGGCCTCGACGAATTGATCTCCTCCCAATGGGGCAGCCCGGATCTCGATTGGGGAGATGTGCCGATGGTCTCGGGCCTGGTGAACGGCAGGGGGAGGTCCGCCAACAGCTCCACCCCCCTCACCCAGCTCACCATCAAGGATGGAGAAGTGGTCCGCTTGCGGTTGATCAACGGCTCGGCCACCTATTCCCTTCGCTTCCAGATGGACAACCACCCGCTCACAGTCATTGCCAGTGACGGTCAGCCGCTGCGGCCCATCACGGTTGACAACCTGTTGATGGGGATCGGAGAACGCTATGACGTGTTAATCACCGGAAAAGGTTCTGGCAGCCATTGGATTCGGGCGACCAACGGGCTGAACAAGACGATCCAGGCGGTCCTCCGCTACGGAGATCAGGCTCCAGTGGAACCCAGCCAGCCTCCCCAGGCGTGGGGTGAGCGCTTCTTGTCGCCTTCGCAGATGGCCAGCCCCAAGGATGCGAATTTGGCAACAGTGCCCTACCGAGAAATTCCCATGGTGTTTGCCGGACCGGAGCCGGTCTATCGCTGGAGTGTCAACGGAGAGTTCTACCCACAAACCACACCGATCAAAATCAAAAAGGATGCGTGGATTCGAATGTGCTTTGTCAATCGCACCAACATGGAACATCCCTTCCATATCCACGGCCATTCTTTCTACATTCTCGGCACGCCAAACGAGTTGAATCTCAAGAATCCGCCCCTTAAAGACACGCTGAACATCTGGCCCAATGCAGAACAAGTGATTCAATGGCAAGCCACCAACCCTGGCAACTGGATCTTTCACTGCCATGTCGAATGGCATTTGGCTGGAGGGATGGCTTCCCTGCTCACCATCACATAGAGATGGCCCCGCCCAAGACGCTTCTCCCCATCACTTAGCGGTGGCCCGGCTCAGGGAGCTTCCTCCTGCCCAATGGTTTCAGCCAAACACCCCCACGCTCCGCCAAAGCAACGGCGGCCGGCAGTCCAGGAGCCTCCCTGTCAACGCCTGATGGGAGGCCTGGTCAGGCCACCAGGCCAGGGCCCATCACGCGGCAAGGGCAAGGGCAAAGGCCATCCAACAGAGGAAAAAGCCGGTTCCATCCCGGTGGCCGCCGATCAGCGCCCACCGGCTCTCAAATCAAAGCGATCAAGCTCCATCACCTTCACCCAGACCCGCACGAAATCCTGAACGAAGCGCTCCGCACCATCCTCCTGGGCATAGATCTCCGCGATGGCCCTCAGCTGGCTGTTGGAGCCAAAGACGAGGTCAGCCCGGGTGGCGGTCCAACGGAGACTTCCATCCGCACGGCTGCGACCGTTGTAGACATTCGGCTGGGCACTGGGCTCCCAAACCGTTCCAATGTCAAGCAGATTGACGAAGAAATCTGTGCTCAACACCCCCACACGATCACTGAAGACGCCATGGCGGCTGCCGCCACTGTTGGCTCCCAACACCCGTAAGCCGCCCACCAAAATGGTCAGCTCAGGGGCGCTCAATCCCAACTGCTGGGCCCGATCAAGCAGGAGTTCCTCCGCACGAAGCGGCAGCTCAGACCGCTGCCAATTCCGGAAGCCGTCGGCCAGGGGCTTGAGCACATTGAACCCGGCCGCATCCGTCTGCTCGGCGCTGGCATCCGTGCGCCCTGGCGTGAACGGAACAGTGATGGGTTGCCCGGCCGCCGCCGCCGCCTGTTCCACCGCCGCACAGCCTGCCAGCACGATCAAGTCCGCCAGGGAGATTTGCTTGCCATCGGAGCCCTGGCTGTTGAATGCCTCCTGCACGGCCTCCAGCCGGGCCAGAACCCGGGCAAGCTGCTCAGGGTCATTCACCTCCCAAGTCCGCTGGGGTTGCAGGCGCAGCCGCGCCCCATTGGCCCCCCCCCGCTTGTCGGAGCCGCGGAAGGTGGAGGCCGAGGCCCAGGCGGTGGCCACCAACTCAGACACCGTCAGGCCCGTGGCCAGGATCTCTCGCTTCAACATCTCGAGATCGGCGGCATTCACCAGGGGATGGTCGATGGCCGGAAGGGGGTCCTGCCAGATCATCTCTTCCGCTGGAACTTCAGTACCGAGGTATCATGCGCGTGGGCAGCGATCCCGGTGGGTGAGCTGGAACCAGGCCCGAGCCACGGTGTCGGCGATCGCCTGCTGA
>JBKDTB010000235.1:0-8469 GCA_046340515.1 Cyanobacteriota bacterium | reverse complement strand
GGCATCAGGGAGGGGCATGGCGTTCAGGGGGCGGGCGGGGGCAGGGGCCGATCCGTGCCGCGGATGCGCAGTCTGCCTGGCAGCACCGCCAGCAGCGCCAGCACGGTGCGGCCCAGGCCGGCGCTGCGGTGGATCAGGGCCAGCTGCCGCGCGGTGGCGCCCCACCCCACCCGGGGCCAGGCCTTGAGGGCGTTCCAAAGCAGAAACTGGGCGTGGTAGGCGGCCCAGCGGTGGCGCTGGGGCCAAGCCGCCAACGCCGGATGGTGGCGCAACAGGCGCACCACCGCCCCGATCTCCTCCCCCTCCCGCTGGTCGATCCGATTGGCGTTGGAGAGCTGCTGGCCATGCACCCGCACCCGGGCGACGGGCTGGCGGTTGATCAGCACGGGGCCCTGCTCCGTCGCCCGGATCAGCCATTCCCAGTCGGCGGCCTGGCGCCAGTCGTCCCGCCAGGGGCCCGTGCGGGAAAAGAGGGCGCGGCGGATCAGCAGGCCGGTGATGTTGCCGTTGATGCTGCCGAAGCGCAGCAGGTGGGGGAGCAGCTCCCCCCGGCCGAACTCCCGCGTCCGCGGGGCGAAATGGTCGGTGTACCAGCCATTCACATCAAAACGGAAGGCGCCCGCCCCATCGATCGAGCGATAGCTGGAGAGCACCAGGTCGCAGGCGGGATGGCGGGCGATCAGGCCCTCCAGCACGGCGAGGGCCTCCGGTTCAAGGAGGTCGTCGCTGCAGAGGATCAGCAGCCAGGGGGTCGTGACCTCCGCCAGGGTGGCGTTGAGGTTGGCGAAGAGGCCGAGATTGCGCGGACGTCGCACCAGCGTGATCCGGGCCTCGGCCGCCGCCAGGCGTCTCAGCAGCGCCTCCGTGGGCGGATCGGAGCCGTCGTCAGCGATCAGCAGGCGCCAATCGGACACGCTCTGGGCCCGCACGCTGGCGATGGCCTGCTCCACCAGGGCCGCCCGCCCGTAGACGGGCAACACCACCGTGATCGCCGCGCTCATGGCTCCCCCGCGATCCCGCAACGGGCGAGCAGGGCCAGGAGTTGCTCGGGGTCCACCGTGAAGTCGTCGCTGGCGGGATCGGGGCGGGCGCCGATCAGATGGCCGTGGCGCACGCCCAGGCAGGAGGCCATCAGGAAGTAGTGGTGAAAGGGCCCCTCGCCGGGCAGAAGCTCCACCAGGGTGGCACCAGGCTGACAGGCCACCACATTGGTGAGGCCCGCGCCATGGGCGCCCACCACCACGGCCGCCCCGGCAAAGGCCTCCAGCTGCTCCCCCACGGCCATCCCCTCCAGATCGAGCCGCTCGAAACCCAAAGGGGCGAGCCGCGCCAGGAGAACCTCCTCGTTGAGGCAACGGCGGGAGCGCGCCCGGCGCCGGGAGATCAGCAGCCGCCGGCCGCGCGCACCGGCCGGGATGGCCAGGCCCCCCAGGATCTCCCGCCACCACGCCAGCAGGGCGGGGCTCACCACCACGGGGCTGGCCTGCTCCTGCAGGGCGAGCCGCAGCCGGGGAGCGCTCAGGCACGGCCCCTCCACCACCGGCAGCTCCGGAGCCACCAGGGCCAAAAGGGGCCTGAGAAAAGGCGGCTGGGGCCGGCCTGGACTCGCGGTGAGGGCCAGGCGGGTGTGGGGCTCCACCGCCAGGCCGAAGCGCTGCTGCAGCATCAGGGGCGCCAGCCCCGGCAGGGTCAGCCAGTGGTGGTAGTTGGGATTGTTGTGGCTGCTGAGCAGCACCAGGGGCCCGGCCAGCACACGGGGCGGTGGCACCGGGCGCCACCAGCCGGGCGGCACCGCCGCGGGATTCCAGCGGCGGCGCAGCAGGCGGGAGAGCACCGATCGGGCCGCGAGGGAGACGCCATCCGCTTCGGCCGCATTGGCGGGATTGGCCTCATAGAGCCACCTCGCCCCCACCGCCAGCAGGCCATGGCAGGAGCGGAAGCCCGCCGCCGGCGCCGTCACCTCCAGCAGGTGTTGCACGAGCCGGGAGCGGCCGGCGGGGGTGAAGGCGGGGGCGGGGGTGTGGAGGGCGATGGAGGCGCTGGGGGGCTGGAAGGTCTCCTCCAAGGTGTGGAGGGCCACGCCGGGGAGGGTCGCCAGCCGCTCCACCACATCCCGCCGGGCCAGGGCAACCTCTCGACAGCGTTGCAGGGGAGGAAACAGCAAGGGAATCCCGGGCGGGTTCAAGCGGGCGGGTGCGGGGCCGAAGCCGGCCAGCGGCGGGCCAGGGCGGCGAGCAGGGCCAGCTCCAGGGCGGCCTTGGGCAGATCCCAACCGAGATACCAAATCATGGTGAGGGTGGTGTTGTTGATCCAACTGCCGATCAGGCTCAGGGCCAGCAGCTGCCAGAGCAGGGCGAGGAGCGGCCAGCGCGCCGCCTGGAGCAGCACCAGCGATTGGAGCAGGGCGAGCAGGGCCCCGATCCCCGCCGGCAGCAGGGCCACCCCGAGCCAGCGAAACCGCAACCAGCCATCGGCGAAGAGGCTGAGGGTGCCGTGGGAGATTTCGCCGGGTCGCAGCCGCAGAGAGGCGGAGAGGGCCTCCACCTTTCCCTGGCCATCGAACAGGCTGGGGGCGCCGGGCACCAGGGTGCTGGGCAGCAGGCCGGCGGGCAGGCGCTCGAAACCGCTCCACCCCTGCCCCGGCAGGCGACGGCGGCGACAGGCGTCGTAGAGGCGCACCACGTGGTAGCGCTCCGCCGGCGGGAGGGTGGCCTCCGGTCGCGGGAGCAGGGCCGCCAGCTCCGGCTGCCGCTTCAGCTCCTCCGCCAGATCCGCCGCGCAGTCGGCGGGCCGGAGCAGGGCATAGATCTCATGGCTGGTGCCCAGGAGCTGGCGACCAATCTGGAAGGTTTCAAACTGGCGCCGCAGGGCCCCGTTGGCCGGATCGCCCTCCCGCCGCACCCGCAATCCCTCCGCCACCACGAGGCCCGCCACCAGCCCCGCCAGGGCCAGCGCTCCCGCCTGCCGCCAGGTGATCCGCCGCCAGAGCAGGGTCCCCAGGAAGAGGTAGAGCGGCATGTTGAAGAGCTGGCCGCGGCTGCCGGAGGCCAGGCCCAGGCCCAGCCAAGCCACCAGCAGTCCCCCCACCGCCAGCCGTTGCCACGGCCGCCAGCGCGGCCAGACCAGGGGCACCAGCACCAGGCCCACCGGAGCCAGCCGCGACAGCAGGCTGGTGCCCACCAGCAGTTTCGCCAGGGGCGACGCCTGCAGGGCCTGGCGCTGGGCTTCCGGGTCGCGCAGGAAAACGCCCTGGCTGGCCATCCCCACCAGCCCCAGCACGGACAGGATCAGCAGCCCCTCGCACAGCCGGCGCAGCACCGGGCCATGGGTGGCGAGAAGCGCTTGCCGGTCGGGGATGGGGGGGCGGGCGGAGGGTTGCGGCCAGGCCCGGCGCACCGCGCCATAGCCCGCCGCCAGGCTGGTGATGCCGAGGGAGAAGAGCAGACCCATCCCCTCCAGCGCCCCGAGGGTGGAGCGGCTGGAAAATCCGAACAGGCTGCTGGGATCCAGGCGCCAGAGCAGCCATCCCAGGCCATGGGTGAGCCCGAACATCCCCACCACCACCGCCCCGAAGGTGGGCACCCCGCGCCGAAGCAGGGCTCCGTCCACCCGGGCCACCAGCAGCAGGCTGCCCCCCCAGGCCAGCGGCCCCAGCAGGATGGCGAGCCCCATCAGGCGGCCCGGCAGACGATCAGCCGCGACATCACCAGCTTCGGGGCCAGGAGCTGGCGCCGGCTCACCTCCACGGGCTTCTCGCAGACCAGGCCCGGGGGAACGGGCTGGCGGAAGTCCTCCGGACCGCGCACCTGAAACAACAGGCGGGTGCGGGCATCGGCGGCCACCCGACCGCCAAGTTGGCGGAAGCCGATGACGAGGGGCAGGGTGGGGATGGAGTCGGCCACGGTGGGGTTGAGGGGCAGGCGCCCCCGCAGCTGGGCCTGCTGCACCGCCTCCTTGGCCGACACCGCCCAGTAGTCGACGGCCGTGTTGCCGTGGTTGAGGCGATGGCGGGCGATCTCGTTGAAATAGGCCAACTGGTAGGGATGGAGCAGCAGATCATCCAGCAGCTGGCCCGCCGCCAGCAAGGACACCACCGCCAGGGCCCAGACGCGGGGGCCCCGCCAGGGCGGTCGGGCGGTGGGGAGCTCCGTCAGGCGCTCGAACCCCATCACGGCCAAAACCGCCAGGGGCGGCACCAGGAAGAGCAGGTGGCGGTCGGCGTCATAGAGATTGGAGTTGCGCAGGGCCGCCAGGGCGGGGATCAGCAGCAGCTGCAGCCCCAGCAGGAGGGCCGCCTCCTGGCGCGGGCCCGGGGACCGCCAGGGGCGCCGCGCGAGCTGGCGCGCCCAGGCCACCCCCTGCGCCAGGGGCAACAGGATCAGCAGCAGGGGCCACTTGGCCGGCAGCCACCGGAGCATGTAGCCCGCCGCCGACCAGGAGGGATCGTGCACGCCCACGCAACGCCCGTCAAACCACATGCAACCGCCCCAGCTGTGCACGGCGAAGGTGGCGAAGGCCTCCTGGAGAAAGCGCCACGGGGGCACGCCCCAAGCGGCGGGCTGCAGCAGCAGGGCGCCCGCCAGGGCCAGGGCGGGCAGGAGCCCGACAGGCGCCAGCAGAGCGGCCACCCCGGCGAGGGTCCGTGTCGGTGAGGCCTCCGCCGGCGGGCCGTCCCCCCGGCGCCGCCAGCGCAGCAGGGCCAACACCGCCTCGCTGATCAGCACGGGCGCCACGGCCACGACCTTTTGATTCACCATCAAGGCGGCCCCCAGCAGGGACACCAGAACGGCCCGCGACGGCAGGCGGCCCCCGGTGGGGGCGGAGGCCCGCTGGATCAGCCCGAGGGTGTAGACGCTGTAGAAGAGGGCGAAGGGCACATCCTTGCTGTTCGTGAAGGAGTGGCCCAGCAGCGTGGGGGTGGCGAGCACCAGCGCCCCGGCCAGCCAGGGCCAGCGCACCGGCAGCCGCCGGGCCACGGCCACCACCACCCGGCTGAGCACCACCATCTCCACGAGCAACACCGCGTGGGAGAGGGTGAAGAAGCCGGTGAGCTGGTGCTCCACCGCCGGATTGAAGAGGGCCCGCTCCAGGCTGAACCGTCCCGTGAGCAGGCCGCGCTGCAGAAACCAGAGCAACCAAGCGGGCAGCAGGCCGCTGATGCCGTAAAACTCCAGGTTGGAATGGATCGCGTGGTAGTCGGGCCGTGCGCCGCTCAGCACGCCCAGGGCATGGCCGAGTTGATCGCGGAGGCCGAGGTAGTCGGTCTCCTCATCCCAGCTGAGCTGCCCCCCGAGCAGGGAGGAGAAGGCCAACACCAGATAGCCGCCGAGCACCAACCGGTAGACGATTCGGTCCCAGCCGGGCTTGGCCATCCGCAAGCGGCCCTTGCAGCGTCAGAGGGCAAACTGTAGGGGTTGAACCCCAAGGGGCAGGATGGCGGCTCGCGCCTTGCTTCGCCATGCCGCTCCCCGGATTCGACAGGAGGCCGATGGCCAGCCCCCTCGTCTGGGCCGTGTTGCTGGCGCTGGCGCTTTCCGCGCTTTTCTTTGACGCCTTTCCCTACGACATCCTGGCCTACCACGGTCCCTTCTCCGCCGTGGCGACCGGTCTGCCCGGGCTGAGCAACTACGGCATGGCGTCCTTCATGGAGCATCGTTTCCAGGGCTTCCCGCCGCTGTGGCGCTGGCTGATGGCCCCCGGTCTGGGCCTGGGCCTGCCGCGGCTGATGGGCGTCGCCAACCTCCTGGCCCTGCTTGTTTTGGCCTGGACGGCCCGCGCCGTCCTGCGGATCCCCTGGTTTGTGACCCTGGCGGCGACCCTGCTGTTTCCGATCGCCCTCTTCGGCTTCCGCACGCCATACCAGGATTTCTTCGTCGGGGCGCTGACAACGGCCGGGGCCCTGCTGCTGGTCCAGGCCCTGGAGCGGTGGGGGGTGGCGGGCCAGGGGGCAAGGGCGGCCGGGCCAGCCCTGCCGCTGCTGCTGGCGATCTCCCTGACGAAGTATCAGGGGCTGTTCCAGGCCGTGTTGATCCTTGTTCTCGTCGGCGTGGCGATCCTGGTGGTGGCCTGGCGTCGGGGTCTGGCGTTCCGCGACCTGTGGACGAGTCCGTTGCCCGTGGTGCTGCTGACCCTGCTCCTCTGCGCCCTGCATCCGCTGCACAATCTGCTGAGCCATCAGAACCCCTTCTTTCCGATCGCGGTGGGACCGTTTCCGGGTCCGGAGATGAAAGGCAGCAACGAAGTTCCCGCCTACACGATGGCCCTGGGGCCATTGCGGACCTTCGCCAATTTCTGGCTCTCGGCCAGCGAACTCGACTGGATCGCCCGCGGCGTGGTGCCCAGCTACAACCTCGACCAGGCCCGGGCCCAGACCCAGTACGGCGGGTTGCTCGATCCCCGGGCCCTGACGGGACTGGTGCGCAGCGGGGGCAGCTTCGGGCCGGCCTATCTGGCCGCCATGGCCGCCTACGGCGTCGCGTTCGGCCAGGCCCTGGGAGGGTGGCGGCGGGAGGGTTCCGTGTCGTCCCAAGGTTGGAGCGTGCTGGTGGTGGCGCCGTTCCTGCTGCTTGCCCCGGGGTTTCCCCAGAGCCATGAACTGCGCTACTACCTGGCGCTCCTGTTCTTGCCCGCCCTGACGGCGCTGGGCTGGTGGTGGGAGCATGGCTCGAAGCGGTGGATCCAGGCGGGCCTGCTGGGTTTCCTGACGCTGGCGCTGCTGCTTGTCTTCACCCAGCCCCTCCATTCCACGGCGAAGGGTTTGCTGGGCGGTGAGGGCCTGCGCTACGCCCTGGTCTATCCCGTGCGGGATCTGCCGTCTGCCGACACCTGCCGGCGTCTGGCCAAGCCCGTGGGCGGCGCTGGAGACACGCTGGCGCTGCCCTTGGGCCAGGCCTTCGCCTGTCGCCTGCACCTGCCGGCGAACGTGCGCATTGTCGAGGGGGGGTGAGACCGGCGGGGACCAGCGGCAGGAGGGAGACCAGAGGCAGGGGGGGACCAGAGGCAGGGGGACCAGCGGCGGTGGGCTCAGGCGGTGGTGGGCTCAGGCGGTGGTGGGCTCAGGGGTGAAAGGCGAAGGGTGGAAGGCTCAGGGGTGAAAGGCGCGGCGGTGCAAGGCTCAGAGGTGCAAGGTGCAGAGGTGAAAGGCGCAGAGGTGAAAGGCGCGGCGGTGAAAGGTTCAGCGGTGAAAGGTCAGATAGCGCAGGTAGCGGGTTTCATAGCGGCTGTTGGTGATTTCCTTGAGCAGCAGGCCCATCCCGAGACAGGCCAGGGCGAACAGCATCAAGGAAGAAGCCACGATCAAAGTGGGAAACCGCGGCACGAGCCCGGTGTCGAGATATTCCACGAACACTGGAAACACCAGAAGGCCGGCCAGCAGGCCGCTGAGCACCGCCACAAGGCCATAGAGACGAAGGGGATATTCACGGTGAAGCATGCGCAGGGACAACCAGAGAATCTTGACGCCATCGCGCAGGGTGTTGAGCTTGCTGCTGCTGCCACGTCGGGGCCGAATCGTTACGGGCAGGGAGGTGGTGGGCAGCAACATGCGAGCGCAATAGATCTCCAGTTCAGCCTCGATCTCAAACTCCAGACTGACGCAGGGAAATGTCTTGACCAGGCGACGGGAAAGCACGCGCAAACCACTGAACACATCCTCGCTTTGGACATCAAAGAGAGCCTGAAAAAAGCGCGTGAACAAAAGATTGCCCATGCCGTGGCCAGGGCGCTGGCGGATCCGATTCAGCTGCCTGGATCCCACCACCATGTCAAACCCTTGCCTGCTCACCAAAGCAATCGCCTCGGCCAGGATCTCCGTGCCGTAGGTATCATCGCCGTCAATCATCACGTACACATCCGCCTGCACATCGCGAAACAGGCGGCGCATGGCGTTGCCCTTGCCCAGGCGCGGCTCCAGCATCACCTCCGCGCCAGCGCTCCGGGCCCGGGCTGCGGTGGCGTCCGAGCTGCCGTTGTCGCAGACCACAATTCGGGCCGCCGGAATCTCCTGAAGAACAGCTTCCACCACGCTGCCGATGGACTCCGCCTCGTTGTGGCAGGGGATGAGAACGGCAACCTCCAACAGCTGCTTGCGCGGCAACAGCCAAACAACCCTAATCGGCCACTCTCTGCCGATGGCCCACCCGCGCCCCGCCAGAGCGGGCCAAGACCGCGCCCGCCCCCGCCCGCCCGCTGCCTGCCCGCCGGCCACGCCCCGCGCTCGCCCCACCCGCCTGCCACGCCCGCCGGCCCGCCCATCCGGCGCCAGCCCTCCAGCCCGCCGGTCAGCCACGCTTGCCTGCCCCCTGTCCGTCCGCTCGCCCGCTCGCTCACTCACCGCGCCCGCGCCAGCCCGCCCGCTCAACGCGTCCGCCCGCCGCCTGCCACGACCGCCGGCCCGCCCATCCGCCGCCAGCCGCCGCCCGCCCGCCGGCGGCACCGCCAAGGCCCCCCAGGGACCACACATCCCCTAAG
>JBKDTB010000234.1:0-43066 GCA_046340515.1 Cyanobacteriota bacterium | reverse complement strand
TGTCTGAAGACCTCTCCATGCCCTCGGCGCCACGCCGTTCCGGCCGTCACAGCCACCCGATCGCCCACCCCTCCCGATCCGAGGAATCTCACCAACGAACTCGCGAAGGAACGCAACCGGGACGCGGCGGAACGCACCCTGATGGCCGGGATCCGAACCTCTCTGTCGCTGATCAGCTTCGGCTTCGGCGTCGACTAGGTGATCGGGGCCATCAACCGCAGCCGCTGGGGACCCTCCGCCGGGGCGGACCTCTCCGTGCGGCTGATGGCCATCGCCTTCATCCTCACCGGGATCGGCGCCCTGGCTGCGGCCACCCTCCAGCACAAACGCATCCTCCGGCGGCTCCAACACGATGATTTCCTCTATCACCAGCACACCTCGCTGGGCACCGCCACCGCCCTGGCCCTGATGGCCATCGGCGCCCTCTGCCTGTTCATCCTCATCCACGGCGCCATGCGCTGAGGGTTGGCAGGCCATCCGCGAGGAACCACCACCATGCTTCCAGCCCTCCAAGATCTGCTCGAACCGCTGGGCTCGGCAACCCGCCTGCTCCTGGAAGCGCTCTCGGTGTTGACCGTGCTCTACGGCCTGCTGGCCCTCGGCCGCCAGGCGAGCGGCCGCCGCGGCCGTCGCCTGCCCGATCGCCCCTCCAATCTGGCCCGACTGACGTTTGGCAGCTGGCTGGCCTTGGCCCTGGAATTTCAGCTCGGCGCCGACATCGTGGCCACCACCATCAACCCCTCCGACACCAACCTGATCCAGCTGGCGGTGATCGCCTTGATCCGCACCTTTCTCAACATCTTCCTCGGGCGCGAGATCGAGGCCGAGCAACGGTGGGAGGAAGAAGCCGCCCAGTGCGCCAGCCGATCCCTCCCCTCCCCCAGCCCGCCGCCGCCCCGATGACCCCGGCCAACCTGCTGATCCTCCTCATCAAGGCCAGCCTGATCACGCTGATGACAGCCCTCGGACTCGGGTTGGAGGCCCACAGGCTCGCCGAGCATCAACAACGCCCCTGGCTGGTGCTGCGAGGAGTTTTGGCATCCTGCGTGCTGGTGCCCCTGGTGGCCCTGGTGCTGCTGATGCTGCCGATCAGCCAGTCGATGTCCCCCGGGGCCCGCCTCGGCATCGCCTTGATGGCCCTGAGCCCCAGCGCCCCCCTCACCCTGCGCAAAGCGGGTGTTCAAGGCGGCGATGCCCATCTGGCCGCCGTGTTGCAGGTGGCCGCCGCCCTGGTGGCCGTGGTGTCGATCCCCCTGCTCGGTGATGTCTTCCGGGCCTCTTTCCAGGTGCGGGGCTGGGACATTCAACCCGGCCAAGTGGCTTGGCAGGTGGGGCTCGTGCAGGTGCTGCCCCTGGGCGGGGGGCTGCTGTTGGGGCACTGGAAGCCAAAACTGGCGGCTCGCTGGGCGGTCCCTGTGCAGAAGATGGCCCTGGTGATGAATCTGACCGTGGTGGGGGTTGTGCTGGCGCTGGTGCTGCCCCGGCTGCTCACGTTTCTGGGAGCGAACGTCGGGGCGATCGGGGCGATGGTGGCCATGACGGCGGCCGCCCTGGCCATCGGCTGGGGCCTGGGCGGCCGCCAACGCGATGCGCGCCTCACCATGGCTTTGGTGACCTCCATGCGCAATCCCGGCTTGGCCCTGCTGTTCGCGGTCACCCACGGCAGCGGGGTTCCAGGACTGAAATTGGCGATTGCCACCTATCTGCTGGTCACCATCCTCACCTCCATCCCCTTTCTCCGCTGGGCCCGGAAGTCCATCGCCCCCTGATGGAGCGGGGGGATGAGGGGCCGGCGATCACTGGCGGATCTGACGCAGCACCAGATCCAGCAGCTGGAGCACGGCGGCAGCCGCGGCGGCCACATAGGTGAGGGCGGCGGCATCCAACACGGTCTTCACACCATCCGCTTCCGCCCGGGTGGTCACGATGCCGGTGCTCGCCAGCACGGCCTTCGCCCGGTTGGAGGCATTGAACTCCGTGGGCAGGGTGATGAGTTGAAACACCACCACCGTGGCAAACAGGCCGATGCCGATCCACATCAGGAGCGGCGCAAAGGCAAGCTGCCGCAACAGGATCCCCGCCAGGAAAGGCCAGAACCAGAGCGTGCTGCCGAGGTTGCAGAGGGGCACGAGGGCGGAACGCCACACCAGGGGGGTGTAGCCCACTTTGTCTTGGATGGCGTGACCCGCCTCATGGGCTGCCACGGCAATCGCGGCGATGGATTGCCCGTCGTAGACCTGGGGCGACAAGCGCAAGGCCTTGGCGAGCGGGTCGTAATGGTCGGTGAGGAAGCCTTGGTGGCGTTCGATCCGCACGCCCCGCACACCAGCGCTTCGCAGCACGGCCTCCGCCGCTTCAACGCCGCGAACACCTGAGCGCACGCCCACATCAGCAAAGCGGTGAAAGGTGCTCTGCACCCGCCACTGGGCCCAGAGGCTGAAGCCCAGGGCGGGGAGAGTGAGGATCAGAGACTGCGAATCAAAGAACACGGCAACGCGGCCAGGAAACCCAGCGAAGACGGCTGCTTCAGGTTATGAACAATCCTGAGGAGTTGCCTGCCGGCGTGGGGGAGCCGGAGGGCGGATCACCGACGGCGAACCGTCAGGCGACCCGCCATGAAGCCCAGCCCGCCCCCCACCACCAGACCGACCACACCTCCTTGAACCCGCAACAATTGGCGCCAGAGGTAGGGATTCACCTGCCAAATCACCCCGGGCAGGAGGGCGAGCACGGCCACCACGACCAGGGCCGCGATCAGGGTGAGCAGGGCTGGCAGGGAAAACACCTGACCAATGGCGGAGGCCGGGCGTCGGCTGGGGGAGGGCGGGCGATCAGCCATCGACACAACAGGAGCGGAGCACCCTCCCATGGTGCCTGCCCTCAGGTGGCCAGGAGCGCTTCCACAAACTCAAAGCTGTTGAAAGGGCGCAGATCGCGAAGACCTTCGCCGGCGCCGATGAAGCGGATCGGCAGACCCGCCTCCCGGCAAACCGCCAGCGCCACGCCCCCTCGGGAGCTGCCATCAAGCTTGGTGATCACGACCCCGGTGAGGCCAGCGGCCTTGGCAAAGGCCATCGCCTGCCGCAAGCCGTTCTGACCCTGGCTGGCATCCAGCACCAGCAACGACTCCACCACCGCTTCGGGCGCCAGCTTGTCGACGATGCGGCGCACCTTGCTGAGTTCCTCCATCAGGTTGTGCTTCGTCTGCAGCCGGCCGGCCGTGTCGACCAGCACCAACTCCGTTCCGTTCGCCCTGGCCGCGCCGATGGCGTCGAAGACCACAGCCGCCGGATCGGCATTGGCGGAGGGATTGGCAATCACGGACACGCCGCTGCGCTCTCCCCAGATGCGCACCTGCTCCACCGCCCCTGCCCGGAAGGTGTCGCCCGCCGCGATCAGACAGCTGTAGCCACTGCGAACCGCCAGGTTGGCCAGTTTGCCGAGGGTGGTGGTCTTGCCCACCCCGTTCACACCCACCAGCAGCCAGATGTTGAGCCGATCCCGCTCGGGAGCGAGGAGGGCGCGCCCGCTGGTCTGGATGGGTTCCTCCAGCAGCTCGCGCAGCTGCTCCTTGAGAAAACGAAGACCTTCGCTGGCCTCCACCACCTCCACGTTGAGGCGGGTGCGCAGGGCCTCAATCACCTGATCAGTGGCCTGAACACCCACGTCGGCCCGCAGCAGGGTCGATTCCAGGTCGTCCAGCACCTCCGGGGTGAGGGGATCATCGCCGAGCTTCTCCAGCAGCTGGCTGACAAAGCCGCGCCGGGTCTTCTCCAGGCCCTGCCGCAGCCGGGCCAGCCAGTCGATCTCCTCCAGCGACACCTGATCGGCACTGCGCCCCTGGGCCGCCAGCACCTCCGCCGACCAGGTGAACGCCTCGTCAAACTCTCCCAGGCGGGGCTCCGCCTCATCCAGCGCGGGAGCCGGTGGTCCTCCCAACGCCGGCGTGGACGCTGGGGCGGAGGACGGGGGCGAGGGGGCGGCGACCTGCTGCTGGTCCGCCAGAAGCTCCTGCTGCCGTTGCTGGCGCTCCGCCGCCGCTCGCTCCAGAAGCGACAGCGGGGCGGCGGCCGGGGGGGGCGCTGGCGGGCTGGGCTCGGAGGCGAGGGGGTGATCGGCCCGGGGTTACTGAGGCGAGGGCTGGGGGTCGGGGGAACGCGCGGATTCGGGGGAGGGTTCGGGGGAACGCTCCGGTTCCAGGAAAGCCGGGGGTTCGGGCAGGAGCTCCGGTTCGGTTGAGAACGGGGATTCGGGGGATCTTGAGGGTTCCCGGTCTGATTCGGGTTGGAGAGAGGGCTCCAGTTCTGAAGGCGCTTCCGGCTCGGATGGCGACTCCGAGGGCAACGGCGCTTCCGGCTCGGATGGCAACCGCGACTGGGACTCGGACTCCGGCTCCCGCTCCCGCTCCCGCTCCGAAGGCGACTCTGACTCGGAGGAGGCCGCAGGCTGGGCCTGGAGGGCGGCCTGTTGTTCGGCCTTCAGACGGGCATAGGCCGCCCGTGCCCAGGCCAGGGCGTCGCTGTCGATCCCTGGAGGACTGGGAGCCGGAGCGGCGGCCACCCCAGCCGAGGCCTGGGGAGGGGCGGCGGTTTGGGGCGGCGAGGGTTCGCTGGCGGGGGGAACGGCCGCGGGGGCGGCGAGAGCCTCGCTGGAGGAAACCTCGCTGGAGAGATCCTCGCTGGAGGGAGCCGCGTTGTCGGGAGCGAAGGGAACGGCGGATTCAGCAGGCGCCCCCGGTTCGGAAGCGGAGGGCTCAGCGGCGGGGGGCGAGGCCGATTCCGGCTTCGTCTGTCGGCGTTGGAACCAATCAAAAACCATGGCGTGTCAGACCCTCGCGGCGGTGAAGCGACCCAGAACGCCATTGATCATGCGCCGTCCCTGTTCATCGCTGTAGCGCTTGGCCAGCTCCACCGCCTCACTGCAGGCGACGGCGGCGGGGGTGTCAAAGCCATCGAGATCCACGACGGCCAGGCGAAGAATGTCGCGGTCGATGCGGGGAAGGCGGGTCAGGCGCCAACCTTCCATCACCCCGTCCAGGCGGGCATCAATGCTCTGCCGATCCCGCAGCACCGCTCGGGCCCGTTCCACGGCCCCGCGACGCACCAGGTCCTGATCGGCGAGCATCAACAGACGGGGAATCTCCAGACTCGCGGACAGTCGATTGAGGGCTTGCTCGGCATGGGCGATGCCCTGTTGCAGGTGCTCCCGCACCCGGGGCCCCTGCGACTCGGCGCCCTCCTTCAGCTCCGCGTCGAGCAGGTCCTGCTGGGCCTGGCTCAACGCCTCCGCCGAGCGATCGAGGCTGTCGCGCACATGGTCGGCCAGGGTGGCCAGGGCCTTCTCCAACAGCCCGAGAAGGGATGGGTCGGAAGGAACGGCGACGGCGCCGCGATCAGGGAGCTGGCCAAGCAGAAGCAAGGCCAGTTCACGGGACAGGCTGCGGCTCTGCATCAGGACAGCTGGGGGGCACGGAGTTGGGCAATGAGACTGGAGAAGCTCCTGGTGGAGGGAGCTTCCCGATCTTCAGGGCTGACGATGCCAGCCGAAATGATGGTGCGGAAGGCGTCTTCCACACTCAGCTCGATGTCGCGGACCGACCGTTCCGGCACCACGGCATACCACCCCGTTGTGGGATTCGGCGCGGTGGGGATGAAGACACTCAACATGGTCTCCTGAAAATCCGACTGGACCGAAGCCCCCGGCACGCCAGTGACGAAGCCGATGGCGTAAAGCCCTTCCCGGGGATATTCCACCAGCACGACCCGGCGAAAGCGACTGGAGTTGTCGCGCAGGAAGGTTTCCAGAAGCTGCTTGAGGGTTTTGTACACCGATCCCGCCAGGGGGATGCGGAGCAGGGTGCCCTCGCCAAATTCCAGCAACCAACGGCCCACGATGTTGCGGGCCATCAGACCGATCAGCAAGATTCCCAGCAAGGGAACAATCAGACCAAGACTGAGATTGATCAGCTCCTGAAGGAGGGGGTTGAGCGTGTTGAACGGATTGAACTGTTTCGGGATCGAGGTGAGAAACGCCAAAACGAAGCGACTCACCGTGGTTGCCAGCCAGATCGTGGTCGCCAGGGGGATCACCACGAGCAGACCGGCGATCAGATCGTTCTTCAGATCCTCCTGAAGGCGCGACCCGAACGGCTGCTGATCTGGTCTGGGACTGGAGGGAACCAAGACCGAGGAGGCAAGGGCAGGTCTTAAAGGTAGCTCTGAACGGGCGCCGTCAAAGCACGCTGCCCAGGCAAAGCAGGGTGAAGGCCACGATCAGCACGATCGCGCCGACCGACGTGCCATAGCGGCGCTGGTTGAGGGCCAGCTGGCCCCCCTGCTGGGCCTGCTTGAACTGATCCTCCATCTGCTGCATCTGACGCTCGACAAACGCCCGGGCGGTCTGGAGCTTCTGGGCTTCCGTGGCCCCCGGGGGAATCTGACCCGCGGCCTCCGCCTGGCGCAGCAACTGCTGGATCACTTGGGGATTCTTGCTCTGTTCCCGGGCCATCTCCAGCTGGCCCTGCTTGGCGGCGATCTGCTGATCCGTCTGCTCCTGCAGCATCCGATCGCCACCGAAAACGATCGGCAGGGCCGCCGTCATCAACACCGCCATCAGGCCGCTGATCACGCAGACGGTCCAGAGGAGCCTGGAGCGGCCCCAACCCTCCGGAGCATCCAGGCGGCCGGAAACATACATGAACAGCAATCCCACCAGGGCCATGGGCGATTCCTTGACCAACCGCTCCACCACCAGCTGCCGATAGGGCTCCGCGTTCCAATCCCACAACGCCAGCACGGCAAGCATCTGGAGCAGGGTGAGCACCACGAGCGTGATGCCGATCCAGCGCAGAATGGGGCTGAACCGATCGGAAGACGCGATGGCCACGTGGGCATGCCGGACTGGGGCGACTTTACTGACCCGGCGGAGTTGACTCCTTCATGCAGAGAAGCCAGGCCCTGGCGGAAGCGCTGAAATCCAGAGCCCGCGACCTCGGATTCGACCCCGTGGGCATCGCCGCCGTTCCCGGAGGGCCGCGGATGCCCCTCCGCCAGGCGGCCCTGGAGCGCTGGTTGGCGGCCGGACATCAAGCCGGCATGGGCTGGATGGCCGATCCGCGGCGGCGGGCGATCGAGTCGCTCCTGCCCGGCGTGCGCAGCCTGGTGGCGGTGGCCCTCAACCATCACGTGCGCGCCAGGCCACGGCCGGGCAGCCTGCGGGTCGCCCGCTATGGCTGGGGCCGGGACTATCACCGCGTCATCGAGCCGCGTCTGCGGCGTCTGGGCCGCTGGCTGGAGGAACAGGTTCCAGGGACGCGCTGGCGCGCCTGCGTCGACAGCGCACCCCTGATGGACAAGGCCTGGGCCGAAGAGGCCGGCCTCGGCTGGATCGGCAAGAACGGGAACTTGATCCACCGGCGTCGGGGCTCCTGGCTGCTGCTGGGACATCTGCTCACCACGGTGGATCTCCAGGCGGACACCCCCTCCCCCTCCCTCTGCGGCACCTGCGGCCGCTGCCTGACGGCCTGCCCCACCGGAGCCATCAGCGAACCCTTCGTGGTGGATGCCCGACGCTGCATCGCTTACCACACGATCGAAAATCGAGATCCCCTTCTGCCGGCCTGGATCACCCCCCACCTCCAGGGTTGGGTGGCCGGCTGTGACATCTGTCAGGAGGTCTGTCCCTGGAACCGGCCGGATCTGCCGGAATCGAACGAGGTGGATCTGCAGCCGAGGCCCTGGTGGCTTGCGCTTGATGCCCGGGAGGCCCTCGCCTGGACGGACGCGGAATGGGACGGGCGCCTGCGGGCCTCCGCCCTGCGCCGCATCCAGCCGTGGATGTGGCGTCGCAACATCCAGGCGGTGGTGGATGGCGGGGGTTCCAGTCCCTAAGCTTTCTATTATCCGTTAACTCTCCGTGGGCCGTCGCCTCAGGCGCTACTTCCTTCCCGTTGCTCTGGGTCTCCTCACCAGCCTGGCGACCCCGGCGATGGCCATGGTGCCCTATGTCTTTCTGCCCTCCCAGAAGGGATTGCAGGACGCGGGTCTGGGCATCGCCGAGGAAGCCGTCCAGATGCTTCGCTTGGGCCAACCGGAATATGCGGCCCGTTTGGCCGAGCTCACGGTGCGCCTGCTGCCGAGTGATCCCCGGGGCTGGGTCTTGCTGGCGGAGGCCCAGCTGCGCGACAACAACACCAAGGAAGCCCTCAGCGCCCTGGCCCGCGCCAAGGCTCTCGACCCCAACAATCCAGGCATCTGGTTTGCGGAGGGGGCCCTGGCCCTGCGCAACGGCAAACCGGCGGAAGCCCTGGAGCTCATTGAACGGGGGCTCAAGCTCGACCGGCGCAACGCCGGGGCCTTCTTCGATCTGGGCAACGCCCACATCCTGCTCAATCAGCCGGAGCCGGCCTTGCGGGCCTTTGAGCGGGCCGCCTCCCTGCGGGGCAACTTCTGGGAAGCGATCAACAACCAGGGCCTGGTGTTGTTCGAGCAGGGTCAAGACCAGCGGGCGATGACCCTCTGGCGCAAAGTGCTGAGCATCAAGCCCTCGGTGGCTGAATCCTCCCTCGCCCTGGCCGCCGCCCTCCACGCCATCCAACCCGCCAACCGGGAAGAATTCTTCCGCCTGGCGGAATCCGCCCTGGCGGATGACCCCAACTACGTGAACGAGAACTATCAAAAAGAGCAGCTCTGGGGCCCGAGGTTGCGGGATGCCACCCGGCGGCTGCTCGCTGAGCCCTCCCTCCGTCCGGCGGTGGACCGGGCCAAGGCCAACGCCACCGGCTCCCAGGGAGGAGAGTGAGCCACGCTGGTTGACGGCCATCGAATCTGTAGGCTGTCCCCCGTCGTCCGCCCCACCCTTTACAACACAGGATGGCCGACACACGCTCAGGCAATCGCAGGGACCAGGGACCCGACCCCGACAACGATTCGCGCATCGAGCCGATCGCCTTGCACCAGGAGATGCAGCGCTCCTACCTGGAATACGCGATGAGCGTCATCGTCGGGCGCGCCCTGCCCGATGTGCGTGATGGGCTCAAGCCCGTGCAACGGCGCATCCTCTATGCCATGCACGAGCTCGGGCTGACCCCCGATCGGCCCTACCGGAAATGCGCCCGCGTGGTGGGCGATGTGCTCGGCAAATACCACCCCCATGGCGACCAGGCGGTCTATGACGCCCTGGTGCGGCTGGTCCAGACCTTTTCGAGTCGCCACCCCCTGCTGGATGGCCATGGCAACTTCGGCTCGGTGGATGACGATCCACCGGCGGCCATGCGATACACCGAAACCCGTCTCGCTCCGATCGCCAACGAGGGCCTCCTCGATGAGATCGGCAACGACACGGTGGCCTTCACCGCCAACTTCGATGGCTCCCAGCAGGAGCCCACCGTGCTTCCCGCCCAGTTGCCCTTCCTGCTGCTCAATGGCTGCAGTGGCATCGCGGTGGGGATGGCCACCAGCATTCCGCCCCACAATCTCGGCGAGGTGGTCGATGCCCTGATCGCCCTCATCCGCGACCCCGACCTTTCTGATCAGAAGCTGCTGGAACTGGTTCCCGGCCCCGATTTTCCAACGGGAGGGGAAGTGCTCACAGGGGCCGGCGTGCGCGACACCTACCTCACCGGCCGCGGCAGCATCCCCATGCGCGGAGTGGCCCACATCGAAGAGGTGCAGCCTGGCAAGGGACGCCATCGGCGCGGCGCCGTGGTGATCACCGAGCTCCCCTATCAACTCAGCAAGGCGGGCTGGATCGAGAAGCTCGCGGAGATGGTGAACGATGGCAAGATCACCGGCATCGCCGACATCCGCGATGAGAGCGACCGGGAGGGGATGCGCGTCGTTGTGGAGGTGCGCCGGGATGCCGACTCCAGCAAGGTGTTGGCGGAGCTTCAACGGCGCACGGCCCTGCAGAGCAATTTCGGCGCGATCCTGCTGGCCCTCGTCAACGGTCAACCCCAGCAGCTGAGCCTGCGCCAGCTCCTGGTGCAGTTCCTGGAGTTTCGCGAGCACACCCTCATCCGTCGCACACGCCACGCCCTCAAGCGCTGCGAGGAGCGGCTGGAAGTGGTGGAGGGATTGATCAAGGCCCTGGCCCGTCTGCAGGACGTGATCGCGATGATCACCGCCGCCAGCGACGCCGCCGCGGCCAAGGCCAGCCTGCAGGTGCACCTCGATCTCAGCGACCGCCAGGCCGATGCCGTGCTGGCCATGCCGCTGCGTCGCCTCACCGGCCTGGAGCAGGAAAGCCTGCGGCAAGAGGTCACCGACCTGCGCAAGGAGCAAGGAGAGCTGCGCCACCTGCTGGACGACCGCGCCACCCTGCTCGAAACGATGGTGCGGGAACTTCGGCAACTGCGGAAGCGATACGCCACCCCACGCCGCACCCGTCTGGTGGAAGGGGGCGATGCGGTGATGGCCCAGCGTGGCACGGCGGCACGTCCCTCCACGGAGGAACAGCGCCAGCAGGCCCTGGAGGCGTTGCCGGCCGATGCCCGCCTGATCATCCAAGCGGATGGCCACCTGCGCATCCTCTCCGCCCATCAGTGGAGCCGGATGAAGCCCGATGAACTGACCGAAACCGGTGAAGGCCCGCCACCACCACGGGTGCTGCTGCCCGTGGAACCGCCCCCCGCCCTGCTGGCCTTCACCGCTGATGGCCGCGTGGCGCTGGTGCGCTGGGAATTCGCCGCCCAGCAATCGGGGCCGCTGGAGCGTTTCCTGCCGGAGAGTCTGGCGGGGGAATCGGTGGTGCAGGTGCTGCCCCTCGGAACCAACCCACCCAGCAGCCTCGGCCTGCTGAGCAGCGATGGCCGCTTCAAGCGCCTGGCCATCGAGGAATTTCAAGACCTCTCGGGCCGGGCCGCCACCGTGCTCAAACTCAAGGAAGGGGTGACCCTCAAACGGGTCGTGGCGTTCGGGAGCAAGGATGAGCTTGTGGTGGCCAGCAGCACAGGCCGCCTGCTGCGACTGGCCGTGACGGAGGCCAATCTGCCCCTGATGGGCCGCGTGGCCCAGGGTCCCCAGCTCATGCGCCTGCTCCCCGGGGAAGAGGTGGTGGGAGCCGCCAGTGTGCAGAGCGGCGGAGAGGTGCTGCTGGCCAGTCGGCTGGGGCAGTTGAAGAAACTGCGGGTGGAGAGCCTGCGGCTGTGCCAGCGGGGCGATTTGGGCCAGATCGGTCTGCGCTTTCTGCAACGAACCGATCAACTCGTTGATCTGCGGGCCGCCGAAGGGCTGGTGGTGGGCGCGCGGCTCAGCGGACGCGAAGGGCGTCACCTGCGCTGGAGCGTGACCCAGTTGGCCAGCGAGGACGGCACCACAACCGGACTCCAGCTCCCCTTGCGGCCCGGCGAGGAGGTCGTGGAACTGCTGCCCCTGGTCACGGAAGCCTGAGCCGCCTAGGGTTGCTCCCCCTGGTGGAGTGCCCATGCGTCCGATGCCTCAGCTCCGTCCCGGGGCTCGTCGGACCAGCCTGATGGTGGCGACCACCACCCTCCTGGCGGGCGTGGGGCTGATCTGCCTGCCAGGACAGTGCCTTTCCCGGGGCGGAGCCACGCCACCAGCCGGGCCTGGAGCGGAACGGAGAAGCGTGGTGGCCCTGTTGCCCTCCGATGCGGGCCTGCCCCGCAGTGGCGACGGTCGCCATTACCCGCTGGTTCCCGCCGACGGAAAGAGCCTGGCCACTCTGCTGGCCTCTCTGGAGAAGGCCCTGCGGACCCCGGACACCCCCGCTGAGGATCTGCCCCGCCTGGGCCACCAGCAACAGGTGATCTATCGGGTGCTGGCCCACCGCCGCGCCTTGGCGGAGGACGTGCGTGCCGCCCTGCCGAGCCGTTGGCAGCCGGTGTTTGACCACCAGCTGGCGGCGAGACGGGACTTTCTGGCCATGCATCGCGGTCCGCGCACCCTCACCCTGCCCGGCTGGCGGATCATCGCCCCGGAACCGGCGGACAACCTGCTGCGCTACTACAAGGAGGCGTCAGCGGCGACTGGCATCCCCTGGGAGGTGCTCGCCGCCGTGAACCTCGTGGAGTCGGGCATGGGCCGGCTGGATGGAGTTTCCGTGGCGGGGGCCCGAGGGCCGATGCAGTTTCTGCCCAGCACCTGGGCGGAGCCGGGCATCGGCCAGGGCGACATCCGCAACCCCCGCGACGCCATCCATGCCGCGGCCCGCTACCTCGTGCGTCGCGGGGGCCCCGCCAACCTGAAGCAAGCGTTGTGGGGATACAACAACAGCGAGCACTACGGCAGCGCCGTTCTGCATTATGCGGCCGTGATGAAAGCAGACTCCTCAGCCTTTCGAGGCTTCTATAACTGGGAGGTGCATTTTGCTTCCGGCGTCGGCGATCTCTGGCTACCCGTGGGCACCAACCAGCCGCGACCCATCAGCGTGGCAGCCTTTCTGCGGCAGTCGCCCGCCAGCGCGCCACCCCAAGGTTCCTCCGGGTATTGAAGCCAACCCCATGACACACCAACCACCGCCCCATCGACGGCTCGCCACCACCCTGGCGTTGGGGCTTTGGGCTGCGGCGGGGGTCGCGGGGAGTCGGGGCTGGGCCTCCCCCGCCCAGCCTCTGATCCCCTTGGCCGACCCGATGGGCCAGGAGCGGCTGTGGCACGCCAACGCCCGCACCGACCATGGCCCCCTGGCCCAGTGGTTCGAGACCCAGGCCAACCTGGCCTACTGCGGCGTGGCGAGCGCGGTGATGGCGCTCAACAGCCTGGCGGTGCCCGCTCCGCCGGTGTCGGGCTACGGCACCTATCGCTTCTGGACCCAGACGAACGTCTTCTCCATCCCCGGCAGCCGGGGCTTCGTGCGTCCCGAGGTGGTGGCGCGGCAGGGGATGACCCTGGCCGAGCTGCACGGCTGGCTCGCCTCCCAGCCCGATCTGGTGGTGGAGCGATTCCAGGGGGATCAGCTCAGCCTGGCCCAGTGGCGCTCCCTGCTGCGCCGCTCCCTTCAGGATCCCCGTGACCGGTTGCTGGTGAACTACCTGCGCTCGGCCCTGGGGCAGGAGGGCGGGGGGCACATCTCTCCGCTGGCGGCTTATGACGCGAACAGCGACGCGGTGCTGATCCTGGACGTGGCGCGCTATCGCTATCCAGCCATGTGGGTGAGCGCCGAGGCGCTGTGGCAGGCCATGCGCACCACGGATCCCAGCTCCGGCCGCAGCCGCGGTCTCCTCCTCATCCGCCGTCAGGTCCCCTGACCACCCGCCCCAGCCAGCTCTCGATCCGCTGGGCGAAGGCCTCCACCGAGTGGTGACGCTCAAACCAGGCTCGGCAAGCGTCGCGGGGCACCCTCAGGGCTCGGCACACCGCCTGCTCCAAGGCGAGGAGATCATCAGCGGGGGCCAAGGCGCCATTGCACCCCTCCCGCACCAGCTCCCCCGGACCGCCACGGGCATAGGCCGCCACGGGAACGCCGCAGGCCATGGCTTCCACCACCACGTTGCCGAAGGCTTCATTCCATTTGGGGGTGTTGAGAAACACCTGGCAGGCCCCCAGCTCGGCCTGAAACGCCGCCGTGGGCAGAAAGCCCCGCCACTGGAGGGTTCCCGGCGGCACGGCAGCCTCCACGGCCCGGGCATGGTCCCCATCTTCCCGAAGGCCCCACACCCGCAGGGGCAGCCCCAGGCGGTGCGCCACCCGCGCCGCGTCCTCCAGGCCCTTTTCGGGAGCGATGCGCCCCGCCCAACCCAACACCGGCTCAGGGTGGGCCGCAAAGGCGTAGGACCCTGGATCAAATCCGTTTCCCACCAGCACAGGGGCGCCCGGCAGTTGAAAATCGGCCGCCTGGGCTGCGGTGTGAAAGGCCAGGCGTTCAGGGCGCCAACGGGCCACCGCCTCGATCACCGCATCCATCGCGTCCGCCACCGATCCCATGCTCACCAGGTGGGCCACCGGCGTGGCGATGTGGGGGGTGAGCCAGAAGGGCAGCCAGTCGTAGGCCAGGTTGAGCACCACATCGAAACGTCCCTGTTCGGCCAGGGCCCGATCCCAGAGCCGTGGCAGCAGGGCATCGGCGGGAATCTCCACCGGGGTGGAGCGGGGGCGGTGCTGCCAGCTGGGCTGGCCCATCCCGCTGGCGACGAGCAACTCCGCCCCGGCACAGGAGGGAGGCAGCACGGATCCCGCCGCGGCCAGCACGGTCACCGGATGGCCACGCCCCAGGAGGCCCGCCACCAGGCCGATCGCCGTCACCTCCACCCCGCCACCCCGACCGCTGCCCAGGGCCCCCACGGGAGTGCTCACCACCAACACCCGCATGGTCCGCCAACCCGGCTGGAGCACCAGCATGGCGGATGGGATCGAAAATGAGGGTCTCCCTTGTCGATGAACCACTCTTGAGCCCCGCACCCGCCCGGCAAGAACCTCTCCAACCAGCCGTCACCCTGAGCGTGGAGCGGTTCATGGCCCATGGATTCGATCTGCTCCAACACCTGGCCACCTTCCTGGAGCTGGAGCCGGCGGAGCTGAAGGATCGCTTGCCGAGCAGCAGCTCCGATCTGGCCGCTCTTCATCCTGGAGCCTTCGATCCGCAGACCGTGGAAACGTTCTACGAAGACACCGTCGGCGATGCCCATCTGTTGGAACTGGCGGCCTGGCACCTCGGAAGCGCCGCCTACATCGCAGACACCCTGCGCCTGCAGGCCCAATTCGCCTGCGGCCAGGTGCTGGATTTCGGCGGCGGCATCGGCACCCATGCCCTGGCCGCCGCAGCCCTGGCCGATGTGGAGCGGGTGTGGTTTGTGGACCTCAATCCTCACAACCGCGCCTTCGTGAGCTGGCGGGCCGCCCAGCTGGGCCTGGCGGATCGCCTCAGCTGCCATCGCGATCTCAGGGATCCCGATCTGCCGGCTGTGTTTGACACGATCGTCTGCCTGGATGTGCTCGAACATCTGAGCGATCCAGCAGGTCAGCTGGAGGTGTTTCGTCAGCGCCTGCGGGGAGAGGGTCATGCGCTGCTGAACTGGTATTTCTTCCGCGGTTTCGCGGGCGAATATCCCTTTCATCTTGATGATCCCGCCCAGGTGGAGCGGTTTTTCCGCACGCTGCAGAGCCGTTTTCTGGAGGTCTTTCACCCCTGGCTGATCACCACCCGGGCCTATCGACCCCTGCTCGACCACTGAAGTCACCCACGGGGGATGGTCGAGGGGCCGAGAGCCGCTCTGGTTTCAGGGATGGGCCGTGGCGGTCGCCAGCCCGGAGGGCTCCAGCATCAGCTTGCTGCGCTTCATCTGTTCATCCATCGGGATCGGATAGTCGCCGTCGAAACAGGCGGTGCAGAAATGGGCGGAATGGGTCTGGGCCGCATTCACCATTCCCTGTTTGCTGAGATAGGCAAGGGAGTCGACGCCGAGATGGCGCTCAATTTCCGCCAGGCTGAGGCGGGCGGCGATCAGATGATCCTGGGTGTCGGTGTCGATTCCATAGAAGCAAGGGTGTGTGACGGCCGGAGAACTGATGCGCATGTGCACTTCCGTGGCACCAGCATCCCGCAGGGCCTGAACGAGTTTGCGACTCGTGGTACCACGCACGATCGAATCATCAATCACCACCACTCGCTTGCCGGACAACACATCAGGGAGGGGGTTGAGCTTGACGCGAATGCCCGCTTCCCGCATGGCCTGGGTGGGCTGGATGAAGGTGCGCCCGACATAGCGATTCTTGATCAGACCATCGGCGAAAGGGATGCCGCTCACCTGGGAGAAACCAATGGCGGCTGGAATTCCGGAATCAGGCACACCGATAACGATGTCCGCAGCCACGGGCGATTCCTTGGCCAACACCTCACCGATGCGCACGCGATAGCTGTAAAGCGATTCTCCAAAGAACCGACTGTCAGGTCGGGCGAAATAGATCATTTCAAACACACACAACCTGGGGGGCTCTTCCTGCCAGCGCTGCCGATCTGGAATGGGATCTCCCGGTCGAAAATGCACCAGTTCCCCGGGCTGGACATCATCGGCATAGGTGGCGCCAATGATGTCCAATCCACAGGTTTCGCTGCTGGCCACCCACTGGCCTTGATCCGAATCTCCCAGGCGGCCATAAACGAGGGGACGGATGCCATGGCCATCGCGAAGGGCAAACAGCCCTTCCGGCGTGCCGATCAGGAGGCTGAAGGCGCCGCGGCAGCGGCCGGCGGCGGTGCGGATCGCCTGGTTCCACCCCATGCCGGTATCCACGGCCTGCTGCAGGGCAAAGGCGATCAGTTCCGAATCGGTGGTGGAGGTGAATTCATCGGCCCGATGCTCCAGGGCCCGGCGCAACTCGGACGCGTTGACCAGATTGCCGTTATGGGCCAGGGCAAAGGGTCCGATTCGGGTTTGCAACACAACCGGTTGGGCATTGCAGACCTTGCTGCTGCCGGTGGTGGAATAGCGGTTGTGGCCGATCGCCAGGTAGCCCGGCATGCGATCGAGCACCTGTTGGTCAAACACCTGGCTCACCAGGCCCATGTCCTTGTGCAGGCGCACCTTGGCGCCATCGAAGACGGCGATGCCGGCGGATTCCTGCCCCCGATGCTGCAGGGCGTAGAGCCCGAAGTAGGTGAGGTTGGACACCTGCTGGCCGGCGGCCATCACGGCGAAGACCCCACAGGCTTCCTCCGGTTTGTCCGGACGGTCGGATGACTCCAGGCGAGGTGCGCCCGATGGGAGCCGCCCATCAGCGGCGGAAGGAAGAGATTTCAGGGAACCCGGAGAGCCGAAGGGCGGAAAAGCGGTCACGGAACGGGGATCACCGTTGCGGACACCCCATCTTGACGCATCACAGCTCGGGGGGAGGTGCGGCCTGCCGCATCCGTCGCGGAATGGCCTGCTCGTAAGACTCTCGCAGCTGGGCCACCGGCAGATGGAGCAGCACCATCTCACCGGCCTGGATCACCAGATCCGTGGTTGACGTCACCTGCCCCAGGCGGGTCGCCGGCAGGGCCCCCTCCGCCTCGGTGGCGGCCGCGGCCAGGGCATCGCCCCAAGCCTCCTCCCGCTCCACAGGCACACTCACCAACACCCGTGCGCCCCCTTCCGCGAACAACCGCCGATCCCATCGCCCCCCTCCGGCGGGGAGCGCAACCCTGGCTCCCAGGCCGGAGGCCAGGGTCGCCTCCGCCAGGGCGACCGCCAGGCCTCCATCGCTGAGGTCGTGGGCAGACGTCACCAGATCGGCCGCGATGGCGCCCCGCAGAAGGGCCTGCACGCGTTGCTCCAGCTCCAGGTCGACCCGGGGAGGACGACCGCTGAGCAGGCCGTGGATCACCCCCTGGTAGCTGCTGCCGGCCAGGCCCACCCGATCGTCGCCCTCCTCCTCAGGAGGCACTCCGAGCAGCCAGATGGCGTCCGTGGCGTGTCGCCAGGCCAGCCCCCGCACGCGGGCCAGATCGGTCACCAGACCCACCATGCCGACCACCGGCGTGGGATGGATCGGCTGCGGTCGGCCATCGGGCAGACGGGTTTCGTTGTAGAGGGAGACGTTGCCCCCGGTGACGGGGGTGGCCAGGGCCTCGCACGCCCGGGCCAGCCCCCGGCAGGCCATGGCCAGCTGCCAGTAGCCGGTGTCGGTGTCGGGGGAGGGGAAGTTGAGGTTGTCCGTCACGGCCAGGGGCTCGGCGCCCACGCAGCTGAGGTTGCGGGCGGCCTCCGCCACGGCGGCCATGCCTCCCCGCTCCGGATCCAAGGCCACCCAGCGGTTGGGACAATCCACCACCGCGGCCACGGCCCGCCGACTGGAGTCCAGGGAGCCGGGCCCCTGTTGGGGCCGCAAGCGCACCACCGCCGCGTCAGCCCCGCCCGGGGGCACGACGGTGTTGGCCTGCACCTGGTGGTCGTACTGCCGCCACACCCAGCGCTTGCTGGCGATGGTGGGATCGTCGAGCAGGCGGAGCAGCACATCGCTCCAGGGCAGGCGGCCATCCCCCAGGGCCACCCCCGCGGGCGTGGCCTCCGGCAGGGCGTTTTCGCTCCAGCGCCAGTGGGCCTGGATCTCCTCCGGCGGCTCGGCCAGGAGGGTGTGGGCGTTGATGGGGGTGTCGTCCGCGAGGGCGCTGGCGGGCACCTCCGCCGCCACCGCGCCCCGATGGAGCACCCGCACGACGTTGTCGGCGAGCACGCGACCGACGACGGCCGCCTGAAGGCCCCAGCGGGTGAAGCGCCCCATCAGCTCCTCCTCCCGCCCGGGCTTCACCACGAAGAGCATCCGCTCCTGGGATTCGGAGAGCAGGTAGTCGTAGGGGGTCATGCCGGTCTCGCGGGCGGGCACGCGGTCGAGATCGAGCTCGATGCCCAGCCCGCCCTTGGCCGCCATCTCCGCGCAGCTGCAGGTCAGGCCCGCCGCGCCCATGTCCTGGGCGGCCACCACGGCGCCGCTCTGGAAGGCCTCCAGGCAGGCCTCAATCAGGCCCTTTTCCAGGAAAGGATCGCCCACCTGCACGGCGGGCCGATCATCCAGGGAGGCCTCGCTGAGCTCGGCGCTGGCGAAGCTGGCCCCCCCCATGCCATCGCGGCCTGTGGTGCTGCCCACGTAGACCACCGGGAAACCCACCCCATCAGCGCCCGCCTTGACGATCTCCGGCGTCTCCATCAGACCGAGGGCCATGGCGTTCACCAGGGGATTGCCGGAGTAGCTGGGGTCAAAGGCCACCTCACCGCCCACGGTGGGCACCCCCACGCAATTGCCGTAGTGGGCGATGCCCGCCACCACCCCCTCCATCAAGCCCACGTTGCGCTCGTCCTCCAGGGGGCCGAAGCGCAGGGCGTTGAGGAGGGCGATCGGCCGGGCGCCCATGGTGAAGATGTCCCGCAGGATGCCGCCCACGCCGGTGGCGGCACCCTGGAAGGGCTCCACGGCCGAGGGATGGTTGTGGCTCTCGATCTTGAAGGCCAGCCGCTGCCCCTCGCCCAGATCCACCACGCCGGCGTTCTCTCCAGGGCCGACGAGGATGCGTGGTCCGCTGGTGGGGAACTGGCGCAGCAGCGGCCTGGAATTGCGATAGCAGCAGTGTTCCGACCACATCACGCCGAACATGCCCAGTTCGGCCCGGTTGGGGGGCCGCCCCAGCCGCCGGCAGATCTCGTCATAGTCAGCCGGGCTGAGGTTTTCCTTGCGCAGGGCCTCCTGCACCGCGTCGGCGGGTGGCACTCCCACGATGGTCTGCGTCACGACCAGGCAGTCTCCCACCTGGCCGCGGCCTCACACCCAGGGGTCCTCCACCGGGGCCCCGGGGGGAGCGGGGGGGCGCCGCGGGGGCGGTGCGGCCGGCCCCTCATCCGGCCAGTCCTCCAGGGGATCCGCCCCCTCGGTTGGGGTTCCGTCGGCACCGTCGCGGGGCGTGCGCGGGGGGGCATCCCAGGGGGCATCCTCCAACCATCCCTCCAGGCGATCCTCCAGCACCCCGCCGGCATCCTGAACACGCTCCCGCAGGCGACTGGTCTCCCGTTCCACCTGCTCCCGCCAGCGGCGGGAGCGGCGGAGCCAGTCTTGGCGGAGGCTGGCGCGGGCCAAAGGCAGGTCGTCGAGGTCCTTGAGGGCGGTGAACACCCGGCCGGGCCCTTGATCCACGATGCGGTCGGGGCTGAGCCGCCAGCGACTGGTGCCGGGCAGGCGCGGATCGCTGCGGGCCACCAGGTAGTGGAGGATTCGTCCCGAGCGCAACGCAACGGCCGCATCGGCCACGGTGCCGAGGGGTTGGCCCGCCCCCCCCA
This sequence comes from Cyanobacteriota bacterium, assembly GCA_046340515.1. GTDB lineage: Bacteria > Cyanobacteriota > Cyanobacteriia > PCC-6307 > Cyanobiaceae > Cyanobium. The sequence goes on along the minus strand of JBKDTB010000234.1, from coordinate 23,367 downwards.
GCAGCCGGGCCTGGAGGAGGGTGGGCAGCCGTTGCACCGTGGCGGCATCGCTGAGCGCCGGTTCCCCCTTCACGAAGATCTCCAGTTCGCTCAGCCCCCGCACTTGATCCAGACGCCACACCAGGCGCCGCTGCTGGAGAGCGGAGGGTCGGCTGACCCAGCCCAGCAGACGATGGACGGGGGGGTGCATCCAGGCCATCTGGCCCGGGCCGTGGTCCAGACCCCGCTCACAGCGAACCCTCCGACGCAGGAGGTCACTCAGCAGCAGCTGCTCGGGAAGGGCCAAGGCCTCAGGAGCGAATCTGCACGGGCATCACCAGGTAGGTGTAGTCGCCGTCCTCTCCCATCGGAGACAGCACGGCCGGGGTGGTGGGAGCGTTGCAGCGCAACTGAACCCGCTCGCTGCCGATGGCCTTGAGGCCATCCAGGAGGTAACGGACATTGAAGGCGATGTCGATCGGCTCCCCTTCCACCTCCGCCGCCAGCTGCTCGGAGCCGCTCCCCACGTCCTGGGCGTCCACGCTGATGGTCACCTGGCCCCGGGCTTCATCCAGGGCGATCTTCACCACATTGTTGTGTTGATCGGCCAAGACGGCCACGCGCTCCAGGGAAGCGGTGAAGGCCCGACGATCGAGGCGGAACGAACGGCTGAAGCCGCCGGGGATCAACTGGCGGTAGTTGGGGTAGGTGCCTTCCAGGCTGCGGGTGGTGAGCACCTGATCCGCCCAGAGCAACACCACCTGCCCGCGATCGCAGAACAGGCTGATGGGGTCGGCGGCGGGACGTCCCACGAGCAGACGTTCAAGCTCCCGCAGGGAGCGCGCCGGCACGGTCACGGCAAAGGGCTCGCCGGCCTCCGCCTCCTCGCTGGCGGGCGTCGCCGGGTGGAGGTTGGGAAGGCGCAGCACGGCGAGGCGGTGGCCATCAGTGGCGGCGCACTCCAAGCCATCCTGATCAAGGCGAAGATGGACGCCGGTGAGCAACTGCTTGGCCTCATCGGCGCTGCTGGCGAAGAGCGTGGCCCGCAGGCCTTTCACCAGGGCAGCGGGATCGATCTGGATGGGTGTGCCGCTCTGCACCAGGGGCAGATCGGGGAAGTCATCGGCACTCATGCCCCGCATCTGGTAACTGCCGGAGAGGCTGGTGAGTTCCACCTGCTCCTGGCCCTCCTCGCAGGTGAGGGTCACGGGGCTGTCGGTGGAGAGGCGGGTGACGATTTCGGAGAACAGGCGAGCGGGCAAGGTGACGGCCCCGCTGCTCTCCACGCTCGCGGGGAGGGTGGTCTGGATGCCCAGATGAAGATCAAAGCCGGTGAGGCTCAGCCGATTGGTGGCGGCGTCGGCGGTGAGCAGCACGTTCGCCAGCACAGGGTGGGTGGGGCGAGCGGCCACGGCGCGACTCACCAGCTGGAGGCTGGCGCTGAGTTCGGCCTGGGAGCAAACCAGCTTCATGTGGGGACTGGAGACGGGCACGGGTTCAGCCGCCATACGGTTTCACACCATGGGCGCCAGCGCAACCAGGTCAGCGACCGGCCACCACCGACGTCGATCAAAGAAAAGATTTTCTGGAAGAAAGAAAAAACCGTCGTAGTAGGGGCTGGGGAAAGCGGGGAAAAGCCTCCAGAGGCCTTCTCTTGACAGGGATCTCCAAGCTTCAGGGCTGGGGAGGTGGCGCCAGGGGCTGGGCAAAATTTTGCTCTTTTCCCCAGTTTCCCGCTCGCGGGGAAAAAGAGGGGACGGTTCATCCCCAGCCCTCAAGGCGGTTTCCTCCTGTTTCCCCCCGATTTCTCCCTCGGTTCCCCAGACGGTTGAAGCGTTGGCCGCTGGCCCTAGAAGCCCATCACGCGGGCGACGATGGCGGTGTCGGGTTCGAGGCCGGTGTAGAAGCGCGAATCGTTGTGCTCGATGGCGGTGGTGGGATCCTTCAGGCCATTGCCGGTGAGCACGCACACCACGGTGCTGTTCGCGGGCACCTCGTCCTTGCGCTTCAGCAGCCCCGCCACCGAAGCCGCGCTGGCCGGCTCGCAGAACACGCCCTCCTCCCGGCCAAGGTGCTTGTAGGCCGTGAGAATCTCCGCGTCACTCACGGCCATGAAGCTTCCCTGGCTTTCCTCCCGGGCCTTGAGGGCGTTGTCTTTGTTGACCGGGTTGCCAATGCGAATCGCGGTGGCAATCGTGTCTGGCTGCTCCACCGTGTGGCCCAGCACCAGGGGCGCGGCCCCTTCCGCCTGAAAGCCCATCATGCGAGGCAGGGTCTGGCTCAGCCCCGCCTCGCGGTATTCTTTGAATCCCATCCAATAAGCGCTGATATTGCCGGCATTGCCGACCGGAATGCAAAGCCAGTCGGGGGCATCTCCCAGGGCATCGATCACCTCGAAGGCAGCGGTTTTCTGACCCTGCAAGCGATAGGGATTGAGCGAGTTGACCAGGGTGACGGGATAACTCTCCGCCACCTCGCGCACGATCGCCAGGGCCCGATCGAAGTTGCCCTTCACCGCCAGCACCTCCGCGCCGTAGAGGAGGGCCTGCGCCAATTTCCCCTGGGCCACGTAGCCATCGGGGATGAGCACGAAGGCTCGCATGCCCCCCCGGCGGGCGTAGGCCGCGGCGGCCGCGGAGGTGTTCCCCGTGCTGGCGCAGATCACGGCTTCGGAGCCCTCTTCCCGGGCCTTGCTGATGGCCATCGTCATGCCCCGGTCCTTGAAGGAGCCCGTGGGGTTGAGGCCGTCGTATTTCAGGTGCACCTGCACGCCCCGACCGATCAGCTTGGAGAGGCTGGGGGCTGGAATCAGCGGGGTGGCTCCCTCCCGAAGGGTGATCACCGGTGTGGCGGCCGATACGGGCAGCCAGGATCGGTAGGCTTCGATCAACCCTGGCCAGTCCTGCATCGTGGGACGTTGACCCAGGCGACGCAGGGCTTGGAGCAGGGGCACGGCGCGTGGGGGGTGGAAAAAACGAATCTAAGCGCCGGATCCCCTGAAGTCCTCCTTCCACGGGCGCCGCAGCGGACCTGCGCCCACGAGGGAGCCTTCAGGACACTCCCGCATGGCTGGCCAGGAGCCGCGGACAGGGACCCTGGCCCCAGTGGAACGCCAGGATCGCTGCGGTCCACTCCAACACCCGCAGGCCTGAGGTGTCTCCAAGGGCCCGCAACGAGCGGGGGGGGAAGAGATCGATGTGTTCGTGTGCCCAGAGGTGCCGTTGTTCTTTATGAGGCCGGTTTCGCGGGTTTGGCAGCATCGCCACCCCGCAACCCATCGAGAGGCGAATCGGAGAAGAAGCGAATCAGGTCGGAAATGGAGCTTGCTTTCTGGGCTAAAGCCAGAAGCTGGGGCACGTTCACGGCCATTTCGCGGGTGGGATAAGCCTTGAGAAAGCCCAAGGCGGAAAGAGAGCCACCTCCTTCGTCGATGCCCAACACCACCGCCGAACGCAAGGCGGGAACGCCATCCTGGGGAGCCCGGGTGGGATGGACGATCATGGAGACCCGATCGAGAACGGCTTCTCCGATGCGGGTGTGCAGCAGCCGGCTGACCAAGGGGATGGGGAGGCTCACCTTTTCATTGAGCACTTTGCTGAGCTGACGCGGATTCTGGCGCCCGAGACGCAGCAAATCTCCCAGGAGCCCCGGAGCTTTGCCGGTGGTGGCGAGGGTTTCAAATTCCGTGACCGGAATGGAGCGGCGAAAGGCGCCGCTGATCAACACCACCCGATCCGCGGCCATGGCGCTGGTGGGAACGGCAGCGCAGGCCAGCAGGACAGCCGAAAAAAGCCCCGCACGCCTCCCGGGGAATCGCCGCCGCGCTGTGCTGCCCATGGCTTGTCCAACCCTGTCTCAGAAGGCTGAATCTAAGCGGACTTCGCCATCCGCCTCAGGCGCCATCCGCCAGCTCTCAGGCTGGAGTCATCAGCACATCGCGCAACAGGCGCACCACGCCGCGTTCCGTGAGGCCTCGGGCCACCTCCGCTCCCATCTGCCGCAGGTCCGGTTCCCCGAGGAGACGGGGCAGGCGCTGGAGCACCAGCCGGGGTTCAAAGCCCGGCAGATCCCGCAGGATCACCGTGAGCTGTCGCACGGGCTCGAGGTCGAGGAGGGGACGGGGATCCAGGGCTTCGGGGCTGGCCTGACGTTGGCGAAGGCCGGGAGGAAGCATGCGCTCGGGCAGGCGACGGCCGATGCGCAGGGTCATCCGCCAGGCCAGGGTGTCCATCCGATCCACCATGGCGTCGACCAGTTGGCGACGGAGCAGGCCGCCACTGGGCGAGAAGAGAAAGTCGATCACCTGATCCAGCAAACCCTCCACATCCAGCTGCTCCTGAAGGGCGGCACTGCTCACCAACGCCTCCAGCCGTTGCCAGCGAAATTCCTCGCCATCGAACAACATCTCCCGCAGGCTCTGACGCAACTGCGGATCGGGATCTTCCATCAGCCGGCGGGCAAAATAAGGATAGGCGGCGCCGAGGATCTTGAAATCAGGATCCACGCTCAAGGCGATGCCCTCCAGGGTCACCAGGGATCGGATGATCAAGGCGTAGTAGGGAGGAACACGGAAGGGGAAGCGATACATCACACCGGAAAGGTCGTCGGTGACCGCCTTGAAATCCATGCGATTCACCCCCATCTCCAGGGCTTGGCCGAAAACCACCTCAAAGGCGGGAACGATGGGGGAAAGATCCACCTCTTCGCTGAGAAAGCCAAGGCTGACGAAATCCTTGGAAAGGGAACCGAAATCGCGGTTGACCAGATGCACAACCGCTTGAATCAGGCCCGTGCGGGCTTCGCGGCTGATGCTGCTCATCATGCCGAAATCGAGATAGGCCAACCGTCCGTCAGCCAGGGCGAGAAGATTGCCCGGGTGGGGGTCGGCGTGGAAGAAGCCGTGTTCAAGCAATTGTTGCAGGCTGCAGTTGACGCCGATGCTGACCATCTCGTCGGGATCAATCCCGATGGCTTTCACCGCCTCCAGATTGGTAAGTTTGACACCATCAATCCATTCCATCGTCAACACGCGACGACTGGTGGCGTGGTGATAAATCGCTGGAACGGCAATATGCTTGTTATGGGAATGGAGTTTCTTGAATCTTTCGGCGTTAGCCGCTTCATTCATGTAGTCCATCTCTTCGAAAACACGCGTTCCCAACTCGTCAATCAAGCCCACGAGATCACTGCGAATCAGTCGAACATTCCTGTTCAGCCATGCCGCAATGTTGCGCACAATGTAAAGGTCTAGAGTGATCTGCTCCCGCAGGCCGGGGCGTTGCACCTTCACCGCGACTTTTTGGCCATTCTTGAGCACACCACGATGCACCTGACCAAGGGAGGCTGCGGAAATCGGCTCCTTCTCCAGTTGGCTGTACACCTCCGTCAGCGGTGCGCCCAGATCTTCCTCAATGCAGGCCATCGCCAGGGCGGAATCGAACCCGGGCAGCTGGTCTTGCAGTTGGGCGAGCTCCTCCAGCAACACCGGCGGCACGATGTCGGGACGGGTGGAGAGCGCCTGGCCGGCTTTGATGAAGGCGGGCCCGAGGGCCGCCAGCAATTCCGCGCATTCCCGGGCACGGGCGCGGGCGCGATCGGGGTTGCCGAGGTGGCCGCTCAGCCGGTCGCTGGCCACGCCCACCAGGTAAAGGCAGATGGGCACCAGGGTTTGCCAGAGCCGTCGCAGGAGCCTCCGGGGATGGCCGGCATAGAGGCGGGTGATGGCCGCCGGGTCGTAGACCAGCAGGCCGGAGGCTTCCAAAAAATCCTCCACATCCCGCCCGTTGCTCGCCGGACCCCGGTTGACCGGGGCCTCGGGTTGAGAGGGGGAGCCGATGGTCGGCCGGACGGGCGGCGCGGGGGCCATCGGGTCCGTCCCGAAGACGGAGGCCCTCATGCGCGCCCGGGCGAGCTCAGCGGCGGTCGCCTCCGCGGGCGGCCCACCGTTGGCGGAGGGGTGGGCACTGGCAGGGGACCGCATCGGATGTCTCAGGCCGCGGAGCAGGGGCTGATTCTGTCGGCTGGCGGCGGCTGGTGCGCCAACCCCCGGGGGCCTCAGGGGGTTGACGCGGGCTCCTGATCCTCCAGTTCCCCCTCCACGGAGGAGCCCAGGGGCAGCAGACGAATCTGCCGACGGCCGAGCTTGATCTCAAACTCATCGCCGGGCTTGAGGTCGAGCAGGGCCGTGTAGGCCTTGCCCACCATCAGATTGCCGTTGAACTGCACCTTGGTGTTGAAGCTCAACTTGCGCCCGGGCTTGGAGCTGTGGCTCGTGTCTCCGAGGTGCATGCCCTTGGCTTCGAGAAGAGCCTCGTAAAACGCTGTGAAATTCAGCCGTTCCGTGCCGTCCTTTTTGGAGCTGACATAGCCGCAGCTGCGCACCAGCTCCGATTTGGAGGCTTCACCCAGCTCTTTGACTTTGGCGAGCAGTTCTGGACCCTTTAATCCGGGAGTCATTGTTGGTCTCTGGTAGGGGGGGAGGGAAATGAGAAAGACTTAACAAAGCGGGAACCGACTTTGATGGCGCCTGTGCGGCGGATTCCCGCTAATTCGTGGCGGCATCCGGATGCGTGTTGGAGGGTGTCGCTGGAATTCCAGCTGGAAGGATTCCCTCACAACCTAGCAATAGCCTGGCCCCATCTCCTCGAACTCGCGTTGTTCTACCTCTTCCTCCTCCGGGGATGGGGTCTTCCGCCACCGGCCGCCTTCCTCCCGGCCCCAGCCCCTGGCTCGTCCTTCGCCTCCCCTGTTGTCTTTCGGGCGCATTCGCTACGGTTCAGAGACGCTCCGTGAAGGGACGCCAGTGCTGAGAGGGCTGCGCCTGCAGAACATCGCTCTGATTGAGGAGCTGGAGTTGTGCTTCGAGTCGGGCTTCACCGTGCTCACCGGCGAGACGGGAGCGGGAAAGTCGATTCTTCTCGATGCCCTTGACGCCCTCCTCGGGGGGGGGCAGGGAGCCCAGGGGGCGCGCCTGCTGCGTCGCGGCTGCGAAAAAGCCGTCGTGGAGGCCAGCTTTGCCCTCACGACGGCGACCCGGACCTGGTTGGAGGCGCAGGACCTGGCGGTGGAGGAATCCGAGCTGCTCATCAGCCGGGAATGGCGCCTCCAGCAGGGCCGGTGGACGAGTCGCCACCGCCTGCAGGGCGTGGCTGTGAGCCGTGCCCAGATCCTCGACCTGCGGCCCCTTCTCCTGGACCTCACCATCCAGGGCCAGACCCAGCACCTGGCTCGCCCGGGCCAACAGCGGCGCTGGCTGGATCGCCTGGCCGGCGAGGGCCTGGGGCCCGTGCTGGAGGCGGTGCGGTCGGCCCATCGCGCCTGGAAGCGGGAGGCGCAAGCGCTGGCCTTGACCCGCGCCCGGGCGGAGGAACGGCTTCGGGAGCGGCAACGGCAGGAGCATCTGCTTCAGGAACTCGAGGCGGCCGGCCTGGAGGATCCCCTGGAGCGTCAGCGGCTGCAGGCGGAGCAGGATCGGCTGGCCCACGGGGTGCGGCTGCAGGAAGGGGTGATGACCCTGATGGGGCGCTTGCTCGAAGGGGCGGAGGGGGCCCCTTCCGTTCTCGATCATCTGGCGGCTTGTGAGCAGGAGTTGCGGGTGATGGAAGGGCTGGATGACGCGGGTTTGGCGCCGTTGCGACGGAGTTGCGACGAGGCCCTGGTGCTCCTGCGCGACCTGACGCGGGATCTGGATCGCTACGGAGCCTCCCTGGAGAGTGATCCGGAACGGCTGGCCCGGCTGCAGGAGCGGATCGCCCTGCTGCGTGCCCTGGAGCGCCGTCACGGGCACGATCTGGCCGAGCTGCTGGCCCTGCGGGATCGCCTGCGCCAGGAGCTGAGCCCCGGGGGCCTGGAAGCGGAGCTGGAGGCCCTGGAGCGCCGGGAGGCCGAGGGCCGCGCGCGGTTGGATCAGGCCTGCGCCGACCTCAGCGCCCGGCGCGTCGTCACCGCCCGCGCTCTGGAGGCCCAGCTGATGGAGGCTCTGCGGCCGATGGGTCTCGCCCATGTGCGCTTCGCGGTGGAGATCACTCCGGTGGCCGTCAGCGAGGAGGGGGCGGATGGGGTCACCTGGCTCTTCTCCGCCAATCCGGGCCAGCCCCTGGCCCCCTTGGCGGAGGTGGCCTCCGGGGGGGAGATGAGCCGCTTTCTGCTGGCTCTCAAGACCTGCATCGCCGCCGCCGAACCGGAGGTCACGCTGTTGTTCGATGAGATTGACGCTGGCGTGAGCGGGCGGGTGAGCGGTGCGATGGCGGAGCTGCTGAAGCGCCTGGCCCGCTCCCGGCAGGTGTTCTGCGTCACCCATCAGCCCCTGGTCGCCGCCGCCGCCACGCACCACTTCAAGGTGGCCAAGGTGGTGGAGGACGGCGAAACCCACACGCGAGTGTCCCACCTGCGGGACACTCAGGAGCGGCAGGCGGAGCTGGCCGAGTTGGCGGGGGGAGACAGCGGAGAGGCCCGCACCTATGCCGCCAGCTTGCTGGACAAGGTGGCCTGAGGGAGGGAACGCGCGGCGAGCGTCCACCGCCAACCTCTGACTATTAAGATTTATTTCAGCAGGACCTTTCGTCGCTCTGAGACCATGACTCGCCTCAATGGTTCCGCCCCCGCCCCCGCCCCCGCCGGCCCTTGGACCACGGCCTCCATTCCCGATCAGACCGGCCGGGTGGCCCTGGTGACCGGCGCCAACAGCGGCCTCGGCTTGGAAACCGCCCGCGCCCTGGCCTCCCGGGGGGCCACGGTGGTGATGGCCTGTCGCTCGCCCCGCAAGGCCGAGGAGGCGCGCGATCAGCTGTTGCGGGATCTGGCCCGCGCCAGTGGGGAGAGCCCCCATGGCGCCCTCGATGTGTTGACGCTGGATCTGGCGGACCTTGCCAGCGTGCGGACCGCCGTCGCCACCCTGGCGGATCACTACGGCGCCCTGGATCTGCTGATCAACAACGCCGGCGTGATGGCGCCGCCGCGCACCCTCACCCGCGACGGCTTTGAGCTGCAATTCGGCACCAACCATCTCGGCCCTTTCGCCCTCACCCTTCAGCTGCTGCCCCTGCTGCACGTCCGTCCGGGGGCGCGGGTGGTGTTCGTCACCTCCGGGGCCCAGTATTTCGGCCGCATCGCCTTTGACGATCTCCAGGGGGAGGGCTCCTACGACCGTTGGCGGGCCTACAGCCAGAGCAAACTGGCCAATGTGATGACCGCCCTGGACTTGCAGGAGCGTTTGCGGGCCCGGGGATCCACGGTGCTGGCCCTGGCCGCCCATCCCGGCCTGGCCCGCACCAACCTGCAACCCGCCTCCGTGGCCATGAACGGCTCGCGGCTGGAGGCCTGGGCCTATCGCCTGATGGATCCCCTCTTCCAGAGCGCCGCCATGGGAGCCCTTCCCCAGCTCTTTGCCGCCACCGCGCCGCAAGCCGAGCCCGGGGGTCACTACGGTCCCGACGGGTGGGGGGGCATGGGCGGCCATCCCAAGGCCGTTCCCGTGGCTCCCGCCGCCCGTGATGCGGCCCAGCGCCGACGCCTCTGGGAGATGAGCGTTGAGCTCTGCGGTCTGCCCGCCTCCGAGCCCCTTCCCCTGGCGTCCCCCGCCCTTCCTTCGGTTGTGACAACCGAACCCAGCCCGTAAACTGACCCCCGCCGTTCTGTCCCCATGCCCCGTGCCCGCGCCGCGTCATCCCGCCAGGAGACGGGAGGCGACGGGCTGAGCACCCGCCTGGAGGATGTGATCCGGGTGCGGGGGGCCCGCCAGCACAATTTGCGCGATGTGGATCTCACCATCCCCCGCAACCGCCTTGTGGTGTTCACGGGGGTGAGCGGCAGCGGCAAGAGCTCCCTGGCCTTCGACACGATCTTCGCCGAGGGGCAACGGCGCTATGTGGAATCGCTCTCGGCCTATGCCCGCCAGTTTCTCGGCCAGGTGGACAAGCCCGATGTGGACGCGATCGAGGGCCTCTCCCCGGCGATCTCCATCGATCAAAAGTCCACGAGCCACAACCCCCGCTCCACCGTCGGCACCGTCACCGAGATCCAGGACTATTTGCGTCTCCTCTTTGGCCGCGCCGGCTCTCCCCACTGTCCCCACTGCGATCGGCCCATCAGCCCCCAGACCATCGACGAGATGGTGGATCAGGTGCTCACGCTGCCGGAGGGCACCCGTTATCAGCTGCTGGCGCCGGTGGTGCGCGGCCGGAAGGGCACCCACCAGAAACTTCTCTCCGGCTTGGTGGCGGAGGGTTTTGCCCGGGTTCGCATCAACGGGGAGGTGCGCGAGCTGGCGGACAACATCGAGCTGGACAAGAACCACGCCCATGCCATTGAGGTGGTGGTCGACCGTTTGGTGGCCCGCGAGGGGCTGGCGGAGCGTCTCACCGATTCCCTGCGCACGGCCCTGAAGCGGGGCGAGGGGCTGGCCATGGTGGAGCTGGTGCCCCGAGAGGGGGAGCCCCTCCCCGAGGGATGGGAGCGGGAGCGGCTTTTCTCGGAACACTTCGCCTGCCCGGAGCACGGGGCGGTGATGGAGGAACTCTCCCCGCGGTTGTTTTCCTTCAACAGTCCCTATGGCGCCTGCCCGGAGTGCCATGGGCTGGGCCACCTGCGGCGGTTCACGGTGGAGCGGGTGGTGCCCGATCCTTCCCAGCCGGTGTACGCGGCGATCGCCCCCTGGAGCGACAAGGACAACTCCTACTACTTCTCCCTTCTGTTCAGTGTGGGCGAAGCCTTCGGGTTTGAGCTGAAGACCCCCTGGAATCAACTCAGTGAGGAGCAGCGGCAGGTGGTGTTGCATGGCAGCAAGGAGCCGATCCTGATTCAGGCCGACAGCCGCTATCGCAAGGCCAAGGGCTTGGAACGGCCCTTTGAGGGGGTGTTGCCCATCCTGGAGCGCCAGTTGCGGGACGCCAGCGGCGAGGCCATCCGCCCGAAGCTGGAGAAATTTCTCGACCTCGTGCCCTGCGCCACCTGCCAGGGCCTGCGGCTCCGCCCGGAGGCCCTGGCCGTGCGCATGGGGCCCTATCGCATCCATGACCTCACGTCCGTGGGGGTGGATGAAACCCTGCGGCGCATCGAGGCCTTGATGGGGGTGGGCAGCGCGGAGACCCGGGACCCCCTGCTCAGCCCGCGCCAGATTCAAATCGGCGAGCTGGTGTTGCGGGAGATCCGACTGCGGCTGCGGTTTCTTTTGGATGTGGGCCTGGATTACCTCAGCCTGGATCGACCGGCCATGACCCTGTCCGGCGGGGAAGCCCAGCGGATCCGCCTGGCCACCCAGATCGGAGCGGGCCTCACCGGGGTGCTCTACGTGTTGGATGAACCGAGCATCGGCCTGCACCAGCGCGACAACGACCGGCTGCTGGCCACCCTCCTGAAGCTGCGCGATTTGGGAAACACCCTGATCGTGGTGGAGCACGACGAGGACACCATCCGTGCCGCCGACCATTTGGTGGACATCGGTCCGGGCGCTGGCGTGCACGGCGGACGCGTCGTGGCCGAAGGGGGCCTGGACAACCTCCTGGCCGCGGAAGAGTCCCTCACGGGCGCCTATCTGAGCGGTCGTCGCTCCATCCCCACTCCCGCCAGCCGGCGGATGTCCGGCAGCCGCCGCCTGCGCCTGGTCAACTGCAACCGCAACAACCTGCGGGGCATCCATGTGGACATTCCCCTGGGGAGGCTGGTGGCGGTGACCGGCGTGAGCGGCAGCGGCAAGAGCACCCTGGTGAATGAACTGCTCCATCCCGCCCTGGAGCATCAGCTGGGGCTGAAGGTGCCTTTTCCCTCCGGGTTGGAGGAGCTGCGGGGGATCCAGGCGGTGGACAAGGTGATCGTGATCGATCAGAGCCCGATCGGCCGCACCCCTCGCTCCAATCCAGCCACCTACACCGGCGCCTTTGATCCGATTCGCCAGGTGTTTGCGGCCACGGTGGAGGCCAAGGCCCGGGGCTATCAGGTGGGGCAGTTCAGTTTCAACGTGAAGGGGGGGCGCTGCGAGGCATGCAGCGGGCAGGGGGTGAACGTGATTGAGATGAATTTTCTGCCCGATGTGTATGTGCAGTGCGAGGTCTGCAAGGGGGCCCGCTACAACCGGGAAACGCTCCAGGTGACCTATCGGGGTCACACCATTGCGGATGTGTTGCAGATGACGGTGGAGCAGGCCGCGGAGGAATTCGCCGCCATTCCCCAGGCGGTCGATCGTTTGCGCACGCTGGTGGATGTGGGTTTGGGTTACATCAAGCTTGGGCAGCCGGCACCGACGCTTTCAGGGGGTGAGGCTCAGCGGGTGAAGCTGGCCACCGAACTTTCCCGCCGCGCCACGGGCAAGACCCTCTACCTCATTGATGAGCCCACCACGGGCTTGAGCTTCTATGACGTGCACAAGCTGGTGGAGGTGGTGCAGCGGTTGGTGGAGAAGGGCAATTCAGTGCTTGTGATCGAGCACAATCTCGATGTGATTCGCTGCGCGGATTGGATCATCGACCTCGGACCCGAGGGGGGCGACAAGGGAGGCGAGCTCTTGGTGTGTGGCACGCCGGAAGAGGTGGCCGCCCATCCCACCAGCCACACCGGTCGTTATTTGCGCAAGGCCCTGGCTCAGCATCCCCCCGCCTCCCTCCCCGAGGTGGCCTAGGGAGATGGAGGAAGGCCAGGGTCAGGGGCTGGGTTCCTGGCCGCTCCCGGTGGGGTGGGCCTTGTTGCTGTCGGGCATCCAGTAGCTGAGGTCGTCCTGCCAGTAGAGGCGACCGGGCAGGCGCTCGGTGCTCATCTTGGAGCGGGCCATGTCGGCGGCCAGCTTGCTGAGCTCCAGGGGGGAAAGATTGGTGTCGATGTCCTCGCCAGCGATCTTCAGCAGGGCGGGCAGGCGCACCAAGGTGGCGGGTTGGGCCAACTTGCGGAACACCTCGTTGATGACCAGTCGTTGCCGCTCCATCCGGCCGAGATCGCCGGCTTCATCGTGGCGGAAGCGCAGGAAGCCTTCCAGAGCCTTTCCCTGGAGCGTCTGCCGCCCGGGATGGAGATCGATGTAGAGCCCCTGGGCGTTGTCAACGTAATACATGCGTTTGGGCACATCCACCTCCACCCCTCCCAGGGCTTCCGCCACCCGCTCCACCGCCCGCAGGTTGACCTTCAGATGTTTCGGCACTGTGGTGCCCAGCAACTGGCCCACCATCGAGCGGGTGGGGGCGATGCCGGCGGTGGCATAGAGCGCGTTGATCTTCTGGGCCCCCAGATCGGGCGTTTCCACGAAGGTGTCACGCGGCACCTGGGTGATGCGGGTGAGGCCGTCGCCCACCCGAACGGTGAACATCACGTCTGTGCTGCCGGAGACCTGATCACTTCCCAACACCAGCACCGTCGGCTCGCTGGGTTGCAGGGGGGAGAACAGGGCGCCCATGGCCTTGGGTCCGCGGGACAGGCTGGCCAACAGCTCGCCCATGGCCCGGGGCGGAGCCGCCACCGCATACCCCACGCTCAGTCCCAGAGCAAAGGTGAGGGCGGCCAGGCGATGACCACGCCCGGCGGGGGCAACCGGCGCCGGGCGTGGTCTGGAAACCACCTCCAGGGCTGCCCCCGCGGCTTCCGGACTCCGGCGCCGGGCTTTTTCCCGACGGGGACGGGGGGATCTCCCCCGGGGTGGTACGGATGGCGCCTGACTCATGGGCTTCCCTAATGGGTCGCACAGTAAAGGTGGTTCGGCTTCCGCACCAGTGGCGCCAGGACGGTTTCTGCAGGCAAGCTGGACGTTTCCACCCCTTGGGTCGTGCGTTTTCCCAGCACTCTGGCTTTTCAGACCACCGGCGATGCCGGCCAAGCTCTTCCCCTCGGGCTGACGATGGATGGCTTGGAGCGTTGGGCGCTGGTGTATCTCGGCCTGTCTTCGCTCGTGTTTGTGGCGGTCTGGGTGGTGGGCTACCTCCGTCGCTGAGGGAGAAGTTCTCTTCAGGAGAGCATGGTCAGCTGGCGTTCGGGCGGTTCCTCGCTGATGAATCCATAGGCCTCAAACACAGCGGGATCCGGGTGGGTGATCCGTGGGCCGTCGCTGGTTTGTTCGAGCCGGAAGCCTTCCGCCGCCATGCGGCGCATCAGGGCCGCCGATTCTTGAAAGCGGGAGGCCATGGCCTCGAGACTCGCGCAGTCGGCCGTCAGGCCGGTTTCCTTCCAGGTGAAGTAGGGCATGGACGGGAAGGCATGCCATCAGAGATCAGAACTCTAGGAGGGCAGAAGCACCAAGCCCAGGAGAACCAGCAGGGCGCTCACCCCCCAGAAACGGATCACCACCCCCTGCTCCTTGAGCCCCCCCAGCTCGAAATGGTGGTGCAGGTGCGCCATGCGCAGGATGCGGCGACCCTGCCCATCAGGCCCTTTGGTGGCCTTGAACACCCACACCTGCAGGATCACGGAGAGGGATTCGGCCAGGAAGACCCCCCCCATCAGCAGCAGCGGCCAGAGGCTGTTGCTCAGGAGAGCCACGGCGGAGAGGGCCGCCCCCATGGCCAGGGAGCCGGTGTCGCCCATGAACACCCTGGCGGGGTGGTGGTTCTGGCTGAGAAAGCCGACCCAGCAGCCGGCCATGGCGGCGCAAAAGGCCGCCAGGGAGGGATCCCCGCCATGGCCGCGGACCATCAGCTGCAGGGCCATGCCTGTGAACACCACCGCGCCGCAGCCAGCAGCCAGGCCATCCAACCCATCGGTGAGATTGGTGGCATTGCTTTCGGCGAGGAAGACAAACAGCCCCAGGGGCCAGATCAGGAACCCCAGGGGCAGCACCCAGCCGAGGGGCAGACCCACATCTCCCGGGGCGCCGCCGCCCATCCAGCCGCCAAAGCCCACCCAGAGCAGAAAGAGCAGGGCCGCCAAGGCCTGCAGCACGAGCTTGCCCCTCGGCGTGAGACCGGTGTTGGTGCGTTTGGTGAGGCTGCGCCAGTCGTCCATGGCGCCGATGGCCATGTAGGCCAGGGTGACGGCGGCCACCGCCAGCAGGCGCGGGTCGCCGGGGCTGGTCCAGGCACCCACCAGCACGCCCACCGGAACGACGAGCAGGCCACCCATGGTGGGCGTGCCGGCCTTGCTGTGGTGCGCCCGGGGTCCCTCCTGGCGGATCACCTGGCCCAGCTTGAGCTGGCGCAGCCGGGGCACGCCCCAGGCGGCGATCGCCACGCTCACCAGGGCCGAAACAACAAAGGGCAGGGTGAGATGGGAATTGGCCAACCGGGCATCCGCCAGCAGGCACGCGGCCAGTGCGAGGAGGGTGAGCAGCGCTGCCGCAGGGCGGCCATCATCGAGACGCATGAAAGGGGCGCTCAGTCTTCCCAGTCTTCCTCGGCGGGTTCCTCGGTCTGGGTGTAATCCTCTTTCTCTCCCATCAGGGCGGAGAGTTCCTCCTCCTCCACCGTGCTCACATCCGTGCTGGCGGTTTCCTCGTCCGCCACCAGGCGGCCGTTGGCCTCCAACAGGGTGAGCAGATCGGGCTCATCCCGCAGGGGCAAAACGGGGGCGGGTTCGTCCCGGCGATAGCGGGTGAGGGAAGGATTGATGCTGTCGAGAATGCTCATGCCGAACCTGATGCCTGCGGGCGTGAATGGGTTGCCGGGCAAGGGAGGGGATGCTTCACCATAGACCCCGGCTGCTTCCCTCCCATGGGCCCTTCCAAGCCACGACACCTCGACAAGTGGCGACAATTGGCCCTGGTCTGGCTGTTGGCCCTTGGCCTGAGCGCCCTTCTGGTGGGGGCGGGCCGGCGCTGGCCCGAGCCGCTGCCGCTCCATGCCGGCTGGATCTGGGCCTTGCTCCTGCTCCTGCCCCTGGCCACCCTCCTGGCCCTTCTGGCCCGCTGGAGGCTGGACGAGGAGGGAGAATCCTCCGGTGCAATGCAGGAGCGGCGTTGATGGCTGTCAGCGGGATCGCGGGGGCCGGCGGTGGCCGGGCCCGGAAGGTGGTGCTCGCCTATTCCGGTGGGGTGGACACGAGTGTCTGCATCCCCTATCTCCTGCGGGAGTGGGGAGTGGAGGAGGTGATCACCTTCGCCGCCGACCTCGGCCAGGGCGACGAGCTGGAGCCCATTCGCCGGAAGGCCCTGGCGGCGGGGGCGAGCCAATCCCTGGTGGCGGATCTGGTGGATCCCTTCATCCGGGAGTTTGCCTTCCCCGCCATCCAGGCCAATGCCCTCTATGAGGGGCGCTACCCCCTCTCCACCGCCCTGGCCCGGCCCCTGATCGCTCGGGAGTTGGTGGCGGTGGCCCGCCAGGTGGGCGCGGATGCCGTGGCGCACGGCTGCACGGGCAAGGGGAATGATCAGGTGCGTTTTGATGTGGCCATCGGTGCCCTGGCGCCGGATCTGAAGGTGTTGGCCCCGGCCCGGGAGTGGGGCATGAGCCGGGAGGACACCATCGCCTACGGCGAGCGCTGCGGCATCCCCGCTCCGGTGAGCAAGGCCTCCCCCTATTCGATTGATCTCAATCTCCTTGGGCGCAGCATTGAGGCCGGCTGTCTGGAGGATCCGATGGTGGAGCCACCGGAAGAGATCTATGCGATGACTCGCGCCGCGGAGGCCTGCCCCGCCGAGCCCCGGCTGGTGGAGATCACCTTCGAAGCGGGGCTGCCGGTGGCGATCGATGGGGAGCGTCTGGATCCGGTCGCCTTGGTGCGCCAGGCCAACAGCCTGGCCGGAGACCATGGCTTCGGCCGGCTCGACATGATCGAAAACCGGGTGGTGGGCATCAAGTCGCGCGAGATCTACGAAACCCCCGGGCTGTTGCTGCTGATCCGGGCGCACCAAGAGCTGGAGTCGCTCACGCTGGCGGCGGATGTGCAACGCACCAAGCGGCAGTTGGAAGCCAGCTGGGCGGATCTGGTGTATCAGGGCCTCTGGTTTGGACCCCTGAAGCAGGCCCTGGATGCCTTCATCCGCGCCACCCAGACCAGCGTCAACGGCACGGTGCGCCTCAAGCTGCATCGCGGCAATGTCACCGTGATCGGTCGCCAGAGCGCCACCGACAGCCTGTATGTGAGCGACATGGCCACCTATGGCGCCGAGGATCGCTTTGACCACCGGGCCGCGGAGGGCTTCATCTACGTCTGGGGCCTGCCGACCCGGGTCTGGTCAGCGCGTCACCGATGAAGGCTGCGCAGGGCCCGTCGCAAGCCCAAACCTCGGGTGATCGGGGAATCATTCGCCGTGACGGGTTCCGCCAGGGGGGGGGCCGGTGGTCGCGGGGGGGCTGCCGGCAGGGCGGTCGCTCGGGCCAGGTCGGGCTCGGCGCCGCTGACCAGGGCGAGAAGGTGGTGCTGGAGGAGGGCATTCTCCCGCTCCAGCTGGCGCTGCTCGCTGAGGAGAGCCTGGAGCCGTTGCCGAAACTTGCGTTCCAGGATGGCGGGCAGTTCTTCCAGCAGTTCTCGCAGGCTGCGGGCTTCGGCGTGTGCGGCCTCCAACTCCCGCTGGAGGCGGCGCAGGGCGGGAGAGGAAGGGGGCGGAGAGGCGGCCGCTGATGGGTTGGCGAGAAGCGTCTGCTCCCCGTTGGAGACCAAGCGCAGGCTGCGGGGGCTTGAACCCCGGGTGTCGTCCGTCAAGGCTTGTCCGTTGGTCATGGCTCCCGCTCCTGCGCATTCCCGATGGCACGAAACTTAACCGGCCCGCGGGCTTTCAACAACCGCTGCCGATGCGGAGAGAACGCCTGCCCTGGCCACCTCGGGTGGTTCCAGAAACGAAAAACCCGGCCAACCCCTCGAAACGGGTGGCCGGGCCAGAAGGAGCGATCGGGAGAAATGGCGGGTGGGAGGACTCAAGCCTCGGCTGATGCGGGTCCCGCAGGGGCGGTGGCCGCGCTGGCGGCAACGGCTTCAGAGGTCACAAGCGAGCGGGGCGGGGGCATCGGACCGGTTTGCTTGACGGTGAGATAGCGGACCACATCCTCAGAGAGGCGCATGGCCCGCTCCAGGGGAGCCACCTGTTGTCCGTCGCCGTTGTGATTGAGCTGCACATAGATGCCCTCGCGGTGCTTGGCGATCGGGTAGGCCAGGCGCCGCTTGCCGCGCATCTGGGTGTCCAGAACCACGCCTCCGGCTTCGATCACCAGGTCGCGGTATTTGGCGATGTGGCTGTCAACTTCCTCCTCCGGGATGTCCGGTCGGAGGATGTACATCGTTTCGTAGTAAGGCTGGGTCATGGGAAGGGCGTCGTGGTCGCCTCGAGACGGGATGGGCTCGAAAGGGGCTGGCGGCTTGAACCTGTCAGCGACGGCGGAAGATCCAACTTATCGCAGCGCCCACGACCCGCAGGGACCCGGCTCGCTTGACGTCCCCCCTTAGGGTTGGCTGGTTTTCCCGGTTCCACCACCTGTCCCGGTTGTCTCGGTTTGCCGCTGGTGTTCCGATTGCGCTGGGCGTCGTCCTGGCTTGGATCGAGAGCGCGGCCCTGGCCAGCACGCTGATCCCCCCTGGTTTCGCGGCCACCCCGTGGCGCGTTGTTGAGACGGACACCCCCGCACCGCGTGTGTCCAAGCCGATGGTGGATCCGGGTCGGGCTCCTCGCTTCTCCATCGTTCCTTCGGCGCCCGCCAATCCCGAGGGGTCGGCCCTGTCTCGCCTGGCGCCCCCGCCGGGGCGAAGGGTGAGCGAACAGGATCTGCCGGCGGATGCCGCCGTGGATGCGGCTCCCCTCCGTCCCCCCCAGCTCCTGCGACCCGCCCTGAGTGGCGGGGTGCCCACGGGATTTGTCGGCGGCTGGGGGGATTACTTCATTGCCGGCTCAGCGGGCACCCCGGGAAATCTTCGGGAAGGATCGCCTGACGGTTCGATCAACATGGGATTTGGGCTGGGGGATCCCGAGCGACTGATTGGAGCCGAGATCTTCTGGGGAGTCGGCAGCGTCAAAAACCTCAATGCCAACGGAGCGTTTGGCGGCACCGTCGGCCGTCTGCTCGTGCGGAGGCCAGACCTGTTGGTGGGTGCGGCGGGTGGCGTGGTGGAGGCCTTCCCCTATGGATCGGAACCCAATCCCCAGCCCACCAACGGGTATGGCGCCCTCTCGGTGGCCCTGCCCCTTCGACCGGCGGATCCTGATTTTCGGCGGATGGTGCAGTTCACGGCGGGAGGGGGCGGGAGCAGCTTCGCCGCCGTGGACGCCAGCACGTATCAGACCGCTGAGAACGGGTTGTTTGGCGCGGCCGGGATCGAGGTGTTCCCCACCATCGGGGTGTCCGTGGGGGTGAGCAGCCGGGGGACCAACTTCAATGTCTCGTGGATCCCCCTGCGCGCGCTGCCGGTGTTCGTGAACGTGATGGCGGCGGATGTCTTCAGCGAAACGCCCTGGGGAACGGTCGGGGTGCTGAGCGTCGGCTGGGGGGACAGTCTCAAAACTGGACTCGTCTTGCGCTGAGATGTGTGGGAACCACAAATATTCATGATAATGTACAAAAGGTTAAATTTTACTTTTCAGAGTGCTTTCTTCCGTTCCCTATTTCTGATCTCGCTAGTTTCGGAACGTTTTTTGTGTGATCCGAAATGGCTGCCAAGTCCTCTTTTTTCCTTGCGGGTTTGACGGTGCTCGCCACCCTTGGCGTTTGTTCTTCATCCCAGCCTGCGCTGTCTCAAACAGGCACACGCCCAAGACCAGTCGTTCCTCCTGCACCCCAACCAGTGACTCCGACTGATCCGATCAGGCCATCCGCTTGTTGCGTCGGTCAAAACTCGGGTGGGTTTGTGACAACCACGGTTCCTCAGTTGAGCCCCACATCAGCTCCCATTTCTCCCGCGGGATCAACCTCAACAACCTCCATTATTCCTTCTAATTCAACCGACCCATAGGGTTGGTATTACTCCCTTATTTCCATGAATTTAGTCGCAGAAAATGCGATGCCGGCTTTGTTGCGGGCATCCGCAGTTGCTTCATTGGTTGTCGGGGGAGTGTGTGCTCTGGGGCTTCCAGCCCATGCCTTCAAACCTGCTTATACAACAAAGGATAGATTGGGTGCTTATTACACCGCAAGCAATTATTCTTCCTTTGGTTTCTTCTTTGACACCACCCAGGATCTGCTGATTGATGGCCTGGGATTTGCACCACAACTGGGCTGGCCAGCTGGATCATCGGCTTACAATGTGAACTTATGGTCGTTCAAGAATGGTGGTGGTGTGGCAACAGATTACAAGTTGGAAGCATCTTCTATTTTTACTCCCGGAAACCCTTATGTTGTTCAAGCCGGCTATTGCTGGCAAAGCATAACACCGATTTTATTACCCAATACATCCTTCATTGTTGATCCAAGCAATCAGACAGGATATGTCATCTCCGCACTGGGGAATTTTACAGATGTGCCAGGTAATGTGAAATACGAAATCGGAACCCCGATGATCGACCCAAATTTTGATTTTAGTGGAAATGCTTATGGTGACAGTGCAACAGCAGATGGCTTTTTCCCGATACCGATACAGGAGAAAACAGGATTAGGAATTAATGGGTATTTTAACCCGAATTTATCCTATGTGCCTGGTCCGCTGCCCATTCTTGGGGTGGCCAGTGCTTTGGGGCTCACGCGGAAAATGCGCAATCGGATCAAGCAATCAAAGACTGATCCAGAGCCATCGATGAAAAGCTGCGGAGTGGTACCAGCTTCTGGTGTCCGGCAATAAGCCACTGCAATCCCTGCCTCTGGGGTGATCTCAAAGTTAGAATTGGGTGAATCTTGTTGGACAGATGGGTGATGGTTTTCCCTGAATTGCCCTTAAAAGTTAGCACGATTTGCCCTTGATCGCCAGCGGGTGCAGGGTTTCATAGTGTGACTGCCCTCCCAGCGCTTTTTGGGAGGGCTTAAGTGGTGTCAGGCAGATTTTCGCGATCCCATCGGCTTTGACCCGTCGATGATCCGTTGGTCAAGCGTCTTGTCTGTCAAGCGTCGGCGCGGCTGAGACCAGGTCGCGCCATGCCCCCCAGGGTTCCAGAGGAGGCGGTCCGCTGGGAGCCAGGGGAGAGGGGAGAAAGGTCAGTTGTTGTTATTGTTGTATGACGTGTTGCGCAAGACTTCCACCAGGGCAAGGATGTTCACCAGACCGCTGAAGGGCTGGGTGACGGCATTGAGGGAGTCGGTGCCGCTGGCCAGAACGCTGCGGTTGACAATGATGCTGTCGCCATCCTTCAGGGGAGGATTGCGGGGTCCACTGACCCCCTGGCGAAAGTCGATGATGTAGCGGCGCAGGGTGGCGGTGCCGTCGCGATTGATGCGAACCAGCTCCACATTGTTGCGGTTGGCCCGCATGGGGATGGGCCCGCCGGCCGAGAGCAGGGCCTGCATGAGTGGTGTTCCTGCCGGCAACTGGAGTTTGCCCGGGGTCTTCACTTCCCCCACCACATTCACATTGATGATGCTGGGGGACAGGTTGGCGGCCGCCAGGCTGAGCACCTCATTCGGCGGAGGCGCGGGGGCGCGACTCAGAAGAATCGTGTCGCCATCAAAGAGAAAGGGGTTCTGCCGTTTGTCGCCGCGCTGCAGGAGAGCCACCAGATCAAGCTGGATTTCCCTGAGTTGGCTGCTGTTGCCTGGCAGCCGACGCTGAAGACGCACGTCGCGAAGGTTGGCGTTGAGGGTGATGCCTCCAGCCTTCTGGAGGGCGGAAACCACGGTGGGAATGGCGGAGGCGGATGCCTTCTTTCCTTCCAGGGAGGACTCTTCACCAGAGGCGTTCAAAACGTACAAGCCCGGGGCCTGCACCTCCCCCACCACCGAAATCTGCATCGGGCGGGGCTGCACCACGCGCAGGGTGAGTTCCGGCCGGCGGAGGTAGCGTCGGTAAAGGGTTGTGAGCCAGCGGTTGGCCTGGTTGACGGTGAGGCCATCAAGCACCACGGAGCCGACCAATGGCAGGGTTGTGCTGCCATCGTTCAGCAATTCCAATGGGCCGCCCAGGTTGGTGTAGCTGCTGGATATGAAGGAAATGTCCAGCTTGTCCCCCGGTCCGAGAATGTAGGCGTCGAAATCCGGGTTCGAGGTTTTGGAGTCCGAATTTGGAGGTGAACCTGCCTTGGAAACGGAAGAGGGGCGTTGCGGTGTTGGACTCGCCAGGAGCGCTGTGGCTGACTGGCTCAGCAGCACCAGGCCCAGACATGGCGAGAGAAAATGTTGCGCACGCACTTGGACGTCGGTGCCAATCCTGCCGGAACGATGTTACACGCTGTGACGCAGTGGGACTTTGGCCCGGGGCTGAGCCACCGCTGGAACTGGAGGGCTTGTCACTATTGCACACCCATCATAGGATTTTTCAATCACTGGGAGGTGCTTGAGCCAGGCTCGCATCCCGAGGATGGTTCTCCACCAAGCGTGTATTCTTGATCAGATGTGCTCTAACCCACGCTACTATCCATAGCAGATCATCACCAGATTATCTCCTTTCAGCCCCCTCTCATTGATCGGCAGGTCGTGACAACCAACGGCACCAGCCCTGTGACACCAGCAGGAGAGACGGGAGCGGATGAGGCAGGCGAGATCAAACTGGGTGAAATTCTGCAGGCCCTCCAGCGGCGCAGTCGCCTGATCGTCGTCGTCATCGTGGCTTCCGTCCTCTGGGGGGGGATCACCACCTATTGGGCGCGGAAATTTCACCCCAGCTACCAGGGCGGTTTCAAGCTGTTGGTGAGCAATCCGATCAACGATGCGGGCGTGTTGGACGGAGGCAACATGGCAAGCGTGGCCCTGCAACGAGGCACACCGGCCAACACCGCCACCTTGATCGAGGTGCTCACCAGTCCTCTGGTGCTGGAACCCCTGGAGCGATCGTTGAAGATGCCGCCTGGCTCCCTGGCCTCCAGCCTGACGGTGTCTCCCGGAGGAAATCGCGGCGGAACTGAAGGTGTTCTCTCCGTGAGTCTGGTCTGGCCCAATCCGAGGGAAGGGGAGAGAATCCTCACAAAGTTGAGCCAAAACTACCTGGAGTATTCGCTGAGCCAACGACAGGAAAAGCTCACCCAGGGTCTGGACTTTCTGGATGAGCAGGCTCCTGAGCTGCAGCGACGGGTGAATGCCTTGCAGTTGAAGTTGGCGGAGATACGGCAATCCAATGGTTTTGTCAAACCAGAGGATCAAGCCACCGCGATCATTTCCCAGCGGGATGCTTTGCAGGGCGATCTGAAAAAATTGCGGCAAGAACAAGCGCGCCTGGAGGGGCGTGCCGCCACTGTGCGTCGGGGTGAATTGACCAGCGGCGGCGGCGGGTCCGTTTCGCTGCCGCCTGCCCTCTCAGCCGGCTTCAGCGCCCCGTCTCCCGGCCACTCGGAGGAGGAGCTGGCCCTTTCAACCGGCGGCAAACGAGATGATTCGCTGGCGGGCACGGCTGGGAGAGAGGGGGGGCCACAACTCGATCAGTTGTTTGGGGTGGAAATTGCGCTCTCGGAAGCCGAGGCCACCGTCACGGCCGATTCTCCCC
>JBKDTB010000233.1:0-10690 GCA_046340515.1 Cyanobacteriota bacterium | reverse complement strand
TCTGCTGTTTAACATAAGCTGATTTTGCAGGGGTTTTCAGGCTATTTGGTTCAGATTGCACAGTGGTTCACAGAAACCGAGAAGCACTTGTATCACTTGTTACAGGGTGTCAGCAGGGCTGCGGACACCCATGGGGCCACGATTCAGCACATGCGTGTAGATCATCGTCATGTTCAGCCCCTCATGGCCCATCTCGTGGCCCATCGGTTCCTGAATCGAGTGGATGTCTTGGTCTCGTTCCCGGGTCTGATTCAAAGTCTTGGTAAGTTTCTGCACCTGGCTGTTGCTGTGCCATCGCCATCAGCTCCCCCAATGTCGTGCATTACCTTCCGCATGCCAGAGCGGATTGCTGCAAGCCCCGCCAGTCGCAACAGGCTCAAGGCCGCCGTTTGGAGGCTTCCCATGACGCCTGCGCCATTGCCTCGGTAGCGATGGGCGTCCTCATGGAGTTGGGTGTCGCGGATCCAGTGCCACCCCTTGATGCTCCACCGGTTTCTCTCCAGTTGCAGCAATTCTTCTGGGCTTGTGCGGTGGCTGCTGAGAAAGAGGTGTATGGCGTTGAACGGCTTGCCGTCGCGTGTTCCTGTGGTGACGACATCAACGATCCAAATTGTGCCGAGACAGACCGGCCGGATGTGCTCGGGCGCTTCTTTCGTTCGCGGCGTCCAGGTGATGTCACGCCCATGACCGATCTCCTGATCCATTGCAAGAAAGGGGATCTGGCGTTTCCCCTCGAATTGACACTGGATCTGGCGATGCCGGGTTCTCTGGTTGGCGTTGACCGTCAGGAGGACGTCGGCGCCCTGCTCCTTGAGCTGTTGAAAACGGTTTCCGGGTGTGCAGGGCAACCGCCTGGATGAGCAAACCTTGGCGGTCCAACTCACCCAAAAGCTTTTTCAGCACAGCCCGTTCGTGGTTTTCACCCGTGGCATGGCAGGCCTGGCCAATCGCCACACCGAGCGCTGATGCGTAGACGGTCACATGGGCAATGAACGCCGACCCCCCGCTGGAGATGGGCTCGATCGAACCACGCGCGGAAAGCGGAATCTGAGGGTGGGCGCGTCAGCTCGATGTCCAGTGCGCTGGAGAGAGTCGAGTGGTGGCGGATGGCGAACCGCTCGAGATCACGAAGGCTTTGGCAACGGCTCAGGATGGCGAGAATGATCACCAGCAGCATCCGCCACTGCTGAGAGGGAATGCCTCGGCACCCATCGCCACGCGGCCATGGGCTGGGGAACCGGATCAGATCCGTCGCCGAGGCAGGGTTTCCCGTCGGGTGGCCAAGGTGGCGAGGCCAGTTCTCCGCGTGAGCTGCGCCAATGCCAAGGGGTGAGAAGGGCTCCGGTCAACACCGAATGGCCCCCCGGGGAGGGTTGAATGGAAGGAAACACCCTCCGGCATCCCCCATGCCCACCCGGCCGTCCGTGAACTCCCCCGGTCGCGACGGAGATGTGGCGGCCACGCGGCGCAAGCTCGGCGAGTTGGTGGCCAGCCGCCGCTGGCGTGACGCCCTGCGGGTGCGGGAGCAGGCGCTGCGGCGGCGGCCTGATCTCGACCTGCAGCCCACCGAGGCCCGGCTCTGGGTCATGGAGGGGCAGCAGGCGGCGGCGGAGGGGCAGGCCAAACGGGCGGAGGAGGCCTTTCGCAAGGCGATCGACTGTGGCGGGGTGGGCGATGGCCACCTGGGGTTGGCCCGTCTCCGGGTGGGCCAGGGCCAGATCGGCCGGGCCCTGGAGGAGATGGGAGCCGCCTTCACTTCCAGAAGCCTGCCGCGCACCCATGCCGGCGCCTACCTCAAGCTGCTCTTCCTGGCGGGGGAGGTGGACCAGGCGCGGGCCCTGATTCGTGATGGCTCCTCCCGCGTCCTGCCCCAGCAGCTCCATTGGGCGGCGGGCGTGCTCAGCCTGCTGGAGGGCGATCCCGTCAATGCCAGGCGCCAGTTCGCCCGCGTGGCCGGGCCCCCTTCCCCCGGCGACAGCGGAGCCGTGTGGCGCGCCTGGGCCTCCCTGGAAGCGGGCGACAGCACTGCGGCCGCCGACACCTTGCGGGATCTCAAGGAACCAGCTGCCGTGGCGGTGGCCC
Organism: Cyanobacteriota bacterium; assembly: GCA_046340515.1. Taxonomy (GTDB): domain Bacteria; phylum Cyanobacteriota; class Cyanobacteriia; order PCC-6307; family Cyanobiaceae; genus Cyanobium. The sequence goes on along the minus strand of JBKDTB010000233.1, from coordinate 8,608 downwards.
TGGATCTGGCGGCCCGCGGTGGTGAGCCCCCCGCCAATCTCCTGGCGTTGCCCAGGCGCGATCTGCCCCGTCGGGAGCAGGCCCTCGCCCTGGCGCTGCTTCACCACCTGCGCCAGACGAACCTGTTTGGCGCGGCCCAGCTGTTGCTTGCCGAGGAGCGCGCCCTTTTGGCCGTCCTGCCGGACCTGGCTCCCCTGCGCCGCACGATCCTGCTGTTGGGCGGTCAGCAGGCCCTGGAGCGGGAGGGGCCGGGGGAGGCGCTCGCCTGTTGGCGGCCCATCGTCGACCGGCCCACCTTTGACGCCGACCTGGCTCTCCGCCTTTACCCCATCCTTGATGGGAGCGAACGGGACGAACACAGCCAGGAGGCCGAGCGGCTGGCCAGCCAGCTGCAGAGCTGGGTGCGGCGCGCCGCCCGGGATGAACCCTCCGCCTGGCCCGAACCCCTCCTCTCCACGACCCTGGCCCGCCTCCACTGCTGGGAAGCCGACCAAGCCATCCGCCTGGGCCGAGCCCCGCAGGCCCGGCGCGCCGTGGCCCGGGCCCGTCAGCTGGCGCCCGACCATCCCGATGTGCTTGGTCGCCAGGGCCTGCTGGAGCTTCTGAGCGGCAACCAGGAGGGCGCCATCTCCCTCATCTGGCAGGCCCTGGATGGCGGCTGCCGTTCTGCCTTTGTCTACGTCCTGTTGGATGACTACCTCCAGGAGAAGGGCGAGGAGGCGGAGTGGTCGCGGTTGCGGCGCGGCCACGGGGCCACCTTCGGGCTTCCCCCTCCGTCGTCGGGAGTTCAGCTCGGGGAGGTGCCCTCCTGGCTGGAGGCCCTCACCGCCAGCGATTCGCTCGCCCTCGCCGAGGCCCTGGACGACGCTGAGGAGTCGAGCGCCCCCCTCGACGCCCTGCGCGTCCTCGTGGATCACCTTCCCCTTCCCGAGGCCTCGGACCGCGCACCCGGCAAGCTCACCCTGGCCCTTCCCGCCGCCAGCGATCGCTGGGACCCCCTCCTCAACCCCCTGCCGCCGGAGGAGCGGGTGGAGTGCCTGCTGGCGATTCTCGTGGCCATCCAGCGCTTCTGCCGCCGGGGGGGAAAAGCCATTGCCGGCCAGATTGCCCGGCGCCAGGGCGAGCTGGAGGCCCTGGCGGCCGACCCCGGCAGCCCCCATGGCGAGCGGGCGCTTCGGGCGCTTCTGGTGCTCCATGGGCTGGGCCTGAAGCCTTCCGACAGCCCCGATCCGTCGATCCTCGCCCGGTTGCGCCGGACTCCCCAGCCGGGGCGCACCCTTCCCCTCGCCCTCCTCGACCTGCGGCTCTTCGCCAGCACCCGGCCCTGGCGGCCCCTGGTGGAGGACTTGCGCCGTCAAGAGCCGGAAAACCCCCTGCTCACCCTGGTTCTGACCACCATGGAGCGCGACACCGCCATCGCCCGCAGGCAGCTCAGCGCGCTGGCCTTTGAGCAGGCCCGCCGTCAGCAGGACGCCGCCGCCCTGGCCGCCTGCCGGCGGGAAGAGGAGTGGGGCGATGCCCTGCGGGCACGCGCTCCCTCCAGCCGTCGCTCCTTTGGCGGCCGCTTCAACGACATCGAGATCGGTATCGAAGAGTTCCTGCGGCTGCTCAACCGCTCTCACCAGGAGGACGAGGATGCCGGCTCCGCCCGCCCACCGGATCAGGGGCCGGAGCGGGACCCTCCGCCGCGCAAGCGCCCCCGGGCTTCGCGACGCAGTTTCATGGATCTGTAGCCGCGGACGACGCCCATCGATGAGCGACCCTTACGCCCTCCTGGCCGTTCCTCCCGGCGCCGCCGCCGCTGAGATCAAGGCGGCCTATCACCGCCAGCTGCGCCAGTTCCCGGCCCACAGCCATCCGCTGGAGTTTCAGGAGATTCGCGCTGCCTACGAGACGCTTCGCGCCGCCAGCGCCCACCAGGCCGATCCCCTCCGGCCCGGCCCCCTGCGGGTGCGCCTGGATCCGGAGGCGGTCGACGCCCTCGAGGTCCGCCTGCGCGCCAGCTGCCGCCTCACCCTCAACGACCTGCTGCGCCTCACTCTCTGACCCCTCGCCCCCATGACCTCCCCCCGTGAACGGGCCCAGCTCCAAAGCCAGCTCCGCCAGGCGCAGGAGGCCCTGATGCGCGATTTGCTGCCTGTGCTCGACGCCCTGGATCGGGCCGAGGCCCACTGGCGGCAGGTGCGGGCTGCCCAGCCGCCCTCCCCTCCCCCCACCCCGGCCGGGCTGTGGGAGCGTCTGCGGCGCTGGTGGCGGGGGCGGCAGGCCCCGGCGGCCCCTCAGGTTCTGGCCGCGGCGGAGGGCGCCAACCTGGCCGACAGCAGCGCCGACGCGGGCCTCCGCCTGATCCGCGCCAGCCTCCTGGAGGTGTTGCGCGGCCATGGCCTGGAGCCCTTCGAAAGCCTCGGCCAACCCTTTGATCCCCAACGGATGCGCGCCCTCGGGCAGCGTCCCGCCACGGCCGACATCCCGGCCGGTCGCGTGCTGGAGGAGGCTGTGCGGGGCTATCTCTGGCAGCAGGCTCTGCTGCGCGAAGCCCAGGTGCTCGTGGCCGGCCCTCCCTGAGGCCTTGATCCGGTCCCTCCCACCCCTCCCCAACTCCCCCCTTCCATGGCCACCGTCGTCGGCATTGATCTCGGCACCACCAATTCCCTCGTGGCGGCCCTCGACGGAGGCCAGCCCTGGGTCATCCCCGACGAGGCGGGCGACCTCCTGCTGCCCTCGGTGGTGGGGGTGACGGCTGAGGGGGAGCTGCTGGTGGGGCAGGCGGCCCAGCGCCAGTACGCCGCGGCGCCCGAGCGCACGGTGCGTTCCATCAAGCGGCAGATGGGGGGCGCTTCCCGCGTTTCCCTGGGGGACACGACCCACAGCCCCCAGGAGATCTCCGCCCTGATCCTGCGCACGCTGCGGCAGCGGGCGGAGGCGGTTCTGGGCGACACGGTGCATCAGGCGGTGATCACCGTGCCGGCCTATTTCACCGATGCCCAGAGGCAGGCCACCAAGGAGGCGGGGGAGATCGCGGGGCTGGAGGTGCTGCAGATTCTCAACGAGCCAACGGCGGCGGCCCTGGTGTTCGATCGGCGCGACGAGGAGAGTCAGCGGCTGCTCGTCTACGACCTGGGGGGTGGCACCTTTGATGTCTCCATTGTGGAGATCACCGGACCGGTGACGGAGGTGCTCGCCAGCCACGGCAACAATCGCCTCGGGGGTGATGACTTCGACCGCAGCCTGCAGCGCCTGCTGGTGGAGCGCTTTGAAGAGGCCCACGGCATTTCTCTGTTTCCCGATCCCACCCTGGAGGCGCGCCTGCTGCAGGCGGCGGAGCGGGCCAAGATCCAGTTGAGCGAACGCTCCCGCGTGATGCTCCGGGAGGCCTATCTGCTCAGCCAGGGAGGCACCCCGCTGCACCTGGAGACCGAACTGCTGCGGACCGATTTCGAAGCCTTGATCCGCCCGCTCCTCACCGACACCCTGGCGGCGATCGACCGGGCCCTGGCGGACGCGGGCCTTCAGGCCAGTGATCGGGATCGGGTGAGCCTGGTGGGCGGCTCCACGCGCATTCCCCTCGTGGCGGAGCTGGTGGAAGACCACCTGGAGGGCGTGGCGGTGAGCAGTTTTGAACCGGATCGGTGCGTGGCCCTGGGCGCGGCCCTGCAGGCCGGTGTGCTCAACGGGGAGGACATCGAGACCCTTCTGGTGGACGTCACCCCCCATTCCCTGGGAATTGCCACAGCCATCGAGGGCGAATATGGCCTGATTCCCGATATCTTCAGCACCATCATCCCGCGCAACACCGTCATCCCCGTCACCCGTTCCAAGCTCTACCGCACTTCGGTAGATAATCAGAAATTGGTGCGGATTGAGGTGTCCCAGGGAGAAAATGTGAACGCCAGCGAGAATGTGCCTTTGGGCTTTTTTGATGTGGTGGGTTTGCCGGCCAGGCCTGCGGGGGGGGTGACGATTGATGTGCGCTTCAGCTTTGATCTCAATGGCATCCTCACCGTCACCGCCGCGGAAACCAGCACTGGCCTCCAGCAGCAGCTCATTGTGAACAATGCCTCCATCGATCGGCTGGCGAGCCATGCCTTGGAGCAGAGTCGCAGCGCTGTGGATACCCTCTTCGCCAATCTGGCGGTGGAGTCGGAGAGCGCCCGGGCGGAGGTCGACATCCCGGAGGATTCTGAAGACGCTTAGAGAATCTCTGTACAACCTCGCCAAGCCGCCCGGGCCAACGCATAGGTTGAACCAGTCGGCTTGTCGTGACACCCCATGGTCCCCGCTCCGTCGCGCGCTTCGCTGCTCTTCGCCTCCTCTGTCCTCCTGCTGTCGCTGCCCTTGGGCCCCGCGCCAGCCTCAGCGGAGGTGCAGCTCCGCTGTGATGGCACCCTGCTGGAGGCCCGCGGCCGGGCGGAGCAGGAGCGGGCGATCGCCCGCCTGCGCTTCTTTCTGTCCCTGGAGGCCGAGCAGCGCACGAGCGATGGCGCCCTCGCCCTCCTGCAGGAGCGTCTTGCCACCGTGCGCGGGGCCCTCCAGGGCCTGGAGGTGAAGGAGCTGCGCGTGTCTTCCCCCTCCACCTGGCAGCGTCCCGCGGAGGGCCGCCAGCCCCCCCTCAGCACCGCCACCCTCCAGGTCAGTGGCACCCTGGCTCCCGCCCGCTTGCAGCCCCTGATTCGCCAGGTGGGGGCCCTGCCGGGGGTGCGGCTGTCGCCGGTTCTCCCGGAAGCCGATCCGGCCCGTGCGGAGGAGACCCGCCGCGCCCTGCTTGCCGCCGCCTACCAGCAAGCCCTGGCCGAGGCCGGGAACGTGGCCGGCGCCGTGGGCCTGGCCCGGTTGCGGCCGCTGGAGGTGTCCGTGGACGGCGACGCCGGGCCAATGCCCATGCCAGCGCCCATGGCCGCCAAGGCGGCTCCCCCGCCGCCCTTCGACCCCGGGGAGCTGGCGCTGCCGAAGGCCAGTGCCTCCATGCTAGTGCGGTTCTGCGCCCGCTGACCCTCAGGCGGTCGGCTGGGCCCGCAGCCAGTCCAGCGTGCGCCGCAACCCCTCCGCCATGCCGATGGACGGTTCCCAGTTCAACGCGCGGCGGGCGCGCTGACAACAGAGCACGTTCGACTTCACGTCAAAACTCCGACCCGGCCGGTGGATCACCTCCAGCTCCCGGCCCAGAAGCTCAGAGAGGAGCTGAACCAGTGCATTCAACGACGTGCCGGACCCGGAGCCGATGTTGAAGACGCTCTCCTCCCCCTCGTAGCGCAGGGCGGCGCCGCAGGCCTTGCTCACATCGGCCACGTGCAGAAAATCCCGGATCACCGTGCCATCGCCCCAGATCTCGATCGGCTCCCCCGCCAGGGCACACTTCAGAAAGGCCGCCACAACACCCTGCGCCCCCTCCACCCGCTGGCGCTCCCCATAGGGATTGGCCATGCGCAGGATGACGGGCCGCAGGCCATGCAGTTGTTTGGCCAGCAAAAGATACTTCTCAACGGTCAACTTGGTGATGCCATAGGAGGTGGTGGGCTGATGGGGATGATCTTCCTCAATCGGGGTGTGGATCGGTGGGCCATAGACGGTGCCACCGGAGGAAGCGAAGAGAAGTTTGCGGATCCCTTGCGTCCGCATTTCCTCCAGCAGCTGCAGGCTGGCCACCACATTGCTTTGCACATCAAAGATGGGCTGATCATTGGAGCTTTTCGGCCGGGTGGACCAGGCGAGGTGCACAACAGCGCTGGCATCTTGGAGGGCTGTTCGCAGGTCTGCGGTCTCGCGGCAGTCTCCTGGCAGCCATTCCACCGCCTCGTCGGGTCCAAAAGCACGGTGGGGTCGGTTGTGGGGACGCTCCAGCACCCGCACCCGATGGCCTTCCGCCAGCAGCTCGTCAACAATGGCCGATCCCAGAAACCCACCGCCTCCCAAAACCGTCACAACACTTGTCATCGTCTGAACGTTGTTGTCCCGGCACAACCCAAGAATGACACAGGATCCTGAGGACAATCCGGGCTGCCCATGGGACTCGGCCGGGTCCCGGTCTCACCCCTCCTCCAGGGCCACCAGTTCCCTGAGCTGGCTCACATCCAGCCCGCCCAGCCAATCCTCGCCGCTGCCGACGATGTCCGCCGCCAGTTTCGACTTCTCGTGGATCATGCGATCAATGCGCTCTTCCACCGTGCCGCTGCTGATGAATTTGTGCACCATCACGCGGTTGATCTGGCCGATGCGGTAGGCCCGGTCTGTGGCCTGGTTTTCCACCGCTGGATTCCACCAACGGTCGATGTGGAACACATGGCTGGCACGGGTGAGGTTGAGTCCCACGCCGCCGGCCTTGAGCGACAGCAGGAACAGCTGGGGACCACGGGGATCCTCCTGGAAGCGATCCACCATCGCCTGCCGATCGCTCTTGCTGCTGCCTCCATGGAGAAAGGGCACCTCCTGTCGCCAGCGCCGTTGCAGATGCCGCTGCAGCAACTGCCCCCATTCAGCGAATTGGGTGAACAGCAGGGCCCGGTCTCCCGCTTCGATCACCTCCTCCAAGATCTCCTCCAGCCGCTGCAACTTGGCGCTCCGGGTCGCGAAATCGCTCGCCACGTCGGTTTCCTTCAGGGCCAGGGCCGGATGGTTGCAGATCTGCTTGAGGCGGGTGAGCAGAGCCAACACCTGGCCATGGCGCTGGCCCAGGGGAGCCCGGGCAATGGCCTCCAGGGTTTCGTCCACCGTTTGGCGATAGAGCTTGGCCTGCTCGCTCGTGAGGCCCACCCACTCGCGCAACTCCACCTTCTCCGGCAGGTCGGAGATGATCGTCTTGTCGGTCTTCAGGCGCCGCAGGATGAAGGGGCCCACCCGGGCCTTGAGATCCCGCAGGGAGCTCATGTCGCCATAGCGTTCGATCGGCAGGCGGTAGCGCTGGCGGAAGAAGCCCTCATCCCCCAGCACCCTGGGGTTGAGAAAGTCCATCAATGCCCAGATCTCGCTCACGCGGTTTTCCACTGGCGTGCCGGTGAGAGCGATGCGGAAGCGGCTCTGCTTGCCCGAGCGGGCCAGATCGCGGGCGGCCTGGCTCTGCTTGGCGGCGGGATTCTTGATCGCCTGCGCCTCGTCGATCACCACCCCCTGCCAGTCGATGCTCTCCAACAGTTCGCTGTCCCGCTGCAGCAGGCCATAGCTCGTCAGCAGCAGATCGACCCCCTCCAGCGCCTGCTTCAAGGACCCTTCGCTGTTCGGTCGCCGGGGGCCGTAGTGCTCCCGCACCGCCAGCTCGGGGGTGAAGCCCGCCGCCTCCCGCCTCCAGTTCGTGAGCACAGAGGTGGGCGCCACCAGCAGCACGGGCCGCTTGAGGTCGCCCGCAACCTTCAGGTGTTGCAGGAACGCCAGCAGTTGCACCGTCTTGCCCAGGCCCATGTCGTCCGCCAGGCAGGCGCCCTGATCGAAGCGATGGAGGAAGGTGAGCCACCCCAGACCCCGCTCCTGGTAGGGCCGCAGCTGGCCGGCAAAACCCTCCGGCGCCGGCAGGGGGTCGGGGGCCTTCTGCTGGTGATACCGCTCCAGCACCGCCTGCAGGCGCGGTCCGGCGAGGAAGCGATGCACCGGCAGGCGCATCAGGGTCTCGCCGTCGCTGGCGGTCAGGCGGAGGGCCTCATCCAGGCTCAATGGGGGGGCGGCCGCGCAGAAGCGTTCCGCGTTCTTCAGGTCACCGGGCCGCAACTCGATCCAGGCCCCCTTGTGCCGCACCAGCGGACTGCGCTTCGCGGCCAGCCGTTCCAGGTCTTTCAAGCTGAGGGTGACGCCGCCGATCATCAGGTCCCAGCGCCACTCCAGGCCCTCGCCCAGGCTCAGGCCCCGGGAGCCGCCCGGCAGTTCCGCCTCGATCGCCAATCCCAACCGGCTCGCCAGGCCTCCGCTCAGGCTGGGCGGCAGCACCACCCCCACCCCCACGTCCCGCAGCTGGCTGGCGGCGGTGCGCACCAGCACGAAGGCCTCGGCCGGGGTGAGTTGCATGTGTTCCGGGGCGGCGCTCTCCAGGCCGCGCCCGAGGGGCTCGAACACCTGAAGGGCGCGGCCCAGGCCCTCCAGCAGCAGTTCTCCCGGCTGGCGCACCTCCACTTCGCCCAGCTGGAGCGTGCCGTCACCCGCAGCCCACACCACCCCGGCGTTGAGCCGCAGGGTGGGCTCGGCCTCGGCCTGCAGGGAGAAGCGCAGCTCCCAGAGGTCGTCGCCATCGGCGGGGGTGAAGAGCTCCAGGCAACCCCGGGCCGGGGCCACCCGTCCGGCCACGGCCTCCCGCCAGTGGTGGGTGGCCGTTTCCAGCCGCTCGGTCTGTTCCGGATCCAGCGCCAGGCGGCCATCCCCCCGGCCAAGGGCCTTCTGCCAGGCCGCCAGCAGGGGGTCGAGGTCTTTGTTGGCAGGTGCGAACCCGTTGCGCAGCTGCCCATCCAGCAGGGCTTCCAACAGGCTCGCCACCCGCAGGCGACCGCTGCCGGGCCGACGACAGGCCAGGGCCCCTTCCGTCGCGGTGCCGGAGGCGATGGCGCAGGTGGCCACCTGGGGCAGTCCGGAGGCCAGGTCTTCCAGGCGCCGCCGGTCGGCTTCGCGATTGAGCAGCGGCAGCCAGAGGGCCCGC
>JBKDTB010000232.1:0-3130 GCA_046340515.1 Cyanobacteriota bacterium | reverse complement strand
ATGGATCGAGAACCTGAGCCAGGGTGTTGCCACCTCTGCCGATGCCGTGGCGCGGCTGGATGCCCTTCAGCAACTCGACACGTCCACCCTGGAGGAGTTCTCCGCTGCGGGGGCCAACCGTGCTGCAGAGCAAAGCGAGCGCGTGCAGGAACTCCGCGACACCCTTCTGCAGCAGGAGCGCGACGCGGCAGAGCTGGAAGCGCTCCGACAGGAAAAGGCGCAACGCGAAGCAGAGGAAAATGCGGAGGCCCTGCGCCAGGAAGGGGAGCGCCGGGCCGCCGACAGGCTGGCAAAGCAAGAGGAGGCTCGACGGCAGGCGGAACTGGTGCATCCGCAGGAGGACGCAGCCCAGCGACTCGCCGAACAAGGCGAGCACCGATCCCCAAGCGAAACACTGAGACGACCCGCGCAAATGGAAGGACAAGCCCGGGTTTCGATGCAGCAAGCCCATGCCCCTGCAAGGCAAGCCTCGAACATAGAGCACCTGGCTCGGGAACGTGCCCGCATGTCTGCCGTGCTTGTGAATTGTCTTAAAGGCAAATTAGCTTCTGAGGTTGCCACCGAGCTGCTAGACGGAACTTTTCATCCTGCCGTCACGGTTGACATTAGCCGGCTGTATTAGCCGGAAATATGCAATCATTCATCCTCCGTCAGTCTTATGAACAACGCCATTTTTCAGGTTCGCATCATCGAACCTCCCGCCAGCTCCCTGCAGCAGGGCCCTGGCTCTGCCACCACTCAGGTAGCGATGACCGCCTATGTCCCACCAACTGGCGAGCGGGACCAGGGCGGACAGATCATCTGCACGGCTTACGGCAAACTCGCAGATTCCTTGGTGCAGCAGGCTGCACCAACCTGGCTCGTCTTGAAGGGGCAACTTGAGCTGCCCCAGGGCGGCGGCATTCCCACCCTGGTCCTTGACGCAGCTTGGCCCAGCCTCGATCTGGGGCCCGACCCCACTGCGGTTTCGGAGGCCATCAACTCCCTGGCCCTGGTGGGCAGGGCCGGAAAGGATCCCGAAATCCGGTATTTCGAGTCTGGCGGGTGCGTTGCCAACCTTTCGCTGGCCGTGAGCCGCCGCCGTCGCGACGACCCCCCCGACTGGTTCAGCCTGGCCATCTGGGGCAATCAGGCACAGGTGGCAGCCGACTACGTGCGCAAGGGGGCCCTGCTGGGGATCGCCGGCAAAGTCAAGTTCGACCACTGGACAGACCGCGCCAGCGGGGAGGAGCGGAGCCGGCCAGTGGTCATGGTCGACCGCCTGGACCTGCTCGGCAGCAAGCGGGACCAGGAGGGGGGCGGCCAGCCCAGGGCCCCGCAGCGACCCGCCGCTCCGGCCCCGACCACCAACGGAGGGATGTGGTGATGGCCAACGACCTGTGCGCCTCCCTGGCGCGATGCGCTGCCCAGCGGGGGCACATTGCCGCCGCCGAGGGGACCTTGAGGTCCTGCCCAGCCCTTCGCCGCCGCTACTGGCGGGAAATGGCTGCTGCGGCAGCCCTCGTCGGCGAGCCCTGGCCAGAGGCGGAAATCCTGGGGGTGGAGCCATGACCAGGCCCCGCTATGGGCTGGCTCGGGGCCGCGAATGGGTGGCCCTGCCCGCCAGAAGGAAGCCACTGGGCCAGCCGCTGCCGACCCTGTGTGGAGAGCCGACGTGGTCGCCCGGACTGGTTTTCACGCCAGATCCCGCCCGCGCCTGGACTACCGAAAATCTCCAGGTCGCTGTCGAGCGGTCTAAAATGCTGAGATATTTAGATTTTAGGTGTGTGCATGTGAGGGGAATTTCATGATCACAGAACCTCTATGGCGTCTCATGCTGAACGCTTCAGACGAAGCGATCGAAGGCAAAGAATTTGAATCCCTGGCAGAGGCAGATCAAATAATCGCTGCTGCTCATATTATGGTTGTAGCTCAATGGCTGGCCGAGTCAGGTTTTTTTCCAGCGGCTCGATCTCTTCGACTGCAAGCACCGTCGGTAACGACGTGTGACAATTTTAGTTACCCTCCACCAATCGCGCCATATGCTGCGAATGTCAGCGGAGAGGCAAGTGGCCCCGCTGATACAACCCTTTTATGACACTACTAGACCGCTCTGTTGATACAGAGAAACTCGTTCTCAGCGCCCTAATTGTTTCATCTTGGGCGTTTGTCACAATCGCCCGCGATCTTGTCGCGCCCGTGCTGCGTCTGTTGTTGCGCACGCTGGCTAACACATCGAAGGCGACTCAAACACCACCGCCACCGCCACCACCGCCCCAACCTGAACCTGCTCTAATTCCCTGGCCCGACAGAGACTGGAGTCGTCAAGTGCTGGAAGCTACTGCATTAAGGCCCCTGCAAATCATGGCCAAGCGCAAAGGCCTAGATTCTAGCGGAACAAAACCGGAGCTGATCGATCTCATTCTGGAGGACAGCATTACACGATCCAATGTTTACAGAAACGAACTCATAACAGCAGCCGACAGAAACCGGCAGGGGTTTTTATGATTTTACTTGCCTATCTTTATGGCTTGATCTTAGGCATTATCATGGGATGGGCCATTGGGAAAAAAAATTGTTTATTATGAGAAATTCAAAAACGGTTCAAAATCTAGTTTTCTTGCTCGAAAGAGCAATCCATGTTTCCGCAGCAGTCTTTGACAACTGCTGGGAAGATCGCAACGCCTTAAGCCACGACGAAGCGGCAAGGCTGAAAGGGCAACTTGCCGCTATTGCCAGCAACATCGACCTGGCTTCTGCCTATGTTGAGTCAGAAGCCTATCCCACTCCCGCCACCATCAACCAATGCACTATTGTCAAACCTCAGCAACAGGAATCATCTTTAATGTAAGACGCCTTCACTTGGAATCAACCCAGTCAAGAATCGTAGGGTGTTTGCAACTAGATACTGACAATGAACTTTTTAGCTCATTGGCTGTAATTGATTTTGAAATGAAAGACATTACACGATTCCGGCCAGTCATTGGCACTTTGCTGGCCAAAGGAAGGGGCCGCTGCGAAGTATGCGGCACGTTCTATAAGGGCTATGGCAATTCCCACGATCGCGTGGTCGCAACCAGCATAAAACTGTTGTCCACATGACCACCTTTCAACCTCAACCCTGCAGCACACCCGGCTGCTCCCGCCTGAT
>JBKDTB010000231.1:0-43989 GCA_046340515.1 Cyanobacteriota bacterium | reverse complement strand
TTTCTGTGTATATCCTGATGCTCTGTTTATGGGCCTCCTGGCGCCGTCCAGCGCTTCTGTGGGCTGCTTAGTCAGCTTCTAGGAGTAAAACTGGGTCACCAGCGCTTGGCGGTGCAGGCTGAGATCGGGGCCCTTGGCGCGCCCGAAAAGCCCGCAAACGAAATTCAGCAAGCCCTATTTATCAAATGCTTGAAATTGTCACCGCAATTGCCGGTGATCTGGAAGATTCCGGCGATAATTTGGTCAAGGAATTTGGCCACTACAAACTTGGCCGCAAGTCGTATCAGGGTGGTTTTTCCCTTGGGGGTCTCGTGCAGGCTGTGATCCGCTTCATCAATCGCTGGAGCCAGACCAAGGAGCGCGTGGTGCAGCTGGATCAGAAGCGCCAGGAGTTCATCGAGAAAACAAAGGATTTGCCACCCCTCCCCCTGGGCGGGAACGGCCACAGGGGTTCCATGAACCAGGCAACACCAACACCACACGCCATGGTGGAGCATGGTGATCACGCAGAGGCCAAGCAGGCTCAGGAGGTCACGGCCGATGGGTCAGCTCACTGACACCCTGAGGGCCACCCTGCGGGATCTGGCCCAATCCGACGCCAGGCTCTATCGAGGTCTGCAGGAGGAGCTCGGCGACAATACAGCGACCACCACCCCTCCGGTTGCGCTCGTGGAGGGTGATGCCCCGGCCAGCCGAGAGGAGCTGGAGGGGTTGTCGGTGGCTGCGCTCTGGAGCCTCTGCAAGGGCAAGGGCGTCAAAGGTCTGAGCAACGGCCCCAAACCAAAACAGATTGACGCCCTGCTCAGCCATCCCGATGGGCCGCCCCTGCGCAGCTCCCTGCCCGTCAAAGCCACCAAGGGCACCAAGAACACTGCTGGATCTGGCAAGGCCATGACTAAGGCAAACACCTCAGACCGGCAAGCCCTTGAGCGACGCCTGGATCGGCTGGAGCAGCTTGTGCTGCTGATCGCTCACCAGGTGGGTGTTTCCCCGGAAGCGATCACCCAACTGGCGGCACCCCCCGCCCCTCCGCCAACCTGACGCTGCCGCAAGGCCTCGCCCGAGGAGCTGCTGGTGGCCTCCCTGAACACCCTGCTGGCGGCCTGTGCAGGCCATGGCGAACACGGTGAGATGGCAGCGTTCGGGGAAAATACCAGCAGCGCTTCCAAATCCAGTCCTTGATGGCCGAGAGTGTGTTCGACCACGCCCGTGCTCTTGCTCTGTTGAGGGCAGGCACAGGCCACCCTTCGGCTGAGTTCCGCGATGGTCAGCTGGACGCCATCAAGATCGTCTGCGCAGAGTCCAGCCGCTTGCTGGTGGTGCAGAGAACAGGCTGGGGCAAGAGTTTCGTCTATTTCATCGCCACCAAGCTGCTGCGAGAAGGAGGCCGCGGACCGACCCTGTTGATCTCCCCGCTCTTGGCGCTGATGCGCAACCAGATTGCGGCTGCCGAGCGGATGGGTTTGATCGCCCTCACGGTCAATTCCACCAATCGTGATCAGTGGCGGCAGGTTGTGGAGCAGGTGACCACCAGGGAGATCGACATCCTGCTGATCTCGCCCGAGCGACTGAACGCACCTGAATTCGTGCAAGGTCCGCTCGCCGAGCTCAACCCCAGCCTGGTGGTGATCGATGAGGCTCATTGCATCTCCGACTGGGGCCACGACTTCCGCCCCGACTACCGCCGCGTCGGCCGGCTGGTGCGGACCCTGCCCAACGTGAGCCTCCTGGCCACCACCGCGACGGCCAGCAACCGGGTGATGGCCGACCTGCAACGTGAACTCGGCCCTGATCTCACCGTGCACCGGGGCGATCTCCATCGCCCTTCCCTCACCCTCCAGAGCCTCCGCCTCCCCAGCCAGCCCGCACGCCTCGCCTGGTTGGCGCAAACCTTGCCGGGCCTGGACGGCAGCGGCATCATCTACGCCCTCACCACCCGCGATGCCGGGCTGGTGGCGGAATGGCTGCAGACCTGCGGCATCGACGCCCGTGCTTACACAGGCGCCATGGACAGTGGCGATCGTGAGCGGCTGGAAGACGCCCTGATCGCCAACGCGTGCAAAGCGCTGGTGGCCACCACGGCCCTTGGCATGGGCTACGACAAGCCTGATCTGGGCTTCGTCATCCACTACCAGGTGCCCGGCTCCGTCGTCGCCTACTACCAGCAGGTCGGTCGGGCGGGTCGGGCCTTGCCCTCCGCCTACGGCGTGCTGCTCAGCGGTGAGGAAGAGCTCGCGATCACCGAATGGTTCATCCGCAGCGCCTTCCCGTCCAGCGACCAGGTGGAGCGCCTCCTCGACACCCTGGACCACGGCCCCGAGGGGGGCTGCACGGAGGCTGAGCTGCTCGCCCAGCTCAATCTGCCCAAGGGTCGCCTGCAGCAGGCGCTCAAGATCCTCTCGTTGGAGACCCCCGCGCCGATCGGCAAGCAGGGCTCACGCTGGCAGCGGCTGCCGGCCGCGCTCCAGCCGGCGTTCCGGCAGCGGGTGGAGCGTCTCAACGCGCTGCGCCGGGAAGAAGCCGCGCAGATGCAGGCCTACGTGGATCTGCCCTTCGGGGAGCACATGGCCTTCCTGATCGAGGCGCTCGACGGCGATCCCGGCGCCGTGGGTCCGCCCACCCTGCCGCCGCTCCCGGAGGCGGTTCCAGACGACCTGGCCCGAGAAGCCGGCCGCTTCCTGCGCCATCTGCGCATCACCCTTGAGCCCCGCAAACAGTGGCCCGCCGGCGGCCTGCCGAGCCATGGCCTGCAGGGGCGCATCCCGCCCGACCGCCAGGCGGAAGCCGGCAAGGCGCTTTGTTCCTGGTCTGATGCAGGCTGGGGGGAACAGGTGAAACGCGGCAAGTTCAGCACCGGTCGCTTTGATGCAGCCCTGGTGGAGGGGTGCGTGCGGCTGATCCAGCAATGGCGGCCCGCTCCCTTCCCGGAATGGGTCACCTGCATCCCCTCGCGGCGCCATCCCTCCTTGGTGCCGGCCTTCGCGTCCCAACTGGCTTCCGCCCTGAACCTGCCCTTTGTGCCCGCCCTGGAAAAAGTGCGCGAGACCGCCGAGCAGAAGGCGATGCAGAACAGTAGTCAGCAGGCCCGCAACCTGGATGGCAGCCTCTCCGTCAAAGGGCCGATCCCCGGCGGGCCCTGCCTGCTGGTCGACGACCTGGTTGATTCACGCTGGACGTTCACGGTGGCGGCATGGCTGTTGCGCGAGCATGGGGCTGGCCCGGTCTTTCCGCTGGCCCTCGCCCAGACCTTTCGGGGCGACTGAGCTCTTGCCCCATGGGCCCCCTGATGTCAGCCCCCTCCGCCAACACCCAGGCCGTGCTGTTGCTCACCTCCCCCCTGCTGCAGGAGGGGGGTCGGGCGGCGAGCAGGGAACCCGTGCTCTCGGCGGCGGAGTATGCCCATCTGGCGGCCTGCCTGCGGCAGGAACGGGTTCAACCGGCCGATCTGATCAACGGGTCACGGGACGCGCTCCTCAACGCGCTCTCTGCCTCCTTTGCTGCCGAACGGCTCAACCGCCTTCTCTCCCGCGGCTTTCAGCTCAGTCAGGCGGTGGAGCACTGGGCCAATCGCTCGATCAGCGTGATCGGTCGGGCTGATGCCGCCTACCCCAAGCGCTTCAAGCAGCGCCTCAAGCGCGCCGCGCCGCCCCTGCTCTATGCCTGCGGGAACGCCGATCTCCTGAACGCTCCCGCCTTGGCGGTGGTGGGATCTCGCCGCACACCGGAACCTCTGCTGCGGCAGGCCGAGGCCGTGGGTGCGCTGGCGGCCGCAGCCGGTGTGGTGATCGCCTCCGGCGCCGCCAAGGGCGTCGATGAAACCGCGATGTGGGGCAGCCTCGCCGCTGGAGGGTGCGCCATGGGCGTGGTGGCCGACAGCCTGGAGAAGGTCAGTGCCAGGCCCATCTGGCGCCAGGCGCTGCTGGATGGCCGTCTGCTGCTGCTCTCCAGCGAAGCCCCCAGCGCCCGCTTCCTGGTGTGGCGCGCCATGGGACGCAACAAGTTGATCTATGCCCTGGCGGATGCCGCCCTGGTGGTGAACTCCGCCAAGGGGGAGGGCGGCACCTGGGCCGGCGCCTCCGAACAGTTGCAGAGCCTGCGCTTCTGCCCTGTTCACGTGCTCAGGGATCCCCGCGGCGGCCCTGGCCTGGCGGCCCTGGCGGAGCTGGGCGCCCGACCCTGGCCCGAACCTGCCTCCGCCGACGACTTGCAAGCCCTGCTGCGCGGCAGCGAAGAACATTGCACGGCACCAACCCTCATGGCTCCGGCGCTCGTTGAGCAGGGCTCCTTGCTCGGGAGCTGTTCCCCGGAGACAGCACAAGCCAACGGCGATCCCAGCAGCGCGAGCAGCAACGATCCAGGGCTGGACGCTGTTCCAGAGCCTGACGCGGGATCGATTCCCGCCCCGCCGGCCGCCGAACCCTTCCTGCCGGTGGAGCGGAAAGCCCAGGGGCCTGCAGCCGCTTTGGCAGCTTTTGCCGATGAACTGGTGCTCAGCTGTTTGCAAGAGCCGCTCAGTCTCGAGGAGTTGGCCGCGCTCCTCGATATCTCCAAAGCCGAGGTGAGGCGCTGGTGTCTGCGGTTGGTGGAGCAGGGCAGAGCCCGCAAGGTGTCCAAGCCGGTGCGCTACGTGCGGCAAGACCCGCCCCGGTAAATCCGCCGTTCCCTGCCAGCGCTTGCGCCTGACGCCGCCCCCACCAACGCCCTGCGGATGTTGGACGAGCGCGGTCGTGGGGCCGTGCTGATGGGGGTTGCAAGGCTGTATGCAGCCCTTGAACACCGGCTTCCACGCGTCGGGCACTTCAACGAGGTCGCGCATGGAGATGGCTGAGCGGCCCTGGAGGGTGCCGTGCGGTCCGCTGACGGCCTGGTCGCCCAAGGTGCCGCTGTGGATCGAGCTGGTGCCGCCCGCCATGACGGAGGCAAGCACTTCGAGGTCCTTGCTGCGGGCGTGGGATGTGACCGAGTCGATCAACGGCCACTGAGATCACCGACGGGTCAACCGAGGCCTGCGGTCGCCATCCTCCAGATCCGCCGAGCTCACCCAGCGCCACGATCTCCTCATGTTCGGGGATGCCTGGAGCGGTCGCCAAAAAGTGAGCGCTCAAGCGCGTGCAGTCGTCTGCGGGCTTTCTCTGCCGTGTCCGGCTAAGGTCCTCGGCCCCATTGTCATCCACAGAGGTGCAGGGCCGGGTTGACCATTTGCGGATGGGTGAGGTTTGAAGCGTGGGACGCTCCTTCGATCCAGACCATCGGATCGACATGGCGCAATCCCCCATGCAGTGCCTCAGTACGCTCCGCACAAATGGCCATGTCAGCCGTTCCGTGCACGATAAGCGCCGGGCATCTGATTCCATGCAGCCGCTCAGTAATGTCCTCGCGATCCGGCAAGCAATCGGCAAGATGGACAAGACACACCTTCGGTCGAGACTTCCAACTGGCGGTCCACGGCGGCGCCAGTCCTGGATCAGCCATGAGGAGGCTGGCGATCGTCCAGGCAAGATCATCATTTATAGCTTTTGTCACCCATGTGGAGCGATCAGCGCAGCAGGTAGCGAGAGGAGGCCTCCCTGCGACATTCCGCCGACAACCAACGATTCAATCCCGACATGGATCATCCATGCAAGGCAGTCATCGGCCAGATCCCAATCGGTGAACGGTTCACCATCGGAGATGGTCTGGCCAAAACCGCGCTCGTCCCAGGTGATGACACGATAGACATCAGATAAAGCGGCAACCTGAGGGACAAACATCGAGCTGTCCATCAGAAAGCCAGGTGCAAGAATAACAGCAGGTTTACAGCCACCTGAATCCTGGCAAAAGATGGTCTTACCGTTCAACTGAACAAAAACCATGACAGCTGAGATCTCAAGGGGCACTGGTGGAACTTTCATTCCGCGGAACCCGTGGCCATGAGACACAGGACGACAGCGTCAGAGCCAGCTGGCAGGCCAACATCACGCGAGGCGAAAGGCGTTGTGCCGAAGGACAACTCAGGCCAAATGGATCGCTGAACCACTCCCCACCGGGCGTCCTGGCTCTATCTCGGAGCCACTTCGACCGAAGCGGCTGAATGGACATGTGTTAAAAAAGGTTGCGGAAGGGTGCGGATATCGGGCTTTGCATGGCTGGATAGTGACTAGAAGTGATACAACAAGCAAATCACTACCTCATTGGCCAGGTGATCACCGCAGCGCAAATGCTCAGTGCGTTCAAGGAAGACGCCCCTGACCACCCACCCGGCACCCGGTGGGCCCACACACATGGGATAGGGACTTTGGGGCGTTTCATTGCCTCCGACGTCGCCCGTAACTTCTGCGTGGCGCCGCACTTCCAAGGCGGCACTGTGAACGTGACAGCACGATTTTCCAATGGTTCGTCCGATGCGCAGCGTCACGATGAAAGACCTGACACGCGTGGCTTGGCCGTCAAGTTCCACATCAGCGACGGTGTCGAGCACGACTTGCTGATGATGACGCTGAATGTGTTCGGATCACGCACGCGCGAGGATTTCATGGAAGTCGCCAAGGCGTTTGTTCCAAAGCCTGTGCAGCCTGTTTCCTGGTTACGACGCAATATCTTAAATCCGTTGATGCTTCGCACAACGCCACCTGATTTGCCGGAAGGAGTAACAAAAAGCGGCGGTCCTGGTCTCGCGCATTATGCCGGATCCCATGCATTTGCCCGTGCCTTCACGCTCGAAGCCGGCCTGGCTCAGGTCCCAGCCAGCTGGGCTCGAACGGCCTACCACGCGGTGCACACATTTTTCATCCTTGACCCCAATGGCGTACGTCGCCCTGTGCGCTTCTCGTGGCAGCCGGTCGATGGTGTTTTCCCGGTGCCTGCCGAAGATCTTCCAAGCTGCACTCCGAAGTTCCTCACAGCTGAAATGCGAGGACGCTTGGCCATCGAGCCATCACGTTTCACGTTGAAGATGATGCTGGGGGAGCCGGGCGACGACTTGGCCGACCCGTCAACAATGTGGCCCGTGACGCGACAGACCATCAACATGGGCATGCTCTTCATCGACGATCTGGCAGAAGACAAGGGCGTTGATGTCGAGTGCATGAGCTTCAATCCAATGCGGCTGCCCCACGGCATTGAACCGTCCGATGACCCCATCCTGCGTGCCCGTGGTGAGGTCTACCAGCTCGGTTGTGCCGAACGCCAGGGCTCAGGCTGCCCACTGCACAGCAACCATGGAGTGCACTGATGACCAACAACCTATCGGACGTCGCCAAACAGCTGCTTCAGCAACTTTTGGTCCGCATCTGGGCCTGGCTCCAACCAACTCCTGTGGCCGAGGGTGGTCCACGCGACAGCCCCCAGCCCAGTGACAACCTGATGCGCACAATGAATCTCATCATGCCACTCAAAAACAAAACCGCGATTGGACGAGCACAGGCAGCTCAGGTGGTTGGCTCGGTGCTTGATGAGATCTACAGCGGCCTGGACAACGTTGGGACAGTTCATGTCGCACGCTTTTCGATCGTCGACAATAATCTGGTCATGATGTCGTTCTATGACGGAGATTTCCATACCTATATTCGAGACTTCATTATGACTCTTGGCAATGCCTTTGATGGCGTGGTTTCCCTGATTGAGGATCCGCCACCCCTACCCTGCTGGCAGAATGTAGATGCCTTCATCCAGTGGGTTCACCAGCGCGACGCCTTCCAGCTCCCCAGCGACCCGACACGCCTGATCGAAGTGGTGGCCCCGAATCTTGAAAACTTAGAAGATCTTTCGCGCTATCTGGTTTTGCAGCTCGACAAGAACCCCAACGTTCAGCTGGGGAGCTACCGCGCTTATCCAGGCTGGTCCGTTGCCCAGGTGAGAAGCAAGTTGGGGGTGGGCTGGTGACCACTGACTCAACATCCATCGACAAGCCCGCAGAAACTGTCGATCTTGCTGACGTGCAAGGCAACATCCTGCGCGGTTATCGCAAAGCGGTGGTACGACACATCGTCGTCCAGGTCAACGATCCCCTGCGGGCAAGAACCTGGATCGCCGCTGCGGCAGGTCCCGATCGATCCCTGGCTCCATCCATCACAACGGCGGAGGATTGGGGCGACAAACCTCCAGAAGTCTGTTTCAACTTAGGGATAACCTGTCCCGGTTTGCGGGCCCTGGGTGTACCTGAATCAACCACCGCTTCATTTCCGGAGGCCTTTCGCGAAGGCATGGTGGCGCGCGCCAGCAAACTGGGAGATTGGGACCTGTCTGGACCTGAGCATTGGCAGCCCTGGTTCCAGTCAAGCGATGCCTTGCATCTGATCTTGACGCTCCATGGGGATGACAACCAGCAAATTGACAAGTTCGAAGCCGCGATGTTCGCCGGGGCGGCAAGCCAGGCCTTTAAGGTCTGCGGTCACAACGATGGCGCCGTCTTCAATCGTAACGAGGTCCACTTCGGCTACCAGGACAATATTTCGCAGCCGCGCTTCGCCAACATCAGCCCCCGTGGCGCAACCGATGATCAGCCCTTTGCCCCACTGGGAACTGTGCTGCTGGGCTACCCCACGGCGCTTGAGCAAGTGCAGTGGACCCTTCCCAGCCCTGAGGTGCTCGGCCGCAATGGAACGTTCAATGCCTATCGCGTGCTTGAACAGGATGTGGCTGGATTCGAGCACTACCTCGACCAGGCTGCAGAAAGTCTGATCGACAATCCCCTCGCCAGCGAGCTGCTGCCAACGGACAAGAGCGCAAGCAGGGAAGATCGATTCGCAAGCTTGCGCGAGGTCGTGGCCGCCAAGTTCTGCGGACGCTGGCGCAACGGCACACCGCTTGCCCTCTCGCCCCGCGACTCCACTCCACTACCACCAGAATCAAACAACCTGTTTCATTACATGGATGACTCCCAAGGGTTGAAGTGCCCGATTGGGTCCCACATCCGCCGCACCAATCCCCGTGGAGACAAAATTGTCCAACGGATGGCCAATCACACCAGGCGGCTGGTGCGGCGCGGGATTCCTTACGGCCCACGTTTTGACCCGGCGCACCCTGACGACCAAGAACGGGGACTGCTGGGGGTCTTTCTCTGCGCAGACCTTGCAGCTCAGTTCGAGGCCATTCAGTATGACTGGATCAACCTTGGCCTGCAAAATCCCGAGATTACCGGCAGCAATGATCCGTTGCTGGGTGCTAATCAGCCTGATGCAAGTTGGTTTGACATCAACACAAAGAGCGGCAGCGTGCGGTTGCGAGGATTTCCCCGCTTCGTGCGCACGCGAGGCGGGGCTTACACCTTCCTCCCAAGTCTTTCCGCAATGCGTTGGATTGGTTCGTTGGCTCGCTAAATGACAATGGCTCGTGCGGCTCCTCAGCTCAGCTGCTCGATCAACGTCCTTGCTGTGATCAGGTCGTGCGTGCCAAAGCCTTCTGTGAACCAGCCGTAAATCGGAATCAAAAGCTCATTTTTCCCTGATCAACCATGCAGGAGGCATGGGGGTCAACAAAAGCATGACTATTTCTGCGCATCTTGCAGGCCCGTCCATGGGATCCCATCCCAACCCCTGCGCTTGCCCCCCTCCGATCACAGCCTCTTTCCACCCAAAGCCTCTTCCCTTGCGATGGAGGACGATCCAGAGCCGCTTTCCCCTCAGGTGCCGCCGGGCTCAGGTCCGTGGCCATGGTGGGCCAGCAGGCGATCCAGTTCCTGGCGCCACGCGCCGGGGGGGAAGGCATGGCGTCCGCCATGGCCGGGGAAGAGCCAGCGCACATCGCGATCCCGCAGCTTGGCCACCGAGGCCAGCTGACTTGGCCAGTCCCACCAGCCATGGGTGCGGGAGGCCACCACGGCGCCGACGCTGTCGCTCCACCACAGATGGTCGCCGGAGAACAACACCTCACCGCCCAGCAGCGCCACCAGGGAACCCGCGGTGTGGCCCGGGGTCGGGATGAGCAGCAGATCCGGATCCAGAGCCACCTCCTGCTCCCCCTGCAGCAGCTGTTCCGCGCCGGGGGCGGCATCGGCATCGGCGGCATGAATCCAGCGCGGGCAGCCGAAGGCCGCTGCCCAGCGCCCGTGGTCCGCCACATCGTCGCGATGGCTCAACACGATCGCGCTCAGGCCGCCGAGGGTCGTGATGCGACGTGCCAGAGGGGCGTTGAAGCGGGGACTGTCGATGAGCACATTGCCCGTCGGCCGCTCGATGAGGTGGCTGCTGGCCCCGAAGCTGCGCCGTGAGGTCCAGCCGCAATCGTGCACGCGGCCCCGGGGCCCTTCGCAGAGCAGGGCATCGGCGCGATTCTCCAGCCGAGGCAGGGCGGCGATCGGGCTCGGCTGCTCCGGGGAGAGGGGCCGCCGGGCCGGTGCCGCCGGCGGAGAGGCAGGGTGGCGGCTTCCGCTTGACGGCCTGCCTGCTGGCCTTGACCCATGGCGTTCCGCTGGCTGTCTTGGCGTCCTGCGTCTCGCTGGCCTTGAAGGCCATGGCCCGATCTCCCGGTGATCAGCCCGCGGCATCCGCGAAGCGTCGATTCACCTCCTGCCAGTTCACAAGGGGCCACCAGGCTTGGATGTAATCGGGTCGACGGTTTTGATATTTCAGGTAGTAGGCGTGCTCCCACACGTCGAGCCCCAGCAGAGGCCGGCCCTGTGCGATGCCGTCCAGGTCCATCAGGGGGTTGTCCTGGTTGGCGGTGCTGGTGATGGCCAGCTGGCCATCGGGTTTGCGGATCAACCAGGCCCAGCCGGAGCCGAAGCGTCCCGCTGCCGCCTTTTGGAACGCGCTTTGCATGGCTTCCAGCGAGCCGAAATCACGGGTGATCGCCTTCAGCAGCGCCTTGGAGGGTGCGCCGCCTCTCCCCGCCGGGGCCATCACGGCCCAGAACTGGCTGTGATTCCAGTGGCCCCCGCCGTTGTTGCGCACGGCGACAGGAAAGCGAGAGATCTGTCCCTGCAAGGCCTCCAGGCTGAGATCCGCCAGCTCGGGATGGGCGGGGATCTCGCGGTTGAGATTGGCCACGTAGGCGCCGTGGTGCTTGTCGTGGTGGATGGTCATCGTGGTGGCGTCGATCGCTGGCTCCAGGGCGTTGGCGGCGTAGGGGAGGGGCGGCAGGCTGAACTCCGCCCGGGCCGCCTCTGCCCCTGGCAGCACGACGGCGAGCATCACCACCAGGGCGCTCAGCCAGGCCAGCAGGGGCTTGGGGAGGAGGTGTCGGGTCATGGGGAGCGGGGTCGGGGATGTTCAGCTTGGCTGATTCGGCGGCCAGTGCCTCCGCCGGCACCGGACCGTTGGCCCGCTTGTGTGGCGGGTCGTGTTGTGGGGCAGGAGAGCGCATCCCTGTCGTTCAGGAGCCCCAAAACCGCGAGCGGGTGGAGCAAGGCGACCGTGGTTCGCCTTCTTCCCGCCTGCTTTGCGATGCTGAAACCCCACCATCCCACCGAAGTCAGGATGCTCCTTCCTCCCTGCGTGTCCCGACCCGGCGCCCGGGCCATGGCCCTGTTGGGTGCCCTGCTGACGGCGAGTGGGCCCGTCCTCGCGCGCGAGGCGCCCAGCGACCGCACCCCCCTGGCTGTCTATGCGCTGGTGGCGCCGCGGGAGCAGGCGTCCTCGGGGCTGATCGCGCGGGTCGTGCTGCCGGCCGGGGTGGGGTGCCCGCCGCTGGAAACCCAACGGCGAACGGAGCAAGGCCTTCTCTGGAGTGCGCAGCCGATGCGGGAACGGCGGGCTGGCGCCACGACCCAGCAGGCCTTCGGGTCGCTCTTGGTGTGTGAGGCGGCCCTGCCGGAGCGTGCCTTGGCGGCGCGCATCGCTGGCCGGAGCCTCCCTGCCGCCCTGCCGCCGCGCATCGACAAGCTGGCCGTCTTCGGCGACACCGGCTGCCGCTTGCTGGGCAGCTTTATCCAGGCCTGCAACGACCCGGCGGCCTGGCCGCTGGCGACGGTGGTGCGCTCCTTGGTGGGGCAGCGGGCCGATGTGGCGATCTTCCTGGGGGATTTCTTCTATCGCGAGTCGGCCTGCCCCAGCGCGAGCAACAGCCAATGTGGCGGCAGCCCAGCCCCCCTCGGCGGTGCCCCCTTCACCGATTCGGGATGGGGCTGGGTGGCCGATGCCCTGGTGCCCATGGCTCCCCTTCTGGAATCGCTGCCGCTGGTGGTGTTGCGGGGCAACCATGAACTGTGCGATCGTGGCGGCAACGGCTACTTCCTGCTGTTTGATCCGGCTTTCGGCACGGCGGAACGTTGTGCGCCGAGCGCCACCGGAACGGCTCCGGTGGTCTATTCCCCCACCACGGCGGTGGAGCTTCGCATCAACGGAAACCGGCGGTTGCGATTGGTGAACGTGGATTCCGCCAATGGCAATGATCAATCGATCGATGGGGGCATCCTTGTCAACCAGCGGCCGCTGTTCGAGCAGGCACGTCGTCTTGCCGCCGGCGCGCCGGAGGCCTGGCTGCTCACCCACCGACCTGTGAACGCGGTGATGTCGAACAGCTTTCTCCCCACCCCGCCCGGCGACGCCACCACCTGGACCTCCCTCACCCAGACGGCGGCCTCTGACGGGCTCCTGGCGCCGTTTCAACTCATGCTCTCCAGCCATCTGCACATCGCCCAGGTCGTGCAGGTGCCGGGCCAGCCGGGCGAAATCGTGCTGGGCAATGGAGGCACCCAGCTCGATCCGCCGGCCTATCCCCTGCCGCCCCATGGCCCCTTGGCCACAAGCACGGGCCAGCCGGTGCAGCCTGGACTGAAGCCCTTGCCCAAGGCCACCTTTCTGGCCACCTGGCTGCGTTTCGGCAGCATGATCGCCGAGCCCACCAACCGCGGCTGGCGCTTCACGATGCAGGACCAAAATGGGGAGCCGTTCGCCCGTTGCCGCCTGGAGGGGCGCCAGGTGAGCTGCCCCTGAGCTTCCCCTGAGCCGCTCCAAACGGTCAGCTGCTTTGCCGCACCCGCTTCTCCGTCAGCCCCGCCTCGGCGGCGGTGACCGCGGCCAGCACCAGCAGGCCGATCAGCCCGATGAGCTGATTCCGCCCTTCGGCGCCGGCATCCCCGTCCTGACCCAACAGGGCACCGGCCACAAACCAGCCCGCCGCCAGGGCGGAGGTGAGCCAATAGGCCTTCCAACGCCGTTGGTAGAGAGCGCCCGCCACCCACCCTGGCACCACATTCAGCACCATCGCCACCCAACCGGCGGAGGCGGCAAGGATGGCGTCGCGGGAGGGGGTCATGGCAGGACGATGATCATCGCCACTATGGCGGCGGCGGCACGGCGCTGTGGGCAGGGCTCCTGGCCGAGGGGGGCAGGCACGCCCTGCCGGACCCTGGTCTCAGCTCCCAAGGCCTTCCTCCTCCCCCAGCCCCACCGCCCGGGCGCTGAGGCACCAGAGATCTGTCGCCAGGGCGTCCGAGAGCGCCGCGGCGCTGGGCTCGCGGCGGGCGAACCGCAGCCGGCCGGGTCCCAGCACCCGATGGCTCCAGTAGTGAAAGCCCTCGAGATCCCAGGCCGATTCCACGGCCAGGCCCGCCAGCAGGGCGCCCGCCTTCTCGGGCGTTTCCGTGAGCCGCAACAGGTCGCGGGCCACGAAGGCGAACACCGCCTGGCCCAGGGGGTTGAAGCGCCGGCTCTCGCGGAAGAAGCCCCCCTCCTCCCGAGGGATCACCAGGCCGGGACTCCAGGCGATCACGGGCAGCCGCCGGCCCCGCTCCCGCAGGCGCCGTTCCACCTCCCGTGCCATGAGCACGTTGCAGAGCTTGCTGTCCTTGTAGGCCTTCTCGGCCTGGAACGGGCCGCCATCGACCATGGCCGCCCCCGCCCCCCCTCGCAGGCCGGCCAGATCGCCCAGTTCGGCGGGTTGCCCCACTCTCCCGCCGGCGCTGGCGGGATCATGCACCTCGGAGGCGGTCACCACCCGCCGCGGCGCTGGAGCTTGCAGGAGCACGGGCAGACGGCGCTGCAGCAAGGCCTGGTGCGCCAGGTGAGTCACCGCCCGGGTGAGCTCAAACCCCTGGGCCGACCAGCGGGGGGCCGCCGCGCCGCTGTATTGCAGTCCGGCGTTGAGCATCAGCGTGTCGATCGGTTGTTCCCCTTGCCCCAGCGCCTCCGCGGCGGCCGCCACGCTCGTCAGGTCCGCCAGGTCACAGAGCACGGTGGTGAGCGCACCGGTGAGACGTTGCCGCAGGCGGTCGGCCGTGGCGGCGTCGCGACAGAGCACGGTGAGAGCCTGTCCCGCCGCGAGCAGCCGGGTCGCCGCCTGCAGCCCGATTCCGGAACTGCCGCCCGTCATCACCACGTGTTGTCGCCCGTGGGCGTGGCCGTCGTTGCCTCCCATGGTTCAGGCCCCCCTGCCGCACCCCCATTGTCGCGGGCCCCGGTGCCTTCCTGCCCGATCGTTTCCCAGTCCCGGGCCGGGAGAAGGTTCCCGCGCCGTCAGGAGGGATGATCGGGATCTTCCCTCCCTGTGCCGCGCTTCCGATGCTCAGCGTGCTTCAGACGCTTCGCCACCAGCTCCAGGGCGCCATGGAACGGGCCTGGCCCGAGGCGGCGGCGGCGGCACGGGCCGCGGGTCAGCCGATGGATCCCCTGCTGGAGCCCGCGAGCCGACCGGAGTTCGGGGATGTGCAAGCCAATGGCGCCCTGCCCCTGGCCAAGCCCCTTCGCCAGTCGCCTCGGGCCATCGCCACGGCGGTGGTGGAGCAGCTGGCGGCCGACCCGGCCTTTGAGGCGCTTTGCCTGCCGCCCCGGATTGCGGGGCCGGGCTTCATCAACCTCACCCTGCGACCGGAGGTGCTGGTGGCGGAACTGCGTCGCCGCCTGGGGGATCCCCGCCTTGGCGTGCCCCTGGCCACGGAGGTCTCGGGGGAACCCGGGGCGCCGTCCGGGCCGTTGGCCCCGGTGATCGTGGAGTTCTCCAGCCCCAACATCGCCCAGGAGATGCATGTGGGGCACCTGCGCTCCACGATCATCGGCGACTGCCTGGCGCGGGTGCTGGAGTTTCGCGGCCATCCCGTCCTGCGCCTCAACCATGTGGGGGATTGGGGCACCCAGTTCGGCATGCTCATCACCCACCTCAAGGAGGTGGCCCCGGAAGCCCTTGAGCGGGCGGATGCCGTGAATCTGGGCGATCTGGTGAGCTTCTATCGCCAGGCCAAGCGACGCTTCGATGAGAATCCGGCCTTCCAGGCCGCCTCCCGGGAGGAGGTCGTGCGCCTGCAGGGGGGGGATCCCCTCAGCCTCAAGGCCTGGACCCTCCTGTGCGACCAATCCCGGCGGGAGTTTCAGCAGATTTACGACCGCCTGGACATTGAGGTGCAGGAGCGGGGGGAATCTTTTTACAACCCCTATCTGCCGGCTGTGGTGGCCGATCTGCGGGCGGCGGGCCTTCTGGTGGAGGACGGAGGCGCCCAATGCGTGTTCCTGGAGCCCGACAAGCCACCGTTGATCGTGCAGAAGAGCGATGGGGGCTTCAATTACGCCACCACCGATCTGGCGGCGATTCGCTATCGCTTCGCCTCACCCCCGCATGGCGATGGGGCCCGGCGCCTGATCTATGTCACCGACGCGGGGCAGGCCAGCCACTTCGCCGCCGTTTTTGCCGTGGCGCGCCGGGCTGGGTGGGTGCCGGAAGGGGCCCGGCTGGAGCATGTGCCCTTCGGTCTGGTGCAGGGAGACGACGGCAAAAAGCTCAAAACCCGCTCCGGTGACACCGTGCGTTTGAAGGATCTGCTGGAGGAGGCGGTGCAGCGGGCGGAGAACGACCTGCGGGGGCGGCTGGCGGATGAGGGGCGCCAGGAGGAGGAGTCGTTCCTCCGCGAGGTGTCCACCGCCGTGGGGCTGGGCGCGGTGAAGTATGCCGATCTGGCCACCAATCGCATCACCAACTACCAGTTCAGCTTCGATCGCATGTTTTCCCTCCAGGGCAACACGGCTCCCTATCTGCTCTATGCCCTGGTGCGGTTGGCCGGCATCGCCCGTCGGGAAGGGGAGGCTGATGCGGAGTCATCCTCTGTGGAGCGGCCCCTCCATTTCAGCGAACCGCAGGAATGGGCCCTGGCCCGCCATCTGCTGGCCTTCGACAGCGTGATTGTCACCGTGGAGGAGGAGCTGCTGCCCAACCGGCTCTGCGCCTATCTCTTTGAGCTCAGCCAGGTGTTCAACCGTTTCTACGACCAGGTGCCGGTGCTCAAGGCGCCGCCGGAGGTTCGGGCGTCTCGCCTCGCCCTCTGTCGCCTCACGGCCGACACCCTCCGGCTCGGCCTGCGGTTGCTGGGCATCCAGACCCTGACCCGCATGTAGGGGCGTCGGGTGGGGCTGATCCAAAGGGCTGGGGCGGTGACTAGATTCACCCTTCCTCCTCCCGACTCCATGGGTTTCAGCGGCGTTGACACCTGGACTGCCGCCCAAAGTGCCTCTCTTTACGGCCTGGATCGCTGGGGAGAGCCCTATTTTTCTGTGAATGCCCGCGGCCATGTGCTCGTTCAACCCCGGGGCGAGCGGGGCGGTGCCCTCGACCTCGTTGAGCTGGTGCGGGGCGTGCAGGGTCGCGACCTGTCCCTCCCCCTGCTGATTCGCTTTGACGACATCCTGGAGGATCGGCTGGAACGTCTTCACGCCGCCTTTGCCCGCGCCATCGCCCAATACGGCTATGAAGGCCGCTATCAGGGTGTCTTTCCGATCAAATGCAACCAGCAGCGCCATGTGGTGGAGCAGCTGATGGAGACGGGGCGTCGCTGGCATTTCGGTCTGGAGGCCGGAAGCAAGGCCGAACTTCTCATCGCCCTCGCCCTGGTGGAGGATCCGGAAGCTCTGCTGATCTGCAACGGCTACAAGGATCGGCGCTACATCGAAACGGCCATCCTTGCCCGCCGTCTGGGTCGCCAACCCGTGGTGGTGATCGAGCAGGCTGATGAGGTGGAGCGGATCATCAGCGCCAGCCAGGAGCTGGGGGCGGCCCCGTTGATCGGCGTGCGGGCAAAGCTGGCCTCCCGCGGCAGCGGCCGCTGGGGCAGTTCCGTGGGGGAAGGGGCGAAGTTCGGCCTCTCCCTTCCGGATCTGCTGGCCACGGTGGAGGCCCTGCGGCGGGCGGAGTTGCTCCCGGACCTGCGCCTGCTCCACTTCCACGTCGGCAGCCAGATCAACGACATTGCTGTGCTGAAGGATGCTCTCCAGGAAGCCGGCCAGATCTATGTGCAGCTCACCCGGCTCGGCGCCCCGATGGGCTTTCTGGATGTGGGCGGGGGGCTGGGGATCGACTACGACGGCAGTCGCACCGCCACCACAGCCTCCACCAACTACTCCCTCCAGAACTACGCCAACGACGTGGTGGCCACCGTGCGCGAGTGCTGCGAGCACGGTGGTGTGAGCGTGCCGACACTGGTGAGCGAAAGCGGCCGGGCCATCGCCAGCCACTTCAGCGTGTTGGTGTTTGATGTGCTCGGCTGCAGCAAACCGCCCGCCCTTCCCCCGTCGGCAATGGGCCCCATCGGGGAGGAGGAGCCTCTGATTGTGCGGAACCTGCGCGAGACCCTCGCCCAGCTCGCCAGCCTGGACATGGGTGATCCCGCGCGACCCGCCAGCTGTGAACCCCTCCAGGAAGCCTGGAACGACGCGATCAAGTTCAAGGAGGATGCCCTCACGGCGTTCCGCCTGGGTTATCTCGGACTGCCGGAGCGGGCGCTGGCGGAAGCGCTCTACTGGGCCTGCGGAACCCATATCGCCGAGCGGCTCGCCGCTCTGCCCGCCGATACCCCCATCCCGGAGGACCTGCGGGGTCTGCGGGGGGCTTTGGCGAACACCTACTACGCCAATCTCTCGGTTTTTCGCTCCGCGCCTGACACCTGGGCCATCCAGCAGCTTTTCCCCGTGCTGCCCATCCATCGATTGGCCGAACGGCCGGATCGCCTGGGACGCTTCGTCGATCTGACCTGCGATTCCGATGGCAAGTTGGCGCGCTTCATCGCCTCTGGAACCGACAAACCTCTCCTGGAGCTCCACGAATGGAAGCCCGGTGAGCCCTATTGGGTGGGTTTGTTTCTCGCCGGGGCCTATCAGGAGGTGATGGGCAACCTGCACAACCTGTTCGGTCGCACCAACGCGGTGCACATCCGGCTGACGCCGGGGGGCGGTTATCGGGTGGAGCATGTGGTGCGCGCCGACACCAGCGCGTCGGTGCTGCAGGCGATGGAACATGACCCCGAGGCGCTGAAGGAACGGCTGCGCCAGGCCAGCGAGGCGGCCATCGCCGCTGGTCGATTGACGATCGACGCCGCCCGCCGCTTGACCCAACACCTGGAAACCAGCCTCGGGCAGACCACTTACCTGGAGGGTTGATCCCTCCTGTTCGGGTCTTGTTCCCTCAACACCACCGGGCCTTCCCGCGTGGCGGCGAGCTGCATGCGGGCACAAAACCGGCCCCTGGCGTGCCGCAGGGTGAGGCCGCCCTGGTGATCCCGGCAGTAGCGCTCCACGATGGCCAGGCCAAGGCCCCGGTGACGACTCCGTTGGCGATCATGGACGGGACTTTGGGGGGGCATGGTCAACAGGGTGTCGGTCTCGACCATCCCCGGCCCGTGATCTCTCACCTCCAGCACCAGCACGCCCCGGGCACACCAGGCCGCGATCTCCACAGGCGGCCCGCCATGGTCGAAGGCATTGTCGATCAAGTTGCGCAGGGCCCGCTCCAACCCGGCCCCGTCGAGGCGCACCAGCAGGCGGGGAATGCGCAGGTGGATGGGATAACGGGCGTAGCTGGCCGCCACCCGCGCGCAGAGGTCGTCCAGGGCGAGCTGTCGCACGCAGGTGATGGGCTGATCCCGCTCCGCCAGGATTCCCAACTGTTCCGTAATCCCCCGGAGCTGGTGCAAGTCACTGGCGATCGCCTGGAGGGCTTCCTGGTGTTCGTGGCCAAGGCCGTCGCCCATGAGCTCCAGCTGAAGGGTGATGCGTGTCTGGGGACCCGCCAGGTCATGGGCCAGACCGGAAAGCATCAGCCGTCGCTCGCTGGCGGCGTTGTTGAGGCGCTCCAGCAGTCTGTTGATGCGAAGGCTCATCACCCGCAGTGGCGCGATGCCCCGTTCCGGCAAGAGCGGCAGTGGAGCCGGCAGCCCATCAGGCAGCTGGGTGAACACCCGCCGGAAGGGGATTTCCACCCGTCTGTTGATGAACAGCATCAGTCCCATCAGCAGGCCCACCAACAGCGCGCCACTGCGCAGCAAGGGGAGGAACCAGACGCTGCTGCTGCTGAGGCGTTCGGGTTGGTAGAGCCAGAGGTGAGGGGCTGAGGGTGCCTTCAGGCGCACCCAGAGGCCACCCCAGGCTTCCACGAAGGGGGGCTGATCCCGTTGCAGCTCCCGGAATACGCTATAACGACTGTTCATGAGGCTTTGCACCTTCTGATCGAAGGGGACGAGGCCGTGGAAGGTTTTCTCCGGTCCCTCGGGCGCGGTGATCACCACCACCCCCGGCGGCAATTTCTCCGGGGGAAGCACGCGAAGGGCGAGCTCCACCAGACGCGTGCTGCGGGTGGTGCGCAGGGCGGTTTCCTCCAGCAGCTTCGGCTCCAGAAGCGTGTTGAGAGCGATGTAAAGCAGGGCAAAAGACAGGCCACAGCCCGCCGACAGGCACAGGATCAGCAGGATCCAATCAAACCGGTCAAGCCGGGGGGATCGTGGATTGCCCATCGGCCAGCTCCCGCACCTCCGCCACCAATCTGTAGCCCATCCCCCGTTCCGGATGGATCAGCTCCTTCCCCGCCAGCTCCCGCAACACTCGCCGGAGACGGGAAATGCGCACATCAATTGTGCGGGTTTGATCGGGGTTCACCAGACTGCCCGTGGCTTGGAGAAGCTGGGCCCGGCTGAGGGCTGCGCTGTGCGAGCGGCAGAACGCATGGAGCAAGGCGCCTTCCCCCCGGCTGAGGCGATGGATCGTGCCCCAGGGCGTGATCAAGGCCGGCTGGCCGCCTGCCTCAAAGCGGAGGTTGGCCACCTCAAAGGTTCCCGAGGGGAGGGAGGAGACCCGCGGAGCCCGGGGCACGGCATAGGGATGGCGCAGCAGGCGCTCGACGCGCAGTTGCAATTCCCGAAAGTCAAAGGGTTTGGAAAGATAGTCGTCAGCACCGGCCTCCAGGCCGGCGATGCGATCCCCGGGTGCGCCCAGGGCGGAAAGAATCAACACGGGAAACGTTCGCCCTGTCTGGCGAAGGGAGGACAACACATCCAAGCCATGCTTTTCCGGCAGGAGCTGATCCAGCACCAAGAGATCGGGATGGCCGGCGCTGAGGGCCTCGGGCAACTGCCGGGGATGGTGCAGGGCATGGAGGTTCCAGTTCAATTTTTTCGCCTGACGTTGGAGGAGGGAACACATCGCCTCATCGTCATCCAGGATCCAGATGTTCATGATCAGTGGTTCGGCGAAATCAAATCAAGCTGAACGGGTGGAGGTCGCCCGCGGAGCCGCGGTTCGGGTTCATGGTGTCAGGTCGCGCAACAGGTCTTCCCGGGCCCGGGCCAGGGCGTCGTTGAGGGCGGCACCATTCTTGCCCCCGGCCTGGGCCAGGTTGGGGCGTCCGCCGCCCCCGCCCCCGCAGATCCCTGCCACCGCTCCAATGAAGGCCCCCGCCTTGAGCCCCTGGCGGATCACCGCCCCGCCGAAGGCCGCCACCAGGTGCACCTTCCCCAAATCCGCGGGATCGCTCAGGCCTCCCAAGACGACGGCCGCCCCCTCTCCGAGCTGCTCCGCCAGCCCCCGGGCGGCGGACTGCAGGGCGGCTCCCTCCACCCCGTCCAACCGCTCCACGAGCACCTGGAACGGCTCCCCCGAGGCGGAGGGCAAGGCCGTGGCCCGGCTCGCCAGGGCCCGAGCCCGGCTCAGGGCCAGGTCCTCCCGCGCGATGGCCAGGGCCTTCTGGCTGGCCTTGAGCTCCTCCTGCAGGGCGCCGACCCGGTCCAGGATCTCCGCAGGTTGGGCCTTGAAGCGTTCCGCGAGGGCTCGCACAACCCCATCCCGCTCGTTGAGGTAGGGCAGCACGGCCGCGCCAGCCACCGCCTCCACCCGGCGAATGCCCGCCGCCACGCCGCTTTCGCCAACAATTTTGAACAGGCCGATCTCCGCGGTGTTGGTCACGTGGGTGCCGCCGCAGAGCTCCATCGACACTCCGGGCACATCCACCACGCGCACGACCTCGCCGTACTTCTCGCCGAACATCGCCACCGCCCCGGCGGCCCTGGCACGCTCCAGGTCCATCTCTCGCACGTCCAGGGCGTGGGCGTCGCTGATCCAGCCGTTGATCAGCTCCTCCACCCGGCCCAGCTCCTCGGCCGTCACGGGCCTGGGGCAATGGAAGTCGAAGCGCAGGCGATCAAAGTCGACCAGGGAGCCGGCTTGGCGGATCTCCGGATCCACGACGCGCTTGAGGGCGGCCTGCAGGAGATGGGTGGCCGTGTGATGGGCCTGGGCCCGGCGGCGGCAAGCCCGATCCACACGGGCGGACACCACATCCCCCACCCGCACCACCCCCCGTTCCACCTGACCGCTGTGGACGAACACGCTGCGGTTGCGGCTGACGCCATCAATGGCCACGATCAGGTCTTCAGCGGCATCGGCGCCCCCGCCGCTGAGCACACCCCGATCCCCGACCTGGCCACCCCCTTCCCCGTAGAACGGTGTGCTGTCGAGCACGATCTGCACCCGATCCCCCGCTTCGGCCCGTTCGGCGGAGAGCCCGTCGGTCACCAGGGCCACCACGCAACACGGCTGCTCCAGGGCCCCATGTCCCGTGAAGGTGGTGCCTTCCAGATCGGCGGCCACCGCCTCAAGGGCCCCCTGCAGGGTCAGGTCGAGGCTCACCGCCGCTGCCTTGGCCCGCTGCCGCTGCTCCTCCATGGCCGCCTCGAAGCCGGCCACATCCACCGACAGGCCGTGTTCCTCGGCGATCTCCTCGGTGAGTTCCAGGGGGAAGCCATAGGTGTCGTAGAGCTCGAAGGCCCGGGCGCCGCTGATCTGGCTGGGGCGGGCGGCCAGCACCTCGGCGAGGAGCTTCTCGCCCCGCTCCAGGGTGGCCAGAAAGCGAACCTCCTCCCGCTCCAATTCCGCAAGGATCTGGGGGCGCCGCTCCGGAAGCTGGGGGTAGGCGGAACCCATGAGGGCAATGGCGGCTTCCCCGAGGACGGGGAGGAAGGGCCCGTCGATGCCGATCAGACGGCCATGGCGCACAACCCGTCGCACGAGGCGTCGCAGGATGTAACCGCGACCGAGGTTGGAGGCGGTGACGCCATCGGCGATCAGCTGGGTGATCGCTCGGCCGTGATCACCGATCACCTTCAAGCTGGTTTGCTGTTGGTGATCAGAGCTGGCATAGCTCACGCTCGCCAGGGTGGCCGCCGTTTCAATGAGTGGAAAGATCAGATCGGTTTCGTAGTTGCTGGGCACCCCTTGCAGGATTTGAGCCATTCGCTCCAGTCCCATGCCGGTGTCGATGTTGCGCTGAGCCAATGGCGTGAGCTGGCCCCGGGCATCACGATTGAATTGCATGAAGACCAGATTATAGAATTCGATAAAGCGGGAATCATCCTCCAGATCGATGTCCTCGTCTCCCAGTTCTGGCTTGAAGTCAAAATAGATTTCCGAGCAGGGTCCACAGGGGCCTGTGGGCCCGGAAACCCAGAAGTTGTCAGCTTCATCCATGGGAATGATTCGCTTTGGATTCACCCCCACCTCGTCCCGCCAGATGGTGGCTGCTTCTTCATCTTCACGAAAAACACTGACGACCAGCTGGTGTGGGTCCAGGCCAAAAACCTGGGTGCTCAATTCCCAGGCCCAGTGAATCGCTTCCGATTTAAAATAATCACCAAAGGAAAAGTTCCCCAGCATCTCAAAAAAAGTGTGATGGCGTGCCGTGCGCCCGACGTTTTCAATGTCGTTTGTGCGGATGCATTTCTGGCTGGTGGTCGCCCGGGCCGCCGGCCGTGGCGCCTGCCCCAGAAACACCGGCTTGAAAGGCAGCATGCCGGCGATGGTGAGCAACACCGTGGGATCGTCCGGCACAAGAGAGGCGCTGGGCAGCCGCTGGTGACCCCGCGCGGCGTAAAACTCCAGGAAGGCCTCCCGGATGGCATCGCCTGTCCAGCGGCGCGAGCCAGGGGCGACCGGGCTCGGAGCGGAAGAACGGGAGGAGGTGACGGCCATGGTGATCAGCGGGGGGTCCCTGACGCCATGATCCACCAGGGGGTCCCGGAACCGGTGGAGAGAGGCTAGCGGCGGCCCGTCAGGGCCCTGGTGGTGCGGGTCAGGCCCGCGAGGGTCTCCGGCAGGAGGGGTTTGTTCAGCAGTCCTCCGCCCACCCGCAGGAACAGCCCCGAGAGCACCAGGTAGAACGCCCCCAGCGCCAGCACCACCCCCAGCCAGCTCACCTGCCAGGTCTGCCGCAGCCAGAGCACCAGGGCGATCTGGCTCATCACCAGGGCCAGCAGCAGAAAACTCAGGCCGGCACCCAGAAGAAACGCGCCGGTGATCAGCCGCCGCTTGTCCTTGTCGGCCTCCTGCAGGGCCATGCGCACATGCAGGTCGACCACGGAGGTGAGCAGGCTGGACAGCCGCGAGGCACCCTTGAGGTTCATGCGGAGCGGCGCCCCGGCGACAGGAGCAGGCCGAGCAGCAATCCCACCCCCGCCGCCAGGCCAAGGGCCAGCAGGGGCCGCTCGCGCACGGGCTTCTCCAGCTTGGGCCGGAGGGTGCGGTTGAGGTCATCGAGGAGCTGCTCCAGCTGTTCCTCCAGGGGCTTGAGGGAATCCCCCACCTGCTGGGCCTGGTGGGTCGTGGACTCGATCAGATCCAGCAACTGCTGTTTCACCCGCGGGGTGGCGCCACCCGTCTGGCGACTGATCACCTCCACCAGCTGGTCAAAGCTTCCCCGAGTGGCTTCCAGTGTGTGGCGGGCCACCTCCGGCCACTGTTTCTG
The DNA here is from genome assembly GCA_046340515.1 of Cyanobacteriota bacterium. Lineage (GTDB taxonomy): Bacteria > Cyanobacteriota > Cyanobacteriia > PCC-6307 > Cyanobiaceae > Cyanobium. The sequence goes on along the minus strand of JBKDTB010000231.1, from coordinate 20,091 downwards.
AATTGTGGGCAGCAGGCTGTCGAACCGATCGCGAAAGGCCGTCTGCAGGATCAGCGGGGTGCCGGGTTGGCCGTTGCTGGAGGCATCCGGCCCCTCCAGGGGAGGGGTGGAGGGCTGGTCAAGGGTCATGGCAGGGGGGCGGGTTGTCCCAACGTAGGGAAGGCTGGCGGGGTTGGCAGCGCGCGAACCTCCGCTACATTGCCATCGCCTGAGGTTCGGGCCGGTTGGTTTACATCAAGCAGATCGAGCTCAGTCACTTCAAATCCTTTGGCGGCACGATCAGCATTCCGCTCGAGCCCGGTTTCACGGTGGTCACCGGACCGAATGGTTCGGGGAAAAGCAACATTCTCGACGGCGTTCTCTTCTGCCTCGGCCTGGCCAGCAGCCGGGGCATGCGGGCCGAGCGCCTTCCGGATTTGATCAACAGCGCCATCCTGCGAGCCGGCAAGGCGGCGGAAACCACCGTCACCGTGCGCTTCGACCTCTCCGACTGGCGGCCGGACGGGGCGGAGGAGGGCCTGGAGGCCCCATCGGAGGGTCCCTGGATCCGCGACGGCCAGCAGGAGTGGAGCGTCAGCCGGCGTCTGCGGGTGGCGCCCGGGGGCACCTACAGCAGCAGCTTCAGCGCCGACGGCGTGCCCTGCAACCTCCAGCAGCTCCAAACCCAGCTGCGGCGCCTCCGGGTGGATCCGGAGGGAAGCAATGTGGTCATGCAGGGCGATGTGACGCGCATCGTGTCGATGAGCGCCAAGGAGCGGCGGGGGATCATCGATGAGCTGGCCGGGGTGGCCCTCTTTGATTCCCGCATCGAGCAAACCCGCGTCAAGTTGGAGGACGTGCGGGAACGGGTCGATCGCTGCCGCATCGTGGAGCAGGAGCTGCGCGCCAACCGCCTGAAGCTCGAGAAAGACTGCGCCCGGGCCCGGGCCTACCAGGAGCTGCGGGAGGCGTTGCACGTCGGCCGGCTGCGGGAACAGGTGCTGGCGGTGGAGGAGGCCCGTGCCCTGCGGCGCCAGCTCGTGCAACGGCGGCAGGAGCTGCTCGAGCGTCAGCGCGGGGAAACGGAGGCGATCGCCGCCGCCAGCGCGGAGCTGCAGGGGGCGGCTCGGGCCCTGGAGGATCTGCAGGCGGAGGTGAAGGCCCTGGGGGAAGACCAGCTGCTGGCGGTGCAGGCGGAGTTGGCGGGGCAGGAGGCGGAGGGGCGGGAGCTGGCGCGGCAGGGGGAAAAGCAGGGCCAGGAGGCCCAGCAGCTCCAGGAACGCCGCCATGCCCTCACCCGCCAGCGAGGGGAGCTGGCCCAGCAGTTGGGGATCCTCCAGGCTCCGCAGGACGAGGATGGCCTTGAGCGGGCGGAGGCGGCCTGCCGGGATGGGGAGGCCGCCGTGGAACACTCCCGCCGACGGTTGCGGGACGTGGCGGGCCGCTCCGGGGATTGGATCGAGGCCCAGCGCCGCCGCGGGGAGGAGCGCCGCGGCCTCTTGGAGCGCCTCACCCCCCTGCAGGCGGAGCTGGAGCAGCTGCAGGAGCGGCAGCGACAGGCGGAAGAGCGGCTGGGGGAGCTGGAGGGGGAACGGCGCCAGGCCAGCGGCCTCTCCGCGGAAACGGAAGCGCAGCTCACCCGCCTCACCGCCGACCTGGCGGGGCTGGAGCAGCAGCTCAACGGGCGACAGACGCGGGTGGGTGAGCTGGCCGAGGGGCTCGCCCTGCAGCAGCGCACCCGCACCCGGCTGGAGCAGGAGCAGACCCAGTTGGAACGGGAGATCGCCCGGATGGAGAGCCGCCGCGAAACCCTTCAAGAAAGCCGGGGCACCGGGGCCCTGCGGATGCTGCTGGAAGCGGGTTTGGATGGCATCCATGGACCGGTGGCCCAGTTGGGCGAGGTGGAGGAGCGCCATCGCCTGGCCCTGGAGGTGGCGGCCGGAGCCCGTCTGAGCCAGGTGGTGGTGGAAGACGACGGCATCGCCGCTCGGGCGATCGAGCTGCTGAAGGCCCGGCGAGCCGGCCGTCTCACCTTCCTGCCGCTCACCCGGCTGCGGGTCGGCGGATCGGGCGGCGCCAGTGCCGCCCTCCAGCGGGGGGGGCCGCTTGCGGGGCTGGTGGGCCGGGCCTTCGACCTGGTGCGCCATGAGCCGGTCTACGGGGAGGTGTTTCGCCATGTCTTCGGCGACACCCTGGTGTTCGAATCCCTGGCCCATGCCCGCCGCGAGCTGGGCCGCTGCCGGGCGGTGACCCTGGAGGGGGAACTCCTGGAGAAGAGTGGCGCCATGACGGGGGGCAGCCTGCAACAGCGGTCTTCCCAGCTGAGCTTCGGCACGGCCGCCGAGGGCGATGAGGCGGAGCCCCTGCGCCGTCGCCTGCTGGAGGTGGGGGAAAGCCTGGTGGCCTGCCGCCGCCAGGAGGCCCTCCTCACGGCGGATCTGGAGGCCCAGCGGCCCGAACTGCAGCGGGAGCGCCAGCGGCAGTCGGCCCTGGAGGCGGAGCGCGGCGCCGCGGAACGCACCCTCCAACCCCATCGCCAGAGGAGCGCGACCCTCGAGCAGCGCTGGAGCGCCCTGCGGCAGGCCATGGCCGCCGACGCGGAGCGCGGCGGGGTGATCCAGGAGCTGTTGGGGCCCCTGCGGGAACGGCTGGCGGCCCTGGAGCAGGCGGAAGCCGTCGCCGCGTCCCAGGGGGAGCCCGGCCAGTGGCAGGCCCTGCAGACGGAGTTGGAAACGGCGGACCAGGCCCTGCAGGAGGCCCGCCGCCAGCGGGATGAGACCTTGGCCGAGCGCCGGGATCGGGCCCTGGCCGCCGAGCGGCTCAGCAGCCAGCTGGAGGCTCTCGCGAGCGAGGAGCAGCGGCTGATCGCCGCCGTCAATGCCCTGCTGGCGGAACGGGCCAGCTGGAAAGAGCGGGAACGGGAGCAGCGGCAGCGGCGGCAGGTTCTGGAGGCGCGGCAGCAGGAGCTGAGCACCCGCTTCGGCGAGAAGCGGCGAGAACGGGACCAGGCTGAGAGCCAATTGGCGGAGCGGCGCCAGGCGTTGCAGCAGCGGCAGTGGGAGCTGGAGCGGTTGGGGGAGGCCCTGCTGGCGCTGGAGAGCGAGCGGCGCGGCGGCGAGCAGCGGCTGGAGCAACTCGTTCAGGCCCTGCCCGATCCCTTGCCCGAGGTGCCCGACGCTGTGCGGCAGGCGGGCCTGGAGGCGCTGCGGCAGGAGCTGGAGCAGATTCAGAAGCGCATGGAGGCCCTCGAACCGGTCAACATGCTGGCCCTGCAGGAATTGGAGGATCTGGAGCAACGGCTGGCGGAGTTGGAGGAGCGGCTCGATGTGCTTGGCCGGGAGCGGGAGGAGCTGCTCCTGCGCATCGAAACCGTGGCGACCTTGCGACAAGAGGCCTTTTTGGAGGCCTTCCGGGAGGTGGATGGCCATTTCCGCGGCATCTTTGCCCACCTCTCCGATGGGGAAGGGCAACTGCAGCTGGAGAATCCCGAGCAGCCCCTGGAGGGGGGGCTCACCCTGGTGGCCCATCCGAAGGGGAAGGCCGTGCGGCGGCTGGCCTCGATGTCAGGGGGTGAGAAGTCGCTGACGGCCCTGAGTTTCCTGTTTGCCTTGCAACGCTTTCGGCCGTCGCCCTTCTATGCCCTCGATGAGGTGGACAGCTTCCTGGATGGGGTGAATGTGGAGCGGTTGGCGGGGTTGATCGCTTCCCAGGCGGAGGGGGCCCAGTTTCTGGTGGTGAGCCATCGCCGGCCGATGATTGGCGCCGCCACCCGCACGATCGGCGTCACCCAGGCCCGGGGAGCGCACACCCAGGTGGTCGGTTTGCCCCCTGCGGCCTGATCTGGCCGCAGGGAGGGAGGTGCTTCACAATGGATCGATTGAAACCCTGGTTTTGAGCGCATCCCCTTCTCCCGCCAGTGGCTCCTCCGTTCCCAGCGATCGGCTTTGGTTGCGCTCGGAGCTGATGGGCACCCAGGTGATCACCCGCGATACCGGTCGACGATTGGGCGTGGTCGGGGAGGTGGTGGTCGACATTGATCGGCGGGAGGTGGTGGCTCTGGGCCTGCGCGACAACCCCCTCACCCGCTTCCTGCCGGGCCTGCCCCGCTGGATGCCCCTGGAGCGCATCCGCCAGGTTGGGGATGTGATCCTGGTGGATTCATCGGATTCCCTGGCGGAAGGGTTCAATCCGGAGCGCTACAGCAAGGTGATCAACTGCCAGGTGATCACCGAATCGGGCCAAACGCTGGGCCGGGTGCTGGGCTTTAGTTTCGACATCGAAACCGGTGAACTCGTCACCCTCGTGATCGGCGCTCTCGGCGTTCCTCTGCTGGCGGAAGGGGTGTTGAGCACCTGGGAATTGCCGGTGACGGAGGTGGTGAGCAGCGGCAGTGACCGAATCATTGTGTATGAGGGCGCCGAGGACAAGTTGAAGCAGCTCGGCACGGGGCTGCTGGAAAAGATGGGCATCGGTGGCAGCAGTTGGGAGAAGGAGGAGCGAGAGCGTTGGCGGGCGGCTCCGGTGCCGGCGGAAAACCAGCTCCCGGCCGGCCTGCCCAGCCAGCAGGAGCAGCGCCGCATCGAACCCGCCCGCACCCGGGCCTTCCAGCCGGAAGAAGAGATGGAATATGTGGAGCTGGAGGAGCGTCGGCAGCGGGAGCCCCTGCGCCAGCGCCGCTATCTCGACGACGACCCCCCCCGAGAGCCCTACGGCTCCTCCTACGGGGAGCGGGAGCCCCTGCCGCGCCGGGAGGCGGAGGGTTCATGGGAGAGGAACGAGCGGCGGGACCCGATGTCCAACCCCTACCGGGAGGAGGCGGGCCCCGCCCCCTCCGGTGAGCGGGACTGGGATCGGCGGCCGGAGGGTCGTGGCCGGGCGTTTGAGGATCGCGATTGGGAGGGGGAACGGGAGGTCCCCCTGGAGCGGCGAGAGGAGCCGCGTCGGCGGCGGCCCCCTGCCCCGGAGGTGAACCAGCGGCCGGCCGATCGCGGGAGGGGCTCGGAACCGGTGGATGTGGAGCCGGAAATCCTGGATGATCCCTGGTGACGATCCAGGTTCGATCCGTGAGGCATGCAATGGGGAAGGGGAGGCGGTGGCCCAAGGCCTTGGTCCTGGCTTGTGTTTTGGGCTCCTGCTTCGGGCCCCGCCGGGTGGCCGCCCAGGCCATTCCTGCCGCCCCCCCCGCGGATCAGGCCGCCCCCCTGACCCCTTCGGCGCCCGCGGCCCCGGGTTCACCGACCCCTGCCGCACCGCCTTCCGCCGCGTCTCCTGAGACCCCGACCAAGGGTGCCGAGGTCCCCTCCACCTCTCCGGGCACGACGGGGCCATCGTCGAAGCCCCCGGCCACCTCCAAGCCCGGTGCGGCCACCAAGCCGACAGCCCCCGGCAAGCCTGCAAGGACGGCCCCCGTGGCGAGCCCCGCCCAGAAGCCGACCGTGTCCCCGGCACCCCTCAGGCCACCGAATCTGGATCCGGAGCCGGTGTTGATCTGGCAACCGGAGGGGTTGGCTCCCGCCTCCCCACGGAACGTGCCACCACCCAGACGTGTGCCTCTCAATCCGGCCGCTGCTGGGCCTGGCCCACTGGCGCCGGGGCAGCTCCCGCCTGGAATGAGGCCACCCGGAATCAGGCCACCGGGGATGGCCGCTCCTGGAATGGCTCCCGCAGGAATGGCACCTCCAGGGATGGCACCCTCCGGCATGCCTCCCCAGGGGAGGCTCAGGCCAGGCGGGATGCCTCCAGGCGGGATGCCACCCGGGGTCATGCCACCCGGAGCTGTGCCGCCCGGAGCCATGCCGCCGGGCGCTGTGCGACGTGGAGCCCTGCCTCCCGGTGCCTTGCCTCCGGGTGCAATGCCTCCCGGCGCTCTGCCACCAGGGGCATTGCCTCCCGGTGCCCTGCCACCAGGGGCGTTGCCTCCCGGATCCCTCCCTCCAGGGGGGATGCCGCCTGGAGCGATGCCGCCTGGGCGGGGGGGAGCGATGGTCAATTCCCAGCGTCTGGGGCAAGCAGCCGCCACAGACCGGCAGAGCCGCTCACCGGCCTGGGCGCCCTGGGCCTCGGTGGGATTGGGTCTGTTGTTCGCGGCTGGCGTGGCGGGAGTGGTGGTGAACCGTCGACAGCGCCGCAAGGAGCAGAGCGAAGCGGATGGTCCCTCGCCCGGAGCCTGACGTTCCGGGCCCGCCCGGATCCCTCCCCCTTTCACCGCACTTGTTTTTGGTGGTGTTGGGCGGCCGGGTGCCCGGCGCACACATCGAACTTCATGATGTGCGCTTCGTGGTGGGCCGCTCGCTGGAGGACACTCTGCCGGCCCTGCGGCGCCAGTGGTTCGGACGGCGTCGCGGGTTGCACATCGACAGCTGGATGGTGGTGCGGCAGGTGGGGGCCTTTGCGGTGGAGTTGCGCCGCGAACCGCGGGAGGGCAAAGAGCGGCTCTGGTTTGTGAATGTGGGGGGGTATCAAGCGGATCGGCTGGCGGAGGAGCATGCCTTCGGGTTGGTGGTGGCCGCCACGGCGGCGGGAGCCAGGCGCCAGGCCTTGGCCTCCTGGCTGCCGCAGGCCCTGCTGCGCCACAAGGATGACCTCCATCCCCTCGACACCGTGGGGGGCCTGGAGGCGCCGGAGGCCGTGGACGATTGCCTGCCCCTCGACACGCTGGAGGGCTGGCAGGTGCATCTTCGTTCCGTCCCGGAGCCGACCCCCCCGCAGCGACCGGATTGGTTCGGCTATCGACCCATCTGAAATCCGGCGGGGCTCCGGCGGCGGATCCCCAGCGGCGAGGATCAACACCTCTTGGATGGTTTCCCCCCATGAACATCAACGGCCAGGCCTGGCGCACGATCTGGCTGGAGGAGGGCGGCCGATCCGTTGGCGTGATCGATCAGACCCGGCTGCCCCATCAGTTCCAGACCCGTTCTCTGAAGACCTGGCAGGAAGCCGCGGAGGCGATCGCCACGATGGTGGTGCGGGGCGCTCCCCTGATCGGCGTCACCGGCGCCTACGGGTTGATGCTGGCCCTGGGGGTGGATCCCAGCGATCGGGCCCTGGAGGAGGCGTTTGCTGGCTTGAACGCCACCCGGCCCACGGCCGTGAACCTGGGCTGGGCGCTGGAGCGGGTGCGGCGGCGGGTGGCGCCCCTGCCGCCGGAGGAGCGAGCCGAGGCGGCGGGAGCGGAGGCGGCGGCGATCGCGGAGGACGATGTGGCCATGTGTTCCGCCATCGGCGAGCACGGTGTGGCCCTGTTCCAGGAGCTGGCGGCGGCGCGGCCGGCGGAGCGCCAGGGGGAGCCCTTGCAGGTTCTCACCCACTGCAACGCCGGCTGGTTGGCCACGGTGGATTGGGGCACGGCCCTGGCGCCGATCTACAAGGCCCACCGCGCCGGCCTGCCGGTGCATGTGTGGGTCGATGAGACCCGCCCGCGCAATCAGGGCGCCAGCCTCACGGCCTATGAGCTGGGGGCGGAAGGTGTGCCCCACACGGTGATCGTGGACAACGCGGGCGGGCATCTGATGCAGCACGGCCAGGTGGATGTGGTGATCGTCGGCAGCGACCGCACCACGAGGCGCGGCGATGTCTGCAACAAGATCGGCACCTACTTGAAGGCCCTGGCGGCCCGCGACAACGGCGTGCCATTCGTTGTGGCCCTGCCCGCTTCCACCATCGACTGGTCGATGGCCGATGGGGTGGCGGAGATTCCGATCGAGGCGCGCGCCGCCAGCGAGGTGACGCACATCAACGGTCTCGGCCCCTTGGGCGAGATCACCACCGTGCAGCTCACGCCGGAGGGCAGCGCCGCCTTCAATCCCGCCTTTGATGTCACCCCCGCCCGGCTGGTGACGGCCCTGATCACAGAACGGGGGGTGGCACCGGCCACGGAAGAGGGCCTGCGGGCCCTCTATGGCCACGAACACTCCCCGAACTGACCCGTGGCCCTGGCCCTTCCCCCCAGTGGAGGGACCGTTGTTTCACCTGCCGGGTTCACCATGGGCAACCCCTCCCCAACGATCCTCCGCGCCCTGGGAGCGGCCAACGGCCTGGAACTCCGGGGCCATCGCCACGGCCGCTTTCAGCTGGTGCTCCACGGCAGCCGCCTGTTCCTCGAAGGGTGGTGCGAGGAGCCCGGCCGTGATCCCTGGCCCTGCAGCGCCTGTCTCCAGCCCTTTGACACCCCGAGCGAGGTGGCCCATCAGTTGTTGGAACGGCCCAGCTGCTCCCTGCTGGTTCCCCCGCCCCCCGGCCCGCCTGATCTCTGAGCCCTGGCTCCCGCTTGTGCCCGGCTGGCCCCTGCCCTGTACGGTCATGCCCACCTGACCCAGCCTCTGCCGCCGAGCAGGAGAGGTGGCACAATACAAAAGTTCGGTTTCGGCCGAACTAGGTGGTCCACACCAGTGTTTCGGACAGCGGTTCGATTCCGCTCAGCTCCATTCTCCCCACTCCTGCTCTGTCAGGAGTCCATTTCGGGGCTGCAATGGTTTCGACGGGGCGCCAGGAGGATGACTGAAGCCTGCTCGGTGAGAGCAAACCCGTAACAGCGAACAACATCGTTCGTTTCTCCCGTCAAGCCGCCCCTGTGGCCGCCTGACACTCTTAACGGAGACGGGGTGAGGTCAGCCTTGTCAACCAAATGACCCATGGGGCCTGGAAGGGCCCCTTTCAATGTTTGGGGCGTTGATCTCACCTATCCGTGCAGATGCCGGTGGTACTGAGTTGACTCTGGCCAACCCGATGGCTCGTCGTGAAGAAGAACTCAGGTGGAGCCGCCCTCACGCCGGAGGCCAGGTCACTGCACGGTCGGATCCCAGCCTTGCCAGAAGTCAATCAAAACTGATCACAGTTTATTGAGGCAAAACGCCATTTCTGGGGCGGTGCCCTGCATCAGAGGTGAACGATGGGAGCTGTCCAGAAAAACCAGGCCACCTCGATCAACGATTCCTGGCAAAGTTTAAGAATTTCTTGCAGGACAGGTTTTGAACCGTATTTGTCTGTATCAAAGGTAGGTCATTCCTTTCCAAACGATGGGCCGTCTTGATGACAAGTTCTCTTCCGACTTCCAAAAAGGAGTTAATTTGAATGAATGTACAGCACGAGACTTTATGAGCTATCCTGGAATGTACCCCACGCTGGCAAGAAAGATTGTTGCCGGAAAGCCCTACCAGAGCACCTCAGATATTTATGCCCTCGACCTCAAGGAGGCAGAGCGGCAATTGATAGAAAAATATATCAACTCATTTTATGTGCCAAACAGTGATTTTAAAGAGAATCGATTCCTCGATTAGACTTTTGACACATTGCGTTTCCGCAAAACATCGTTTTGCCTCAACTTAGTTTCGGCAATTCTGGCTCCCTCCTCCGAGTCGGCTCGCGATCCCAGCGCCTCGGAGGAGCCAGTGCCTCCCCAGCGTCATCAAACAACCGCCACCCGGCGGGATCCACCTCCAGATGCACGGTGTCCCCCAGCCGCACCTCTTGATCCGGGCCGACGCGCACGTGCACCAGGGCGCTGCCTTCCAGCAGACGGCAGGTGAGAAGCTGCTCGTTGCCAAGGGCCTCCACGTGGCCCACTTCCGCGGGCAGATTGCGGTTTGCGGAGGGGCCCAGGCGCAGATGTTCCGGGCGGAGGCCACCGGTGAGCCGCTGACCGTGGCGTGCCACCAAGAGGGGTTCCATGGCGTCGGGCAGGGTGAACTTCTTGCCAGCCAGAAGCACCATCCCCGGACCCACCACCTCCACCGGCAGCACATTCATCGGCGGGCTGCCGATGAATTGGGCCACGAAGAGATTGGCGGGGTGGCGGTAGAGTTCCAACGGGGTGCCCAGTTGCTGCAGTCGACCCTGGTGGAGCACGGCGATGCGGTGACCCATGGTCATCGCTTCCACCTGGTCGTGGGTCACATAAATGGTTGTGGTGCCCAGTTGGCGCTGCAGCTCCACGATCTGGGTGCGGGTGCCGGTGCGCAGCTTGGCGTCGAGGTTGCTGAGGGGTTCATCCATCAGGAACACCTCCGGCTGACGCGCGATGGCCCGCCCCAGCGCCACCCGTTGCTTCTGCCCCCCGGAGAGCTCCTTGGGCAGCCGTTCCAGGAGGGGTTCCAGCTCCAGCATGGAGGCCACCTCGCGGATCCGGGCCTCAATGCGCCCTTCCCGGGGTGAGGCGAGGCGCAGGGGGCGGGGCCAGGAGCGGCTCAGGCGATGGAGGCCATCGCACACCTGCTGCACCGGGGTGCGGCGCTGGCGACGGCGCAGGCCAAAGCCCAGATTGCCTGCCACGCTCAGGTGGGGGTAGAGGGCGTAGCTCTGAAAGACCATCGCCACGTTGCGCTCCGCTGGCCTCAGGGAGCTCACGGGCCGATCCCCGACAAAGATCTCCCCGGCGCTTGGCGCGTCCAGGCCCGCCAACAGGCGCAGCAGCGTGCTCTTGCCGCAGCCGGAGGGCCCCACCAAGACGAGAAACTCGCCATCGCTGATCCGCAGATCCAGCTCCCGCAACACGGCCACAGGCTCTCCTCCCCGCCTGGGCGGGTAGGTCTTGCTCACCTCCTCAAACCGAACCTCGGCCAACCGTTCGCTGCGACCGGTGGATCCTAGGATCGCCGCAATGCAATTCATCGATCAGGCCCGCATCACCGTGCGTGGGGGCCGTGGTGGCGACGGGATCACCGCCTTTCGGCGGGAGAAATACGTGCCTGCGGGCGGCCCCTCCGGCGGTGACGGGGGCCGGGGAGGGGATGTGCTCCTGCTGGCGGACGCCAACCTGCAGACCCTTCTCGACTTCCACTACAAGCGCCTGTTTGCCGCGGATGATGGAACGCGCGGGGGACCCAGTCGCCGCACTGGCGCCAGCGCTCCACCGCTGGTGGTGCGGGTGCCTCGGGGCACGGAGGTGCGCGATGCCCGCACCGGTGTGCTGCTCGGCGATCTGACGGAGGCCGGCGATGAACTCCTGGTGGCCCTCGGCGGGCGCGGGGGCCTGGGCAATGCCCACTTCCTGAGCAACCGCAACCGGGCCCCGGAACGTCACACGGACGGGGTGGAGGGGGAAACGTGGGATCTGTGGCTGGAGCTCAAGCTGCTCGCGGAGGTGGGAATCATCGGCCTGCCCAACGCGGGCAAGAGCACCCTCATCTCCGTGCTTTCCGCCGCCAAGCCGAAAATCGCCGATTACCCCTTCACGACCCTGGTGCCCAACCTGGGGGTGGTGCGTCGCCCGAGTGGAGACGGCACGGTCTTCGCCGACATCCCCGGACTGATCGAAGGGGCGGCCTCCGGAGCCGGGCTCGGACACGATTTCTTGCGACACATTCAGCGTACTCGCATCCTGGTGCATCTTCTCGACGCAGGCGCGGAGGATGTGGTGAGCGACTTGGCGGTGGTGGACCAGGAACTGGAGGCCTATGGCCAGGGACTGCCGGCCAAACCGAAGTTGGTGGTGCTCAACAAGGCAGACCTGCTGGATGAGGTCGCCATCAACGCAGCGGTGGACGCTGTGTCGGCCCTGGGAGAGGGCAAGGGATGGATGACCCCTCGGCCTCTGGTGGTGTCCGCCGCGACCTCCAGGGGGCTGGAACCCCTGCTGGAGGCCATCTGGCGGCAATTGGATCACCCTCAGTCGTCGTAAACGCGGCACTCGGGGGCTTCGGGGTTCAAATCACAGAACACCTCAAGGGGAGTGGGGTCGTGGCTGTCCTCCGGGTGGTGCGACTTGTACTCCTCCAGCCCCTTGAGCTCCTCCTCCAGGTGGCGCACCTTGCCCAGATCACCTGCGGCACGGGCCTCCTCGATGTCGACTCTGTCTTTTTGGATGTGTTCGTCGATGCTTTTCATGAGAGACGGCCGCGGTTGCCGGCATGAATTCACGGCGCCCACCATACGAGCCCCATCGGCCAACTGCCTCCCTCCTGTGCGCTGTCGCACATCAAAAAACCCCCTTTCAAGACCGGCGCAGGCCCTCCAACCGGTGCTGGCACCAAAACCGCCGCCGAGGAGAACGGCCGATGACAGGCATCCAAAACCGCCGGGGCAGGCATTTCATGGACAAGGAGGGCCGTTTGTTTGGGATCCATGCTCCCGCCGACAACCGCGACCGCTCCGAGCAGAGAGAGTGGCGCCGGGCGCTTTGTTATGAAGATGTGTTCAAATGGAAACAATGTGCGCCCACGGGGGCGTCAGCCAGCGCTTTCCCTCCCCCGCGGCTGCTTGGTCGACGACAGGCACCCGGCCATGGGGCTGGCCGAGGCCTGCGGGGCCTGGCCGCACCTGGCGACGTGGAGCCTGCAGGTTCCGTCTGGTCCCCGTCTGCGAGCTGCCCCTCAGGCGGGCCGATCGCTGAGTTGGAGCCAGCGCTCCTCCCCGTTGTGAATGCGGGTCACGAGTTCCGCCAGCTCCTCGCTCAGGCGCTCCAGTTCTTCGTAGGCCACCCCGTCCGGCCCCGCCAGGCGCTCCTCCAGGGCACGCCGCTGGCCTTCCCACAAAGGCAGATCCCGCTCCAAGGCCTCCAGTTCTCTGTTTTCCCGGTAGCTGCGCCGGGCAGGGGCCTCCGGGGCCCGGGCTGGCTGGGGCCGGGAGCGTTCGGCCTCGGCCGTTGTCGTGGCGCTGGCGGTCTTCCCGCCGGATCCCCCCGCCCCGCCATCGCCGCTCCCCCCGCGGGCCTCCAACCAGGCGCTGTAGTTCCCTTCAAAGCGCTCCACCGCTCCCTGGCGGATCACGAACAGGCGATCCACCGTGCGATCCAGAAACCAGCGGTCGTGGGAGACGACCACCACACAGCCGGGGAAATCCTCCAGAAAGTCTTCCAACACCGCCAGGGTGGCCACATCCAGATCGTTCGTGGGCTCATCAAGGAGGAGCACGTTTGGCGCCTGCATCAGCAGCCGGCAGAGATGGAGGCGGCGGCGTTCCCCGCCGGAGAGCTTCGCCACCGGCTGATGCTGCTGCGCCGGGGGGAAGAGGAAGCGCTCCAGCAACTGCGAGGCGCTGAGTTCCCGCCCGTCCACCATCACCCGACTGGCGGCCTCCCGCACCACATCGATCACCTTGCGTTCCGGCGCGACCTGGAGCAGGACGCTGTGCTGATCAAAGCAGGCCAGTCGGACTGTCTCCCCGATCTCCACCACGCCGCCGCTCGGAGCCCGTTGCCCGGCCAGCACCTCCAGGAGGGTGGATTTGCCCACGCCGTTGGGCCCGATGATCCCCACCCGATCCTCCGGGCTGAAGGAGTGGCTGAACCCCCGCAGCAAGGGCCGATCCCCCACCGCCACGGCCACCTCCTCCGCCTCGATCACCCGCTTCCCCAGCCGCTGGGCCGTCACCGCCAGCTCCAGCTTCCCTTTGCCCCGGGCCGTTGGCGTCTCCCGCAGGGCCTCGATCCGCTGCAGGCGCGCCTTCTGCTTGGTGCTGCGGGCCTTTGGCCCCTGCCGCAGCCAAGCCAACTCCCGCCGCATCACGGAGCGATGGCTGGCCGCCGCCGCCTCCGCCACCACCTCCTCCTGGGCGCGCCGCTCCAGGTAGGCGGCGTAGTTGCCGGGATAGTGCCGGGCCTCGCCTCCCTCCACCGCCACGATGCGACGGGTGACGCGATCCAGCAGATAACGGTCGTGGGTCACGAGCACCACGGCGCCGGGATAGCGATCCAGCCAGCTCTGCAGCCACTCCACCCCTTCGGCGTCGAGGTGGTTGGTGGGTTCATCCAGCAGCAGCACATCGGGCTGGGCCACGAGGGCCGCCGCCAGGGCCACCCGTCGCCGGTTGCCGCCGGACAGGGCCCCCATCCGTTGCGCCAGGGCCCGGGGATCACTGCCGATGCCCAGCCGCTCCAGCACCGTGTGGCACTGCCGCTCCAGATCCCAGGCCTGGCGAGCGTCCATCTGGCGCTGCACCTCGGCCAGGCGGGCGAGCAGGGCCTCGGAGTCGGGTTCCTGGCTCAGGGTCACGGCGAGCCGCTCGTAGTCGCGCAGGAGGGCCATGCGATCGCCGGCCCCCTGAAACACCTGATCAAGCACGGTGGCCTCCGGATCAAAGGCCGGCTCCTGATTCAGCAGCACCACCTCCAGGCGGGCCTGGCACTGGCGCTGGCCTTCCCCGAGGGGTTCCACCCCCGCGAGCACCCGCAGCAGGGTGGATTTGCCAGCGCCATTCGGACCGATCAATCCCAACCGATCGCCGTCCTCCAGGGTGAGATCCAGGCGGCGGAAGAGGGGGCGCACGCCGAAGTCTTTGCTGGCGCCCTCCAGGCGGATGAGGGTCATGGCGTGGCCTCCGCCGCCCCGCCGCTCCCCGGTCCGCCGGTCGCCGGTCCGTCGAGGGCGCCGCGCCGCTGCCGCTCCAGGTGGGTGAACACGCTCTTGTCGCCCACGTCAGCGGCGGCCGCCATCGGGAATTTGCGCAGGCAGAGCACGAGCAGCAGGGCGGCTTGCAGGGCGAGCAGCTGGAGGGTCTGGGAAACGGGCAAAAGCCCCGTCAGCCGTCCCAACAGGGCCAGGGGCAACAGCAGGGTCACGCCGATGGCTTCCGGCCGGCGGAAGCAGAAGAACTCCTTGAATCCCACGCCGGTGAGGGCGGCGAAAAAGGGGCCCACCGCCAGGATCGCCAACGGGCGCTGCAGTCCCTCCCGCACCATCAGTTCCGGTCCCAGCCACAGGGCCAGGGCCCCGAAGCCCACGCAGCCCACCAACCAGAAGGCCTGCAGGGCCCGATGGAGCGGGCGCAGGTAGATGTGAATCCAACGCAAGGCCAAACCCAGGCCCACCGCCATCACCAGCAGCCAGGGCCACAACGTCCCGCTCCCCCCCTGCCGCCACTGGAGCGCGAGGGCCAGTTGGGCGAGGGCGACGCTGGTGAGGGCGAGCCTGTAGCCCAACACCTCGCGCCGGTCCTCGGCCGTGATGGTGTAAGGGCCGAAGACCCCCTCAAAAACGGGATCGGCGCTGGGGGGGGCCTGGGTGCCGTTCATGGAAGGGTGGGGGGTGTGCTGTGAACCAGTGTGGCCAGATCCGGTCCCGCCGGGATGAGTCCCGAGGGGTGGAGGGGAAAGAGGGAGCCGAAGTAATCGCGCCGCCACTCCTCGGCCCGGCAGGTGGCGGCCACTCCGGGCAGGGCCAGAAAACGGCTGCGCCAGCGCCACAGGGCGGGCAGCTGCCAGAGGGGCCGCTGGCTGCAGCCGAACAGGGGGGCATAGACCATCTCCCAGCGGATCAGGGTGGGAAAGAGCACCACATCCGCCAGGCTGGGGCCCTCCGCTGTGCAGAGCCAGTCGCGGCCGCTGCGCTCTCCCTCCTCCAGGGCCCGATCCGCCTCCTCCAGCGCCGCGAACAGCTCGGCCTGGGCGGTGTCGTAGGCGCCTTGGCTTCGGGCAAAGCCGCAGCGGTAGACCCCATCGTTCACGGCGTCCTGAAACCGCGCCCGCCAGCCCTCGATCGCCTCCAGAGCCGAGGGGGGCTCCAGGTTGGGCGCGTCGGGAGGGGCCGGCCACTGGTTGAGCAGCTCGATGACCCGGGCGCTCTCATTGAGCAGGATGCGGCCGTTGTCCAGCCGAGCCAGCAAGGGCACGGTGGCGCGGGCCTCGCGGTTGCCGCCCGAGCGGCGGTAGAGGTCCGCCAGGCTGTCGCAGCCAAGGAAGGGTTCAGGAAAGCGCCAGCGGCCCGCCTCCGGATCCGGCTCCACCATCACCAGTCGCACGCTGGACTCCAGCCGCCGGAGGGTCCACACCAACCAGGCCCGGTGGGCCCAGGGGCAACTGCGGCCCACGATCAGGCCGTGATGTTCGCCCTCCCCCGCGTCGTCCGGCAGGGGCGGCAGGGTGGTGAAGGCTCCCGCAGGCCGCCGGTAGTGGCCTTCAGCGTCCGCCGGGGCCAGCCCCGCCATCAGTTGTCGCCACTGCCAGTGCCAGAAGGCCCGCACGCCGCGCACCAATACTGGAGGAGGCGTCATGGGGGCAACAACGGCTGCCTCAACTCTGCGTCAAGCTGGACCCGCGAGCGGCGCCCTGGCGATGACCCATGAGCCCCATGACTGGGCCGGCGTGTTGGTGGTGGCCGGCACCCACGGCAATGAACGCAACGCCGTGCATCTGCTGGAGCGCTGGCGCCAGGAGCCCGGGGGCCTCGACCGCCATGGCCTGAAGGTGGTGTTCAGCGAGGGCAACCCGGAGGCGATCCGCGCCGGCCGGCGCTACATCGATCGGGATCTCAACCGGGCCTTTCTGCCGGCCATGCTCGACGATCCCGCCCACCAGGAGCTGGAGGTGCGGCGCGCGCGCGATCTGCTGGCCGCCTGGGGGCCCAAGGGACAGGCCCCCTGTGGGGTGGCCGTGGATCTGCACAGCACCACCGCCGCCATGGGCAATTCCCTGGTGGTCTACGGCCGGCGGCCGGCGGATCTGGCTTTGGCGGCGGGCCTTCAGGGGCTCCTTGGACTGCCTGTGTATCTGCACGAGGGCGATCCCTCCCAACGCGGCTACCTGGTGGAGCAATGGCCCTGTGGGCTGGTGATTGAGGTGGGTGCGGTGCCCCAGGGCGTGGTCAACGCCACCATCTGCCGGCAGACGGAGCTGGCGCTGGAGGCCACCCTGGCCGTGCTGGCCGAAGCGCGGGACCAGACATTGCGGTTGCCGGCGGCGCTGGTGGTGCATCGCCACCTGCGGAGCCTGGATCTCCCCAGGGATGTCCATGGCCGCCCCTCGGCGCTGCTCCATCCCCGGCTTCAGGATCGCGATTGGTGGCCCCTGCGGCCCCTGGATCCCCTGTTTCAAACCCTGCAGGGCGACACCCTCCCCTGGCGGCCGGGGCCGGAGGATCCCCCTGTGGTGTGGCCGGTCTTCATCAACGAGGCCGCCTATGAGGAGAAGGGGATCGCCCTGAGCCTCACGCGGCGGGAGGAATGGGCCGTCGTGCCCGAATGGGGGGCGGCTTTGCGCCGACTTGCGGCGGCTTTGGCCCCCTCCTCCGCAGCCCCTTGACCCGAACGGAGAAAGGCCGTTTGCGATGACCCGCACAGGAGACCCATGGAGTCGCGGGCCGGGCCTCATTTCCAGGAGCTGCTGTTTCTCAGCCTGTCGAATAAAAAAAAAGTCGCCCGCAGGCGACCCAATGAAGACAACTGAAGGCTTTTGGCTGGAGGCCTGCGGAGGATGGCCCGCTCCATGACAGGCCGATACGAGTTAGCGGGTGGAAGCGAAATCGGGATAGGCCTCCATGCCGTGCTCGCCGATGTCCAACCCCTCCACTTCCTCAGACTCGCTCACGCGGATCCCTCCATAGAAGAGACCGATCACGTACCACAACAGCAAGGAGGAGAGGGCAGAAAACAGACCGAAAGCCACCACTCCGACAATCTGAACACCCAGTTGGCCCAATCCATGGCCTGTGAAGAGACCTTTATCGGTGTTGAACAGCCCAACGGCAAGCGTGGCCCAAATGCCACAGGTTCCGTGCACGGAAAAGGCACCGACCGGATCATCGATTTTGAGGGAGTCGATGAACATGACGGAAAATACAACCAACACGCCAGCGATGAAACCGACGACCCAGGCGGCCGGCATCGAATACCCGTCGCAACCGGCCGTGATGCCCACCAGACCTGCCAAGATCCCATTGATGGTCATGGTGAGATCAGGCTTGCCTCCGGTGATTTGGCTTGTCAGAGTTCCTGCAATTCCCCCTGCGGCCCCCCCAAGGGTTGTGGTGACAGCGATGTAGGGCACTTCTGGTGCCATGGAGAGCCAGGATCCGGGGTTAAAGCCATACCAGCCAATCCAGAGAATCAGACAGCCAAGAGTGGCAATGGCCAAATTGTGTCCAGGAATCGCTTGGGGTTTGTCCTCGACGAACTTCCCGATGCGTGGTCCGAGAAGCAGAGCTCCAAGGAGGCCGGACCAGGCTCCAAAAGAATGAACAACTGACGAACCTGCAAAATCAATGAACCCCAATTTATTCAGCCATCCTTCACCAACATTCCATTGCCAAGAGCCAGAGATGGGATAGAGAACTCCGACAAGAATCAAAGAGAAAATGACAAAAGGGCCAAATTTGATTCGCTCAGCTACTAGTCCAGAGACAATCGTTGCCGCTGTGCCAGCAAATGCGGCTTGAAAGAGAAAGTCTACGCTTGGCACAAGCTTGGCTTCTTTAATCATTTCCGGAGTGACGGTTGGATCAAAGAAGAAACCACCGAATTTTAACCATCCTGGAATGATCCAATCGGCGTTATACATAATTTTGTACCCGATGAACCAATAAGCTGTAACGGCAAGTGTGAAGACGATCAAATTTTTGGCAAGGATATTGACAGCATTTTTCTGCCGACAAAGCCCAGCCTCCACCATTGCGAAGCCCGCGTTCATGAAGATCACGAGCACGGCTGAGATCAAAAGAAAAAGATTGTTCGCCAGGAAACCAGGGGTCAGCTCCGGCAAATCGGCTGCCTTGGCGGCCAGGTTGAACAAGCCGAGTCCCATCAAGGCGACAGGAACGCAGGCCAGCCAGGTGAGTGTGGAGGAGGAGGAGAAGACCTTCAGGCGCGAGCGAAGTCGCTGGGGGGCGTTGCGAAGACTGGAAGATGCGAGAGAGGCTCTCGATCGCCTAGCAGACGAAGTGAGTGTCATGGTTCTTAAATTGAGTTGAGAAGAGAATCCAGTGAGATCAACGCATGAGCATAGGCAAGATCGCTTGATGGGAGCAAATTTTTGTAATTCGCTATGGATGTCTCTGTATCGTCCGCGACAGAATGGCCAACTGCCGACTCAAGTGACTCAGCCTGGCTTTGCAGGCATTGAATGTCAAAGAGCAAGTGATGGGTGATGGCTGCTCAGCTGGGTCGGGCGGAAGCCCGTTCTTGAACAGTTACGTTTAGTTGCGATCCTTCCGAAATGTTCGCCATGAGCGGAACGCACGATTAAACCAAAACTGTGGCTATCGACACAGAATCCATGACCAGCCCCCTTCGCTACCGCGGTGTTGCCTACGACGCCGCAACCCATGAACAGGCCTCGGATCGCCCTGTCAAGCACGTCTATCGCGGCCATGCCTACACCGCTCCCCTCCGCCACCCGGTCGTTGGAGCGAATCAGCAGGCCGACCTTTGCTATCGCGGACAGCACTACCACAGCCATCGCGATCAGGTCGGCTGACTCTCACGAACGAAACCCGGCCAAGCCGCGCTAAGGCCGGTTCTTCAACCGCAGACGTAGGTGCTCTGTTCCTTGGTGCAGGGCAGATCCGTCTGGCTTCCGTCTGCCCAGTAGATGCGCAGGCGGTCGTCCTCGCTGCCTAAACGCAGCGTGAGGGATTTGATCACGCCGGCTGGAGGTTTGCCTGCTTTGTCCGCGCCGTCCTCCGCGCGGATGGAAAGTTTGTTGAGGCGTTGCTCCAACTGTTGCAGTTTCAGGTCCACCTGATCCAGTCGCCGGGTCTCCGCACTGGGTCCCCGCCCGCAGCCCCCAACCAGCAGACCTGCCGCCAGGACGGGCCACACCAGCATGGTGGCCCGCGTCCAACGCGCCACTCCCTGGGGAGACAAAGCAGGCCAACGAGATGTTCCGAGCGGCATCGTGAGAAAGGTCAAGACAACAACCCTCCTAGCTTGTGTCAGTGCTGCGGTCCAGAGGGCCCTGTTGTTGTTTGAGAGGCTGCTCCAGTCGGTCCCTTGAGCGCGTTTGCTGTTGGTTCTCTTCGCGTCGTTCTCTTCGCGTCCGTCGGACGGAAGGGTGGCATCTGGAAGGCACGGAACCCGCCCCATCTCATCGTGTGGTGCCTGCTTGGATGCCAGACCGGCCTCGCTTCATAAGCTGTGCTTATGGCCCCCATTGTCAAGGCTTATTCCCTTGGCCTGCACACTCCCTCACAATCCCCGCAACACTCCGTTACAGTGCTGCACGACGGGGGCCTGACGGGTTTCCGTCCTTCCTTCCGTCCCGCACCACTCTCTGGTGCACTCGACACCTTTCCTGTTCTCATGACCGCCACTCTCCAACAGCGCTCCGGTGCTTCGGCGTGGAACCAGTTCTGCGAGTGGGTCACCTCCACCAACAACCGCCTCTACGTGGGCTGGTTCGGTGTGCTGATGATCCCCACCCTGCTGGCCGCGACCATCTGCTTCATCGTTGCCTTCATCGCCGCCCCCCCG
>JBKDTB010000230.1:0-88732 GCA_046340515.1 Cyanobacteriota bacterium | reverse complement strand
AATCCATCCAGGTGGTTGACGAGTCGCGGGGGGGAGGCGTTAAAGGTCGTCTAGCACCACCCCCTTCATGAGCTGGGATTTCACCGAAGACGCGGCCTTCCTCGCCCTCTGCGACGCCTTCAAGGAAAGCGGTGAGTCCTCGGCGGTGGAATTTCTCGCCCATGGCGAGGGAGCCTTCCATTTCCAGGAACTCATCCAGAACGCGGCAGGCGAGGGCATCGATCTGAGCGATTCGGACGACATGGAAGACTTCCAACAGGAAGTCATCGAGACCCTGGAAGATCTCTGTACCTGACGGCGGGATCAGCCCCGTGACGGGCCTCCCGCCGGGGGCCTCTCCCCGCCGTTGGGCTTTCCACAGCCAGGGATCTTGTCTCACTTGCCCCGGGGCAAAGGCCCGGAGCCACCCCCATGCCCCGGCCAGACGGCAGCCAGGGCATGGGGGTGGCTGGCCGTGCTCCAGGCATGGTCAGGCCCCGGAAGCGCTCACGTCCCGTAGAAGAAGGCGATCTCCTTGGCCTTCAGCCCCTCCCAGCCCGCAGCCTTCAGGCGGCTGTCGAGGTCGTCCTGGCTGTAATGCTTCGCTCCGCTCCGCACGATGCGGTTGCGCATTGATTTGGTGACGCCGCTGCGGGGGCGCCCATTCTCTTTCGCCATCACCTCGAGATACAGGGCGAGCATGGATTCAGGCAACGGAGATCCGTCGAGATCCATGCCCGCGGCGATCGCTTGATCAATGGCTTCGGGGCCGGACAGGGCCATGGCAAAAGAGCAGAGGCCCTTCCAGCCTGGCACGGCGCTCAGGCGCTGAAATAGCGGGCTTTGCTGTGCAGGGCCACCAGAGCCGTGGTGCTCTGTTCTGGTTCGAGCTGATCGCTCTCATCCATCGACAGGCCGATGCGATCGGCGCCAAGCCAGTCGAGTTGTTGTCGGGAGTCGGCCACGTTGGGACAGGCTGGATAACCGAAGGAATAGCGGCTGCCCCGATAGCGTTGGGCCAGGATGTCGCGCAGGGCTTGGGGTTCATCGGCGGCAAAACCAAGCTCCGCACGAATGCGGGCGTGGGTCCACTCAGCGAGAGCCTCGGCCATCTGAACGGCCAGACCATGGAAATAAAGATAATCACTGTATTGATCGGCTCGGAACAGGGTCTGGGCAAAACTGGTGGCCTTCTCCCCCATCGTCACAGCCTGCATTGGCAACACATCCGCCGCCGAGGGTTCGCCGGTTGCAGACACGCTTTGATCACGATAGAAATCAGCAATGCAATAGCGATTGCCGCCTTTCTGACGCGGGAGCAGGAAGCGACCCAGGAGGGTGTGGGCTCCGGTGGCTGGATCACCGTCCTTGAGAGGCGCGGGATGGAAGACCAACACGGCGTTGCCCTCTCTGGCGCAAGGGAAATAGCCGTAAGCCACCCGCGGCGTCAACAGCCGCTCCTCCAGACAGCGCCGCAACCAGTGGCGCAACACGGGCTCCGCCTTCGTCTGCAACATCGCCTCGTAATCCTCTCGGGATTGGTCCTGGCTTTTGCGCAATTGCCACTGACCGGCGAAGAGGGCATTGCGATCCAGATAGGCCATCACCGCCTCCAGATCAATCTCCGCTTCCGTGAGCACGCGACTGCCCCAAAAAGGAGGGCTGAGAGCCGGTTCCTCGGGCACCGCCTCGGAGCGGTGGCTGTTGTCAACCGCCGGGACCGGTTCCGCTTGTTGCCCGGAGGTGGCCGTAGCCGCCTGGGCGGGTTCGGCCTCCACCGGGGCGGGCGTGTCGCCCCAGGCCAGACCCTCAGGAGGACCATCGAGGAATCCCTGGAGATCATCCCAGCGCTCGGCGGCCTTGGCCTCCATCAAGGCATCCATGAAGCGCAAATCCGCGAAGGCATCCCGGCCATACACCACCTGACCCCGATAGGCCGCGCGGCAATCGCCATGGACAAAACGCGGAGTGAGCGCCGCACCGCCAAGGATCACAGGCACCTGGATACCCTCGGCGTTGAAGGTTTCGAGATTGTCCTTCATGAAGGCCGTGGATTTGACCAACAAACCACTCATGGCGATGCAATCGGCCTGATGCTTTTGCTGCGCTTCAACGATGGCTTCTACGCTTTGTTTGATGCCTAGATTGACGACCTGATAACCATTATTGGTAAGAATGATATCCACCAAATTCTTGCCAATATCATGCACATCTCCCTTGACAGTGGCAATGAGAAGTTTGCCCTTGTGAGATTGATCACTCTCCACCTTTTCCATCGCGGGCTCCAGGTGGGCAACGGCGGCTTTCATCGTTTCCGCGCTCTGCAGCACGAAGGGCAACTGCATCTGACCGGCGCCGAACAGATCCCCCACCACTTTCATGCCATCCAGCAGGAAGCTGTTGATGATTTGCAGGGGAGGATAGGTCTGGAGCGCCTCATCGAGGGCCCGATCCAAACCAATGCGTTCGCCATCAATGATGTGCTGTTTCAGCCTCTCCTCAATTGGCAGATCGGCCAGGGAGGGACCGGAAGCCCGGGCCTCCTTCGCACTGACGCCCTCAAACAGGGTCGTGAGGGCGGTGAGGGGGTCGTAGGTGCAGATGTCACCTTCAAAACGCCGGCGGTCGTAGATCAGATCGCGACAAACATCCTGTTGTTCCTTGGAGATCTTGGCCAGGGGGAGGATTTTAGCCGGGCTGATGATCGCCGCATCCATGCCGGCCTCGCAGCAGTCATGGAGGAAAACAGAGTTCAAAACAATCCGTGCCGCGGGCGACAAGCCAAAGCTGACATTGCTGACCCCAAGCACGATGTGCACATGGGGGAAGGTGTCACGGATCCGGCGGATGGCATCAATCGTGGCCTGTGCGTTGCCGCGATCTTCTTCGATGCCAGTGGAAATAGGGAGCGCCAATGGGTCGTAAAAAATTTCCCGCGGCGGCAGGCCAAACTCCAAAGCGTCGCGATAGGCCCGTTGCGCAATTGCAAATTTACGCTCCGCCGAGCGGGCCATGCCTTCTTCGTCAATCGTGCCGATGACCACTCCCGCCCCATAATCCCGGGCCAGGGACAACACCTTGAAGAAGCGTTCATCCCCATCTTCATAGTTGGTGGAATTAAGGATGCATTTGCCACCCGCCACCTTCAAGCCAGCTTCCATCTTCTGCCATTCGGTGGAATCCAACATCAAGGGCAGATTGACGTTTGTGACCAGGCGGCTGACCAGGGCATGCATGTCCTTCTCGCCATCGCGCCCCACATAGTCGACGTTGACATCCAACACGTGGGCATTTTCTTTCACCTGCTCCCGCGCCACCGCGACCAGCCCATCCCAATCCTCCCCGTTGAGAAGGTCCCGCACTTTCTTTGAGCCACTGGCATTGAGCCGCTCGCCGATGATCAGGAACGATTGATCCTGGTGGTAAGGGGTGACCCCATAGATCGAGGCCGCCGCAGGTTCATACTGGAAGGCGGGACGGGGCTGGTCGGCCTCCGCCGTGGTGGACCCTCCCCGAACGGACCTGGGTGCGGGTTTCAGAGTGCGGCCGAGCTCGACCAGGGCGGCGATGTGGGCAGGCGTGGTGCCACAGCAGCCACCGATCACCTGCACACCGAGATCTTCAACAAAATGCATCAGCTGCATTTTCAATTCCGTTGGTGTCAGCCGGTAATGGGCGACGCCGCCCACATTCTCTGGCAGACCGGCATTGGGAATGCAACTCACCACAAACGGACTGTGGGCACTGAGGTAACGAATGTGTTCCTTCATCTGCTCTGGACCCGTGGCGCAGTTCAGACCCAGCACATCAATGGGGAAGGGCTCCAAAATGGCCACCACCGCCGCGATGTCGGAGCCCACAAGCATCGTGCCGGTGGTTTCCATGGTCACGGACACCATCAGGGGGAGGCGGCGGCCCAGCCGCGCGAAGGCCTCCTCAATGCCCATCAGCGCCGCCTTGATCTGCAGCACGTCTTGGCAGGTCTCCACAATGAAGAGATCCACGTCTCCGGCCATCAGCCCTTCCGCCTGCTCTTGGAAAGCCGCCTTGAGGATGTCGAAGCCGATGTGCCCCAGGGTGGGCAGCTTGGTGGTCGGGCCGAGGGAGCCCGCCACGAAGCGGGGCTTCTCCGGCGTGCTGTAGGCATCGGCCAATTCCCGCGCCAACTCAGCGGCCCGCTGGTTGAGGGCAAAGGCCTGATCCTCCAAGCCATATTCCGCCAACACGATCGAGGTGGCCCCGAAGGTGTCGGTTTCGATCACATCGCAACCGGCCTCCAGAAACTGGCGATGCACGGTGCGAACGGCATCGGGATGGGTGAAGACGAGGTTCTCGTTGCAGCCCTCCAGGGCCGCGCCACCGAAATCCTCGGCGGTGAGGTCGAGGAGCTGCAGGGAGGTGCCCGTCGCCCCGTCAAACACCAAAACCGGCCTCTCCGGACTGTGCAGCCGCTCCAGGAAGCCCATCCGCTGCGTCTGCCGCGTCGGCGTTGAAGTGGCCAGCATCACTGGGGCATCCTGATTCGAGTCACCCAATGTTCATAACTCGGATCTCGCCCTTCCGTGATCGCCGTGATCCGATCTCTCAGCCGTTCCATCAACGGACGCTTGGTTGGCAATTCCGTGGTTTCCACGCAGCGCACCGGCGTGATCCGCGCGGCCGTGCCGCTGAGGAAGACCTCGTCGGCGATGAACAATTCGCTTTTGTCGACCGCTCGCTCGATCACCGGAATCCCCATGGCCGGCGCCAGTTCCAAAATGCTCGCCCGCGTGATCCCCTCCAAAATGTCCTGGTCCACCCCCGGGGTGATGAGATGGCCATCGCGCACGATGAACAGGTTCATGCCGCTGGCTTCACTCACCTTCCCCCGGCTGTTGAGCAGCAAGGCCTCGTCAAAGCCGCTCTTGACAGCTTCCGTCTTGGCGAGGGAGCTGGTGATGTAGGCCCCGCTGATCTTGCCCCGCAGCGGCAGGGAACGATCTTCCTGGCGCGTCCAACTGCTGATTCGGCAAGAAACACCCTCGGGGGAGAGATAATCCCCCATCTCGATGCCGTAGATCAGGAAATCGGTGACCACATCATGGAGTCGGGGCGAGATGCCCAGGCCGCTGGTGTAGACGAACGGACGCATGTAGAAGGGTTTGCCGGGTCGGTTGGCCGCAAGGAACGCCCGGATCGCCTCCAGTACGCTGTCCTCACTCAGATCGGTGAGCAACAGCCTGGCGCTCTGGCTGAGCCGGCGCGCGTGGCGGTCGGCCCGAAACAGGAGCACCTCCGACGGGTCCTCCGGATTGGGCAGACCACGCATGCCGCCGAAGGCTCCGGTCCCGTAGTGGAGCGCATGGGTGGCCACGGACAGGGTTGCCTCGGCGAAGGGCACGCATTTGCCGCCAAACCAGGCGAACGGAAGAAACTGGTGCATCGGGCCAGTCAAGTTGGCCCGATCTTCTCACCGCAGCCTGCAGGATGGGGAAATGCATCGTTTGGCCACCACCACCAACCCCGGAGATCTGGACGGAGAAGAGGCCCCGTTCATCAGCCATGCCCCCGCCGAGGTGGTGGTGCTCAGCAGTGCGCCCACGGATCTGCTGGCCCTCGATCAGGCGCTCGCCCAGCGCCCCTCCCCCCCGGGCCCCACCCTGAGGGGCGTCCCCCTGGCCTGCCTGACCCATCCCGCGGTCATCGATCACTACATCCGCGCAACCTTGCGCCAGACCCGGGTGGTGCTGGTGCGCCTGCTCGGCGGCCGGGGCCATTGGAGCTACGGCCTGGAGCAGCTGCGCCTGTGGCAGCAGGCTGGCCCTGACCGTCACCTGCTGATCCTCGCCGGCACCCTGGAGGAGGAGGAGACCCTGGCGTCCCTGGCCAGTGTGCCCGTGCCCCTCTGCCGCGCCCTGGCCGCCTGTTTCCGGGTGGGGGGAAGCGCCAATCTGACGCTGGTGGTGAAGGCCCTGGAGGCTCTGCTCACCGGCCCCCCGCCGGAGCCCCCCCGCCCCTTGGCGGAAGCGGATCCCCTTCCCCACGACTGGCGAGACGATCCCGGCCCGCGGGTGGGGGTGGTGTTGTATCGCGCCCTCCGGCAGGCGGGAGACACGGCCTTGATGGAGGCTCTGCTGCTGGCGTTGCGGCAACAGGGCCTCTGTCCTCGGGCCTTCTGGGTGAGCGGCCTGCGGGATCCCGCCGTGCAGGCGGGCCTGGGGGATTGGTTCGCGAAGGAGACGGTGGAGGCCGTGATCTGCGGCACGGCCTTTGCCTCGGTGGCGTTGGCGGAAGCGGGGATGGGGGCCCCTCTGTGGGACCGGCTGGATGCCCCCGTGCTGCAGCTCCTCACCAGCGGAGGCTCTCGGGAGCGCTGGGCCCGGAGCGCCGTCGGACTCAGCCCCCAGGACCTGACCCTGCAGGTGGCGCTCCCGGAATTGGATGGTCGGCTCACGACCCGTGTCGGCGCGTTTCGCGAGCCTCGCCCCGTTCCGGAGGATGGCCTGCCCGCGGCGGAGGGTCTCACGGTGCTGCGGCCCGATCCCTCCCGTCTGGCCTGGGTGGCGGAGCTGGCGGATCGCTGGCTGGCCCTTCGACGGAGCGCGCCAGGGGAGCGGCGCCTGGCCCTCGTGTTGGCCAATTACCCCTGCCGCGATGGCCGCCTGGCCAATGGGGTGGGGCTCGACACGCCCGCCAGCGCCGCCTCCATGCTCCACACCCTGCGGGAGGAGGGGTATGACCTGGGCGACGAGCCGCTGCCGGCGGATGGGGAGGCCCTGATGGGCACCCTGCTGGGGGGGCGCACCAACGATCCGGAAAGCGATCACCGCCCGGCTCTGGACACCCTGCCGCTCACGACCTATCAAGACTGGTACGCCACGCTTCCACCGGACGGTCGGCAGGTGCTGGAAGAGGTCTGGGGTCCTCCGGAGCGGGATGGGGGGCTCATCGTCAGCCGCTTGGGGCCCGCCTTTCCGATCCGCGGCCTCCGCTTCGGCGCCGTCGCCCTGCTGATCCAACCCAGCCGCGGCTATGAGCGCGATCCGAGCCGCACGTATCACAGTCCCGACCTGCCGCCTCCCCACGCCTATCTGGCCCAGTACCTCTGGATCCGGGCCCTGCACCGGGCGCAAGTGGTGGTGCATGTGGGCAAGCACGGCAATCTGGAGTGGTTGCCGGGGAAGGGGGTGGGCCTGAGCGCGGCGTGCTTTCCCGAATGGGCCCTGGGTCCCATGCCCCACCTCTATCCCTTCATCGTCAACGATCCAGGCGAAGGGAGCCAGGCCAAGCGGCGCTCCCAGGCGGTGATCCTGGATCACCTGACGCCCCCTTTGGGACGGGCGGGGCTGGAGGGAGATCTGCAGCGCCTGGAAGCCTTGCTGGATGAATACTGGCTCGCCCGCGATCTCGGCAGTGCCCGGGCCCTCCCCCTGCGGGGGCGCCTGGAGGACTTGCTGCGGGAGCTGCGCCTGCCCGAAAGCGCCTCCAGCCCGGCCATGGTCTCCACCGCAGACGAGGGCGCCGATGCCCTGGAGGCCCGGCTGGAGGCGGCGGACGGCTATCTCTGCGAACTCAAGGAAGCGCAGATCCGCCTGGGCCTGCACATCTATGGCCACCTCCCGGACAATGACGCCCTGGCGGAGCTGCTGCTGGCCATCGCCCGCGCTCCCGGGGGGGGCGAGCCCGGCCTGACCCAAGCCCTGGCCCGCGACCTCGCCCTGGCCCTGGATCCCTGGAGTGATCCGGAGGAGGCCCCGCTCGATCCCGACGACCGCCTCCGCCTGGAGCGCTGGCAGGGCGTCCATGGAGGGCTGCGGCATGTGGGTGATGGGGTGGCCCTGCTGGAGCGGCAGGCCCTGGCCCGGGTGCGCCAGGTGCTCGGCCTGGAGACGCCCCCGCCCAGTCAGGCCACGGGCCCGGCCCTGGAGGCAGGCCTGCGGCGGCTGAAGGAGAGCTTGGCCCCCAACCTGCTGGCCTGCGCCGCTGCGGAACGGCAAGCCCTGCTGCGGGGGCTGGCCGGGCGACGGGTCGTCGCCGGTCCGTCCGGTGCCCCCACCCGGGGCCGGCCGGACGTGTTGCCGACGGGACGCAATTTCTTCAGCGTGGATCTGCGCGCCCTGCCGACCGAGGCAGCCTGGGATCTGGGCCGTCGCAGCGCGGAGCTGCTGCTCGAGCGCCACCGCATGGAGGAGGGGGAGGATCTGCGCACCCTGGCGTTGTCGGTGTGGGGAACGGCGACGATGCGCAACGGGGGGGAGGACATCGCCCAGGCCCTCGCCCTGATGGGTGTGCAACCGTGCTGGGATGGACCCGGCCGGCGCCTGGTGGACGTCGAGGCGATCCCGGCCGCGGCCCTGGGCCGTCCACGGGTGGATGTGACGCTGCGGATCTCGGGCTTGTTTCGTGATGCCTTCCCCCAGCTGGTGCATTGGTTCAACCGGGCCTGCCAGCTGGTGGCCGGCCTGCCGGAGGACGACGTCCTCAACCCCCGGGCCGCCGGGGCCCGGGCCGGGGGCCCATGGGGTCGGGTCTACGGGTCGGCGCCCGGGGCCTACGGAGCGGGCCTCCAGGCCTTGATCGACAGTGGCCAGTGGGAATCCCGCGAAGATCTGGCCGATGCTTTCCTGGCCTGGAGCGGCTGGCGGTACGACAACACCGGAGCGGATCCCGCCGCGGAGGTGGTGGCGGTGCCGGATTCAGCGGGCTTGGAAGATCGCCTCTCCGCTGTCCAGGTCGTGCTGCACAACCAGGACAATCGCGAGCACGATCTTCTGGATTCCGACGACTATTACCAGTTCCAGGGGGGGCTGAGCGCTGCGGTGGAGCGGCTCCGAGGGGAGCGGCCTGCCCTCTGGTTTGGCGATCATTCCCGCCCCCAGCGGCCCCGGGTGCACCGTTTGGAAAAGGAGCTCGACAAAGTGATCCGCTCGCGCCTCCTCAATGGCCGCTGGCTGGAGGGCATGCGGCGGCACGGCTACAAGGGCGGTTTCGAGCTGGCGGCCAGCCTCGACTACCTCTTTGCCTACGACGCCAGCACGGGCCGGGTGCCGGATTGGAGCTACGGGGCGATCTGCGACCAATGGCTCCAGGGCGAGACGCTGACAGCCCTGCGCCAGGCCAATCCCTGGGCCCTGAGGGACATGGGAGAACGGCTCCTCGAAGCCCACCACCGCGGGCTCTGGGAAGGGGCCTCCCCGGAACACCTGGAGCATCTGCGCCAGCTCGTGCTCAGCAGTGAGGCCCGCATTGAGCAGGGGTGACCTCAGCTGTTGAGGTCCTTGGCCATGGCCTTGAAGGGATCGATGGCACCCGGTTTGCCCGCCGCCGGGCTGCTGCCCGAATCTCCCTGGCCCTGGGCGGCCTTGCGGGCGTTGGCGGGGGCGCCAGGGGTGTTCACACCACTCACGGCCGCTCCCTTGAGCCGTTCCGCCAGTTGGGAGGGCGACATCTGCTGGGCAAAGGTTTTCTTCACCGGCTTGGGAATGCCACCCGTGAGGTTGACGTCCGTGCTGGTTTCGGTGGCGGTGCCCGCCAGGCCGGGTGTCATGCGCTCCAGCCGAGCTTCCATGGAGGCCACCTCAGCCACCATCTCCTTGTCGCCGGGGCTGTCGGCGTTGCCAGGGAAGGTGCGGCGAATCGTGTTGGAGCGCCGCATGAAGTTCACATCCCCCAGGGTGCTGGAGGCGTCGGCATCAAGGAAAAACGTGTTGTCGCTTTTCTGGGGATTGGCTTCAGCGGCCGAACCGGCCACCTTGACACCAGGCTTGCCAGAGGCGCTGGCATCGCGGTTTCCAAGCAGACGATCGAACAAACCCATCAGGCTGAGCGGAATGCGTCAGCAAACCCTAGCGGCCGTAGAGCTCCAAGCCATGGGTGTCGGTGCCGCAACTCAGCAAAAGGCCACGATCCTGAAGATCAGCGGCGATGGCCTCGCAAACCAGGGGCGTGGGGGCCCAGCGCCCCTGCATGTCGTAGTCGTACCAGGCTTCGGCCCCGTCGAAGCCGAGGGCGGCCGCGGCCGCGATCAGACGGGGATGAGGCAGGCGATAGCGAGCTGGATGGGCCAGCAGCGCCAGGCCCCCCGCCTCCCGGATGGCCGCCACCACCGCTTCGGCCCGCAGGGCAGGACCGACCGCCGCCTCCCCGCGCAGATAGGGATCCAGGGAGGGAGCGGGGCTTTGGTAGCCCAGGGCCAGCACATGCACCAGACAAGTCTCCAGCAGGGCGCTGATCTCCACCCCTCGCCAAAGCCGCGGCACCCGCTCCCCCTCCGCCGCTTGGGCCGCGAAGCAGGCCTCGGCCTCCACAAAAGCCTGATCGCTGTGGTGATCCGTGATCGCCAGGTGCTCCAAACCAAGCCGAACGGCCTGGGAGTCCAGATCCACCGGCTGCAGGCTGCCATCGCTGCGGGTGGTGTGGCAATGGAAATTGAACCGCCCGGGGCAGCTGGTGGGGCTCACCTGCCGCAGGATCGGGGTGAGGGGATGGCTCAGGGCTTCAGGACGAAGCACGGCTCGTGGGAGGGGAGAGAGCAAGGGCCTCGGCCCGCAGCCGGCGCCAGCGCGCGTAGAACTGGATCGAACCGGCCATCGCCACCACCAGCGCCACCAGGAACCAGGTGGCCGCTTCCGCGGGGAACTGGTTTTTGAACACCACCAGCAGCACGGCCGCCACGAGAAGCAGCGTGGGCAGCTCATTGAGGGCGCGGAGCTGGCGGGGCGTCCAGCGGCACTCGCCCCGGAGCAGCTGGCCCATCAGCCGGTACCAGAAGGCGTGGTAGGCCACCAGGAGGGCCACCACGGCCAACTTGGCGTGCATCCAGCCCTCCCGAAGCCAGGCGGGCTGCACGCTGAGCAGGCCGATGGCCATCGCCACCGCCACCGCCATGCCGGGGGTGGTGATGATGTTGGCCAGGCGACGCTCCATCAGGGCGTATTGCTCCTGAAAGGCCTGCCGGGTGGGCTCCGCCAGATCGTCGGCCTCCCGGTGATAGATGAACAGCCGCACAAGATAGAAAAGTCCGGCGAACCACACCACCACACCGACGATGTGGAGCGATTTGAACCACA
The DNA here is from genome assembly GCA_046340515.1 of Cyanobacteriota bacterium. Classification (GTDB taxonomy): domain Bacteria; phylum Cyanobacteriota; class Cyanobacteriia; order PCC-6307; family Cyanobiaceae; genus Cyanobium. Next base: position 77,705 of record JBKDTB010000230.1, on the reverse strand, counting down.
GATAAGCCCGGGGGGGCCAGGTGAAGGCCAGGATGTCGGGATGCCCGGGGAAGGGGGCCATGGCGGTGGAAAACGCTTGGGCGAACGGGATCAAGCCCGCTCCAGCCGCTTGACGATGAAGGCCATCAAGCCCAGCGAACCGAGAAGAGCGATGAGAAGGGCAATGGTCATCGGTGCTGGGTCGTGGCTGCAATCATTATCACCACGTGTCCTGACGACTGGAGGGCAAGCCGGATGCTGAACGCCGGAAGGGGAAGGGAGACGCCGCTGTTCGTGTACGGCACCTTGAAGCGCGGGCAGGCCAACCACGCCCACCTTCAGGGGGCCCGCCACCTGGGAGCCGCCTCCCTGGAGGGCGCCAGCCTCCATGACCTGGGCCCGTTTCCCATGGCCATCGCCGCCGAAGGGCGCGTGGTGGGCGAGCTCTATGCGGTGGACCCCGCAGCCCTGCCCCGGCTCGATGCCTTCGAGGGGTGCCCGCGGCTCTATCAGCGCCATTGGCGCACCCTGGCCGATGGCCGCCAGGCCTGGGTCTACCTCGGCCAACCCCGGCAGGTGCGCCATGCGCCCCACCTGCCGGATGGGGAGTGGCCCCCTGCCCCGCGGCGGTCGGCCGCAGCCGCGATGGTCCTGGCGCTGCCCCTGCTCACCGCTCTGGGGCTCGGGGCGGCCCGGGCCGGCGGGTTCGACACCCCGGGAGCCTGTCAATCCTGGCGCGGCAGCCATGGTCTGGCCCGCCTGGAGCTCTCCAACGCGATCGGCGCCGCGAATGCCCTCACCAAACGTCGGGCATTCGCGGAAAGCACCCCCGAAAAACCGGTGATGCTCTACGACCCCGGCGACATCGCCCGGGTCTGCGGCCGGCCCTAGGCCCGCCGCGCTAACTCGGCAGCGCCACCAGCCAGCGCCCCGCGGCCGCCAGCCCCAAGGCCAGACCTGCCAGGGCCAGACCCCTCCCGCGGGAGGGCAACAACAGACGGCGCAGCAACACCACAGTTCCCCCCAGGCCCAGCAGAAGCACCGTGCTCTGGCAAAAGGCGATGACATGGCGATCAGCGCTCCAGGCGGGCAGCCGGGAGGCCAGCTCCCCGTTCCAGGAGGCGACGCTCACCGGCAGCAGGCGGCCGGCCTCCGCCATGCCCAGGGGCAGATGGTCGGCCAGCATCAGGGCCCAGAGGAGGGGCAGACCGGCATAGAGCGCCAACCGCGGGCGCGATGGCCCCCGGGACGGACTCTCCCCTCCTCGCCCGAAACCGGAGAGCAGGGCCCGGATGAGGAGGAAGGCCGCGGCGGGGAGGGCCAGGACCGCCGTTCCCCAGGCCAGGCGCGGCAGCAGGGGGCCGGAATCGAGGGCCGGGGGGGCAAGGGGGAGGGCCCCGATCAGCCGCTGCCAGTGGTGCAAGCACACGCCCCCGGCCAGAACCAGGATCAACCCCACCTCCCCTTCCGGGGGATCCATCGTCCGCTGCAGATCCGCCCCGGGGGGCCGCAGGCGCAGCTGCACGGAGCGATGGGGACAGGCCTGGGCGCAGGTCAGACAAAGCACGCAGTTGCGGTTGTCCGTCAGGTGGGCTGGATGGGTGCCGAGGGGACAGCCCGCCGTGGCCAGGCCCTCCCCTTCCGCCGCCCCCCCCTTGTAGCAGGCCTAGGTGGAGCAGCTACCGCTGCAGGTGCCCGCCTGGGCGCGCAACTCGCTGATGGCAAGCTTGGCGAACAGGCCATTCATCCCCCCCACGGGGCAGAGATGGCGACACCAAAAGCGTTTTTCGAACCGCAGCGAACCCGCCACCGCCCCGGCGGTGATCAGCAGCAACAGAACACTGCTCTGCCACCCGGAGTTGGGCATGTCGGCGAGGGTTTCCCAGAGCAGGATCGCCGCGAAGCCACCCGCCAGCAGCGGCGCCGCCCAGGCATCACTCTCGCCCCGAGGCCAACGCGCCGGCTGATGGCCCAGCCGCCGGGCCAGCCCCTGGGCCAGCTCCCCCCACACCATGAAGGGGCAGATGGCGCACCAAAGGCGGCCCACCAGCGGATGGCCCAACAGCACGAGGGGCCACCACCAGGCCCAGAACAGGTTCAGGCCACCATTGACGGCCCGATCCTGCGGCGCCCGCCAGAGCCAGATGTTGATCAGCACGAACAGCCAGCTCACCAAACCAAACAGCAGACCGTTCCAGAGGGCGGGGGAGCGCATCCAGTCGCGCAACCAGGGTTTCCAGCGCCAGAGGTCGAAACGGGGTCGCCCGCGGCGCTGATCGGTCCAGAACACCTCGTCCGGGAGCATGGCCGGATGGGTGCCGCTGCACTGGCGCAGGGCCCGATCCACCAGGGTGTTCAGCTCCCGAACGTTGCCGGGAAAGTCGTAGCTCTGCAAACGCTTGATCAAAGCGTCGCTCAGCTGGGGGGGCTGGCTCCAGCCCAGGCTGCGGCTGCGTTGGCGCACGGCAAAGCGCAGCCAGTCGCCGAGATCAGCCCGCCGGACCCGCAGGGGCGGCACCCGGATCGCCACCACGTCCGCCCCCAGCTCCTGGCTGGTTTCCGCCGTGAGGAACACCCGACCAGGGAACACGCGCGCCGTGCCGTCCCGGCCGTCCCGCCAGTGCCCCCCGTGGACCAGCTCCAGCAGTCGAGGCCGCAGAACAGGATCGGCCCGATCGATCTGATCGAGCAGCAGGGCCCCCGTGCCGAGGCACTCCAGGAGGGGCGGTTCCTCGGCGTCGCCGCTGAAGAGCTCGGCCCCGTCGGGCCGCAGCAGGGCCACGTTGAAGCGCACCATGAACTGGCGCCGGGCCGGGGAACCGAAATGGATCAGGGCGGCGATGTTGTCCTTCTCCAGGCCGGGTTCGCCGCTGATCAACACCGGGCGGGCCAGGGGATCCTCCGCCGCGTCCCGGATGGCCTGGCGCAGGGCCTGGGCGTAGCGGCTGCTGCCCACCACCCCGCGGCGGATGCGGCTCTGCAGCCAGGGCGCCAGGCGTTGCAGGGTGCTCAGGGTCGCTGGCGACGCTTGGCTGTCCCCTTCGCTGGCCATGGCACTCCGGCGGCTTGAGAGGATTCTGAGCGCTGATGATGGGGATTCCCTCCCTGCTTGTCCGGCCATGGCTCTCACGCTCTACGGCTCCCCCCGCAGCCGGGCCTCCCTGGTGCGCTGGTATCTGGCGGAAAAGGGTCTGCCCTGCTCCACCGTGGAGATCGATCTGGCCGCCGGCGCCCAACGGGAGAGCGCCTTCCTGGCGATCAATCCCTTCGGCAAGGTGCCCGCCCTCGTCGATGACGCCTTCTCCGCGGGCGACGGCCAACCCCTCGCCCTGTTCGAGAGCGGCGCCATCCTGCTCCACCTGGCGGAGCACCACGCCCGGGAGAGCACCTCGCCGGTGTGGCGCTCCCTGACGGCCCAGTGGGTGCTTTATGCCAATGCCACCCTCGGTCCGGCGATGTTTGCCGCCGCTTCCCGCCCCGAGGATCTCAACCGCCAGCTCGGAGCGTTGAACGGGCTGCTGGCGGGCGGCCGCTCCCTGCTCGCGGGGGTCGCCGACGGGCCGGATTGGGGCGCGGCGGATTGCGCCGTGCAGGCCTATCTGGCCTATCTGCCCCTCTTCCGCAAGGACGTGGACCTCTCTCCCTTTCCCGCCATTCAGGCCGCCATTGCCACCACCAACGCCCGGCCGGCCTACCGCTCGGCGATGGGTCTGGCATGAGGGAGGGCCTGGCCGACAGCGGTCGTTGTCCCTTCCATTGGCGGGGCCATGCCCTCCAGCTTCTGGGGGAACGGGCCGTGTGGGATCCCGCCCGCGCTCTGCTGCTGGTGGCCGATCTGCATCTCGGCAAGGCGGAGGTGTTCCAGGGTCTGGGGGTGGCCCTGCCCAGCGATGGGGACGCGAGCACCCTCACCCCCCTGCTGGCGCTGGTCCATCGGCTGAGGCCCCGGGAGGTGGTGGTGCTGGGGGATCTGATCCACAGCCGCCTGGGTCTGACAGGCGAGCTGCGCCAGAAGCTGCAGGCGTTGCCGGAGTTGATGGGCTGCCCCCTGCGGCTGATCGACGGCAACCACGACCGGGGAAGCTGGTTGGAGGGGCTGCCCCGGGGGCCGTCCCGGGCTGTGGGGCCCTGGTGGCTGAGCCACGCCCCCGAGCCCCGAGAGGGCTTCCTCAATCTCTGCGGCCACCGCCATCCCGTGGCGGTGGTGGGCGGCGCCGTCGATCGCCTGCGGCTTCCCTGCTTCGCTTTCGACGCCCAAGCGGACCTGTTGGTGCTGCCGGCCTTTGGCCGCCGCACCGGCGGCCACCCCTGCCCCCCCCATGAACAGCTCTGGCTGGTGGCCGAGGGGGAGGTGCTGCCCTGGGGGACGGGCCCCCGGCCTAGCCCGCCTCGGCGAGGGCGCGCACAACATCGCCGCGGGTGAGCACGCCCACCATCACACCCCCCGCATCCACCACGAAAAGACGCTGAATGCGTCGATCGTTGAGCAGGCGCGCCGCCTCGGGCAGGCTGCTGGTGGCGGCGCAGGTGTGAGTGTGGGGGCTCATCAGATCCCCCACGGTGCTTCCCAGCACTTGGTGCACCTGTCGGTTCCACTCCAGGGGATTGCGCAGATAGATCACAGCGTCCAGGAACATGACGTAGGGACCGGCCTCAAAGCCGCTCTCCCGGACCATGAGATCCTTTTCGCTCAATTCCCCCACCAGGGTGCCGTCGGCGTCGACCACCGGCAGACCGCTGATGTGATGCTGGCTCATCAGCGTCACCGCCTCCTGCAGGGGTGTCTCGCGACGCACGGAAAACACGGGCGAGGTCATCACCTCCGCCACCGGACGCTGCACCACCATGGCGTTGTCGCTCGCACTGACGGTGCATTCTGAAGGGGCGCCGGCGACGACTCCCATGACCGCCCCCCCATCGCCCCCCGTTCCGGGCCCGGGGGGCCGTGCCCTTGCCGATGGCCTCACCCTGCTGCGGGGGGGCCTCGCCCTGCCGCTGCTGCTTTGTCTGCAGGCCGGTTGGGGTTCCCTGGCCTGGGGGCTCCTGCTCCTGGGGGGCCTCAGCGACGCCGCCGACGGCTGGCTCGCCCGTCGCAGTGGCGGTGGATCCGTCTGGGGCGCTCGCCTGGATCCCCTCACCGACAAGCTGCTCATCAGCGCGCCCCTGCTCTGGCTGGGCGCGACCGGGCGGCTTCCCCTGGTGGCTGTGTGGGTGCTGCTGGGGCGGGAGCTGCTTGTCTCCGGCTGGCGTGCCCAGCAGGGCAGCGGCGGACCGGCCTCCCTCGGCGGCAAGGCGAAGACGATCCTGCAGTTTCTCTCCCTGTTGCTGCTTGTGTGGCCCGCCGATTGGGCGGGGAGCGCCCGGGCGTGGAGCGCGGGCTGGTGGCTGTTCTGGCCGGGCTTGCTCCTGGCCCTCACCTCAGCCGCCGGATACCTCCGCAAGGGGAGCTGAGGCGGCGGATTCCTCCTCCCGGCTCCAGGCCCCCGCCTCTGGGCTGCGCAGGCATCGGGCCGACACCCCCTCCACCTCCTGGAGGTAGCGGGCCAGGGCCTCGCCATGGCCATGGGTGAGGTACACCTGCCGGGCTCCGGTCTCAACGATCGTGCGCACCAGGGACGGCCAATCGGCATGGTCGCTCAACACAAACCCCCGTCCCACCCCCCGGCGCCGTCGGGCGCCCCGCACGGTCATCCAGCCACTGGCAAAGGCGGTCTGAGCCTTGGCCACCCGCCGCATCCATGGGGTGCGCTGGGCGGAGGGCGGCGCCAGGATGAGGCGTCCCGCCAGGTTCTGACCCTTCGGCACGGCGCTGAGGGGGGCGGTGGGCACCATGGCGATTCCCGCCTCGCAGTAGGGCCCGACCAAGGTCTGCATGGCGCCATGGAGCAGCACCTCCTCTCGCACCCCGAGGGCGTGGAGTTCGGCCAACACCCGCTGGGCTTTGCCGAAGGCGTAGCAGAACAGCACGGAGGGGATCTCCGCCCCCCCGCGCCACCACTCCAGGATCTCCCGCGCCACGGCGGGGCCGGGAGACCACTGGTAGATCGGCAACCCGAAGGTGGCCTCACTGATGAACACGTCCGCTGCCACCGGCGTGAAGGGCGCACAACTGGGATCCGCATCCCGCTTGTAATCGCCACTGATCAGCCAGCGCTCCCCCGCCGCCTCGATCAGGATCTGGGCCGATCCGAGCACATGGCCGGCGGAGTGGAAGCTGATGCGCGCGTCGCCGAGCCGCAGGATGTCTCCGCAGTGCCGCGTGGCCAAGGGGAGATCCGCCCCCAGCCTGGCGCGCAGCACCCCTTCGCTGGCGGCGCTGGCCCAGTAGGCGCCGCTGCCGGAGCGGGCATGGTCGGCATGGGCGTGGGTGATCAGGGCCCGTGGCACAGGCCGCCAGGGATCGATCCAGGCCTCCGCCGGCACGCAGTAGAGGCCCTGCGGGGTGAGGCGCAGGGGGCCATCGGCGGGGAGGGCGCTGGTGGCGACGTCGGTTTCAGACACTCATCGCCAGCATCCGCTCAATGGGCACCAGCGCCCGCTGCCGGAGCCCCTCCTCCAGCTCGATGCGGGGCTCCAGCCGGTGCAGGCAGCGCCAGAGTTTCTCCAGGGAGTTGAGACGCATGTAGGGGCAGACGTTGCAGGCGCAGCCGTCCAGTCCCGGCACGGGATGGAAGGTCTTGTCGGGGGCCCGTCGCCGCATCTCGTGCAGGATTCCCGGCTCGGTGAGCACCAGGAAGGATGGCGCGGGACTGGTCTGCACTCGCTGCAGCAGCCGGCTGGTGGAGCCGATGAAATCAGCCAGATCGAGGAGATGGGCCTGGCATTCGGGGTGGGCGATCACCTCCGCTTCCGGATGCTCCAACTTCAGCCGCAGCAGGGCTTCCTCGCTGAAGGTCTCATGCACGATGCAGCTGCCGGGCCAAAGGGTGAGCTCCCGGCCGCTGCCGCGGGCCACCCAACGGCCGAGGTTGGCATCGGGGGCAAAGAGAATCGGCCGGTCGGGCGGCAGCTGTCGCACGAGCTGCACGGCGTTGCTGCTGGTGCAGATCAGATCGCTCTGCGCTTTGACGGCGGCCGAGCAATTGATGTAGCTCACCACGGTGTGGTCCGGGTGGCGGGCGCGAAAGGCGGCGAAGGCCTCCGCCGGGCAGGCATCCGCCAGGCTGCAGCCCGCCTCCGGATCCGGCAGAACGACGATCTTCGTTGGATTGAGGATTTTGGCGGTCTCCGCCATGAAGTGCACGCCGCAGAAGGCGATCACATCCGCCTCCGTCCGGGCGGCCTGGCGGGACAGCTCCAGGGAGTCACCGATCACGTCGGCCACGTCCTGGATCGCGGCCTCCTGGTAGTAATGCGCCAGGATGACGGCGTTTCGTTCCTTCTTCAGTGCCGCGATGGCCGCAGGCAACGCCTCCCTCGGGGGCATCTCCGGATCGAGACTCCCGTCGCCTGTCCCGATGGGGACGGCTCGCTCGGCCTGAGGTGCCACCGCCCCCAGACCCTCACCTGTCATCCCCCCCCTGGGAGGTCCCCCCGCTGAGCACTCCATGGCCATCAGCCTAGAGGGGGAGAATTCCGGGCCCGCGGGCGGGGTGCTGCGGCTGGCCATTGCCGGCGATCTCCACGACCAATGGGATGGGAGCGATGAGGAGCTGCTGGGGCGGCTGGCCCCGGATGGGCTGCTGGTGGTGGGCGACCTCAGCAACGGCCACCCCCGCATTCCCCGGGCCCTCGCCCGCTTGTCTCTGCCCGTGGCGTGCGTGCTCGGGAACCACGACTGCGGTCACGATGTCACCGGCGAGCGCCTGCGCCGCCAGCTGGGGTTGCTGGGGGAGCGCCATTGCGGCTGGGGCTTGCGGGAACTGCGCCCTCCGGGTGTGGCGGTGGTGGGAGGCCGACCGGCCACGGCCGGTGGGGGCTACCACCTGTCCAAGGCCGTGCGGGCTGTCTACGGCGCTGTGGGGTTGGAGGAGTCGGTGGAGCGGATCCAAGCGGCGGCGGCCGCCGCCGATCCCTCCCTGCCCCTGATCCTGCTGGCCCATTGCGGTCCGGCGGGGTTGGGAAGCCATGCGGTGGATCCCTGCGGCCGCGACTGGAAGCTCCCCGCTTGTGACTGGGGGGATCAGGATCTGGCCCTGGCGATCGCGCGCATCCGCCGGGAGCGGGCCGTTCCCCTGGTGGTCTTCGGCCACATGCACCACCGCCTGCGCCGCGGGGGAGAACGGATCACGTTCGTGCGTGACCAACGGGGCACGATGTATCTCAACGCGGCCTGTGCGCCCCGCCACGGGGTGGATGAGCGGGGGCGGGCCCTCCGTCACCTGAGCTGGGTTCGGCTCCGGGGCACCGGCGAGGTCGAACACGTGTCACACCGCTGGTACGGTTTGGACGGCACCCTGCTGTATGAGCAGATGCTTTGGCCGCCGTCAAGGCCCTGAACCGCCATGTTGGTCTACGCCTGCATCAGCAGCCACGGCTACGGCCACGCCGCCCGCACCGCTTCGGTGCTCAGTGAACTGGCACGGCTCCATCCGGAGTGCCGCCTGGTGCTTTCCACGGCCGTGGATCCCGGGTTCCTGAAGCTCGCGATGGGGGATCTGCCCTATGAGCTGCGCCCCTGCCGCTGGGATGTGGGCATGCTCCAGGCTGATGCTCTCGCCCTGGATCCGGAGGGCACCCTCACGGCCCTGGAGGCCCTGGAGAGCATTCTGCCGAACCAGGTGGAGGAGGAGGCCTGCTGGCTGGAGTCCCAGTCCAAACGCCCCTTGATCCTCGCGGACGTGCCCCCCGGCGCGGCGCGGCTGGCCGAGCGTCTCTGCTGTCCGCTGATCTGGCTGGCCAGTTTCGGCTGGGACGCGATCTATGGCCCCCTGGGGGAGGCCTTCGCGCCCTGGGCCGAACAGGCCCTGGCCCTCTACCAGCAGGGCGATCTGCTGCTGCGGTGCCCCCTATCTCTGCCGATGCCCTGGGACCTGCCCAGCGTGGAGTTGGGGATCACCAGTTCCACGCCCCGCCATGGTCCAGAGGAGGTGGCCCGGCGCCTCGATCTGCCGCCCGAGCGGGAGCGCTGTGTGCTGATCAGCTTTGGTGGATTGGGGATGGAGCTGGATCCGCGCTGGCTGGCCCTGTGGCCGGAGCATGTGTTCGTCGGCGTCGATCCAAGGGTGTTGGAGGCCCCGAACGGACGCCTGCTGCCCGCCGATCTGCGGCCGCTGGATGTGATGCCCCTGGCGGCACGGATGCTCACGAAACCGGGCTACAGCACCTTCTGCGAAGCCCTAGCCCAAGGGGTGGGACTTCATGTGGTGAGGCGTCGGGGATTTGCGGAGGGGCCGGTGCTGGAGAAGGCCCTGCAGGCGGAAGGATGGCATCGGTTGCTGGAGGAGGACGACTTCCGTCGCGGCGCCTGGCAGCTGGATCAACCCCTCCTGGCGCCGCGAGCACCGCGGCTGCGGCGGGAGGGAAGCGCCCGGGCGGCGGAAATCCTGTCGCGCTTGCTCAGGAGATGATCAGGAGAAACGATCGGTAAGGGAAGAAGGTTCGGTGATTCTGTTCAAAGCCTTGGCGAGAGGGCAGTGAGGGGCTGAGATTGTGGTTTTTGACTGGTGCGCCAGTGGAAAGGGACGGTTTTCCGAGCGGCACGGCAACGATCGACAGCCCCGGATCGCATCGGCAAATTGTCGCGAAGTTTCTGTTTGAGCCACAAGAACTTCCGGGATTATTTGCACCTCCACACAACTGTTCGCGTTTCTGCGCTGACATCCCGCCCCATCCCTGAAGTCTTCCCCTCCGCGCCCGACGCGCCCTGTCCTCCGCCAGCTTCCCCTTGATCCGTTCACGACGCTTTCCCCTTCTCTCGGCTTTGCTAGGCCTGAGCGTTCTCGCCGCGCTGCCCGGTCAGGCAACGGAGTCCGGAGACGCCTGGGATCAGGTGCTCCCCAGCCCCCAACCCCCGCGTCGGTTGGCGATGCTCCCTCCTTCCCCACCGCCTGCGACCCAAGCGGTGTTCGCCATCACCCCCGAGCGTCGCGCCCTCCTCAACACCATTCGCTACGCCGAAGGCACCTGGGCCAACGGCCATGATGTGGGGTATCGGGTCATGTTCGGGGGGAGCCTCATGCCCACCCTGGAGCGCCATCCGGATCGGGTGATTTATTCCTCCCGCTATGCCAGCGCCGCCGCCGGGGCTTATCAGTTCATGCCCTTCACCTGGAACATGGTGACCCAGAAGCTGGGATTGACCCGCTTTGATCCCGATTCACAGGACCAAGGAGCCCTTTATTTGATTCAGCGACGCGGCGCCCTGCATCTGGCCGACAGGGGTGAGCTGACTGAAGAATTGGCCGCCCGACTCTCCCCCGAATGGGCTTCTTTCCCCACCCTGGCCGGCAACAGTTACTACGGTCAACCCGTGAAGCGCTACGAGGAGTTGAGGCGTTTCTACGAGGGCAACCTCAGCCAACTCCGTCAAACCGCCCAACAATGGGAGCGGGTGGCCATCCAACAGGTCAAGACCTGCAATGGCGATAGCCTGGAATGTCAACTGGAAGCTGTGCGCACAGCTCAGCCCTGATAGTAGGGGTTTCCTTTCTGACAGGCAGAAAAGTTCAATGAATGTTTATCCCGGAGAGAGTTATTGACAATTGCAGGTGATTTCTCGGAACTCCTCACTCAATTGAGTGGGGAGTTTTTTTTCGGTCCTGGCCTTCCCAGCAGGACTGGAAAAGCAGGCCCCTCCGGTGCGGGTGAAAGGAAGGCGATTCGCCCTCAGGATTCACCCTTCCGCAGTCGCTCTTTCCCCAAGGTGAGCTGGGCGATCAAATAGGCCGCCACCGCTGCGGCCGCAAATCCCAGTCCATTCCGCGCCAGGGGCAGCCAATCATCGGTGCGGGTGACGATCGGCGCCACGCCGAAGACACCGAAAAGAATGAGCCACAGGGGAGACAACAGGAGCACCCACAGCCACTCCACTCGCCGACCAGGCTGACGGGGGAAGGCGGCAAACCCCACGATCAAACCTCCGAGAATGGACGTGCAGAGGGTGAGCAGCCATTGCTCCTGCGGGAGTCCTGGCACCACCTGACAGCCGCCCATGGCCAGGCATCCCTTCACGGTGTGCAACGCATCGAGCACGGACCCATCGCGACCATGCTCCCGGACGTAATACTGATTGCCGAAACGCGTCTGCAGCTCCACCCAGAACGTGCGCGGCATGAGGGCGAACAGGGCGTCGCCCACATTGAAGTTCAGCAAATTCCCTCCCCGTTCATCGGCCACCAGCAGGAGGCTGCGGTCATCGAGCTGCCAGAAGTCCTTCACCGCGAGGCCGGGCGTACGGTCGTACTGGGTCAGCACGCGCAACTTCCAACCGCTGTTGCGGGCGAAATCGTCCAGCTCGCTCTCCAGGGCGGTGCGTTGGCCATCCGTGAGCAGCCGGGCCAGATCGATCACCGGGGTGGGGTGATCCGGCAACAGATCCGGGTTGTCATCCGCCAGGGCCGCCCCTGTCCAGAGGGGAAGCCACCCCACCAGCAGAGCCAACACGGCGGCGATCAGGGCCGTTCCGATTCGGGCCGCCCGGGATTGCCATCCCGTCTCCCCTGCTTCACGGCCCATGATGACTTCCTTGCTGACATGAACGGCATTCTCTCCGATCTGCCCTCCGCTTCCTCCGGCGTGACCATGACTCCGGCTGATCCAGCCCCCCCCTGGCTTCTGGAGCGCCTGCAGGCCACCGGCGGCAGCGTGCCCTTCCGCACCTACATGGACTGGGCTCTCCATGATCCGGAACACGGCTACTACGGGCGTGGGCGAGCCCGCATCGGGCCGCGAGGGGATTTCGCCACCTCTCCCTCCCTGGGGAAGGAGTTCGCTGCCCTGCTCCTCCTCCAGGTGATCGAATGGCTGGAGCAGCTCCCCGGTGAACGGCTCACCCTGCTGGAAACGGGTCCCGGGGAGGGTCAGCTGGCCTGGCAACTGGCCACGGGCCTCCTCCGCCAGCGCCCCGACCTGGCTTCCCGCTGCGAGCTGGTCCTTCTGGAGCCCAACCCCGGCATGGCGGGCCGGCAACGCCACTCCCTCCGCGACATTCCGCTTCCCCTGCGCTGGGCCGGATGGGAAGAGCTCCAGCGCCAGCCGCTCACGGGGGTGGTGTTGGCCCATGAGGTGCTCGATGCCCTGCCGGTGGACCGGCTGCTCTGGGATGGGGCGTGCTGGCGCTGGCAATGGGTGGCCTGTGATGACCGGGGTGGTCTGGCCCTGAACGCCGGACCGGCCCTGGCGCCCGCAGAGCTGGAAGCCCTGGAGGAGCTGGGTCTTCCGTCCTCCGGCCTGGCGCCGGGCTGGTGCACGGAATGGCACCCGGGGCCGGGCCCCTGGTTTCAGGCCTGTGGCGAGGCCCTGCGGGATGGTGTGTTGCTGGTGGTCGACTACGCCCTGGAGGCCCGCCGCTATTACGCCCCCCAGCGCACCAATGGCACCCTTCTCGCCTATCGAAACCAACAGGCGCAGGCCAATCCCCTCCTGGCGCCAGGGGAGTGGGATCTCACGGCCCACCTCTGCCTGGAAACGGTCCAGCGGGCGGCGGCGGCCGCGGGTTGGCATGGCCTCGGGGAGAGGCGGCAGGGGGAGGCGCTGCTGGCCCTGGGGTTGGCGGAACGTTTCACCGCTCCGCCCCACCTCGCCAGGGCGACCCTCGCGGAGGAACTGCGGCGGCGGGAACAGCTGCTCCGCCTCGTCGATCCCCTCACCCTGGGAGAGTTCCGCTGGCTGGTGTTCGAGCGGGGCAGCCCGGGCCGGGCCATGGGTCGGTTGAGGAGTCGTTGTTTGCGGGAGCCCGGGCCCCGGGCGGATTCCCCTGCCGAGACGGATCAGGCCTGATCCGCTGTGCTGTGGGTGCGCAGGGCTTCCAGGATGGTGCCCTCATCCACGTCATCGCGCACCACCACCTTGCCGATGGCCGTGGGCAGCACAAACCGCACCAGGCCATCGCGCACCTTCTTGTCACTCCGCAGGGTGGTCAACACCGCCTCGGGATCCAGGGGAGGCAGGCTCAGGGGCAACCCCGCGGCGGCCACCAGGGCCCGTTGGCGGGCTTCCGCGTCGGCATCCCACAAGGCCAGGCGACGGGCGATGGTTCCGGCCATCAACATCCCCAGGCCCACCGCCTCGCCATGGAGATAGGTGGTGTAACCGGTGAGGGTTTCCACCACATGGCCCAGGGTGTGGCCGTAGTTGAGCGTGGCCCGGGCCCCGGCTTCGCGCTCATCGGCGGCCACCACCAGCGCCTTGGCCGCCGCGGAGCGCTCAAGGATCTCGCGCAACAAGGTCGGCCCGACCGCCTCCAGGCTGGCCAGGCCTTCGGCGGGGACGCGGGCGCCGTGGCGTTCCAGGGCCTCAAAGAGTGTCAGATCACCGATCACGCCGTATTTGATCACTTCCGCCATCCCCGCCCGAAACTCCCGGGCGGGCAGGGTGGCCAACACCTCCGGATCGATCAGCACCGTCTTGGGCTGATGGAAGGAGCCGATGAGGTTCTTGCCGGCGGGATGGTTGACACCCGTCTTGCCGCCGATGGCTGCGTCCACCATCGCCAGCAGGGTGGTGGGCACCTGCACGACGGCGATGCCCCGCAGCCAGGTGGCGGCGGCAAACCCCACCATGTCGCCCACCACGCCGCCGCCGAGGGCCACCATCAGGGAGCTGCGCTCGAGACGATGGCGGTGAGCGGCGTCATGGATCCGTGCCACCGTGGCCAGGGTCTTCTGCTCCTCTCCGGCCTCGATCACCAAGGAGCCCACCTCCAGGCCGGCCGCCCGCAAACTCTCCTCCGCCCGATCGCCATAGGCCGCGTGCACGACGGGGTTGCTCACCACCAGCACGCGGCTGCCCGGCCGCGCCGCATGGGAGCTGACCCAGCGGCCCAGCCGGCTCAGCCCCCCCTCGCTGATGACGATCGGATAGGGATCGTGGGGCAGGGCCACTTGAAGAACCCTCTCCGGGCCACTGATTGCGGGGGCTGGGGCAGGCATGGAGAAAGGCTCGTAAGCTCTGGCGATGCCCCCATTCTCCGCCGCGGAGGCCGCCGCCGGCCCCAAGGAACGGCCATCGCTCCAGCGGGCCATTCCCTGGCTTTTCTTGATGCCTGGTCTCGCCCTGCTGACCCTGACGGTGCTGTTGCCGGCGGCCATGGCCCTGGTGCTCAGCTTCACGAGCACGGGGCTGGATGTGGACGCGCCGATGCGGTTCATCGGGCTGGCCAACCTGCGCCGGCTCTTCAGCGACCCGATGATGGCGCGGGTCACCCTGACCACCGTTCTTTATCTCATCGGGGTGGTGCCGCCGATCGTGGTGGGGTCCCTGGCGCTCGCCATGGTGGTGAATCGTCGCCTGCCCGGGATTCACATTTTCCGCGGCGCCTTCTACACCCCGGTGCTGGTGTCGCTGGTGGTGGCCGCGATCGCCTTCCGCTGGTTGTACGCAGAGAACGGCCTGATCAATGGATGGCTCGGCGCCCTGTTCGGCCCTGCCTTCACCCCGATCGCCTTTCTCACCTCCCCCTGGTTGGCCCTGCCCTCGGTGATGGTGGTCACCCTGTGGAAAGGACTGGGCTACTACATGGTGATCTTTCTGGCGGGATTGCAGGGTATTCCCGGCGAGCTCTATGAGGCGGCCGCCCTGGATGGCTGCGAGGGTTGGCAGCGTCATCGCCACATCACCGTGCCGCTCCTCCTCCCCTATGTCTTCCTGGTGGCCGTGATCTCCGCGATCGGGGCCACCAAAGTGTTTGACGAGGTGTTTCTGATGACCCAGGGCGGGCCTGCGGACGCTACCCGCACCCTGGTGTACTACGTCTACGACCAGGCCTTCGGCGAGCTGGACATCAGCTATGCATGCACCGTGGGTTTGGCCCTGTTTCTGATGGTTCTGGCCCTCGGCCTGCTCCGGACCGCCCTGCCGGGGGGAGACCGCGGCCCGGGTTGACCCCATGCGAGGGTTGGAACTGACGAGCAAGCGGCAGCCGCTTCAGAGCGCTCTGTGACCCATTCATTTCTCGCCGGTGAACCTCGCTCCGCCCGCTCCATCGGCATCGTGGGCGGAGGCCAACTGGCCTGGATGCTGGCGCGGGAGGCCCGCCGGCTTGGCATCGAGCTGCATGTGCAGACCCCCGATCCTTCCGATCCGGCCACGCGGGACGCCACCAGCGTGGTGCTGGCCCCCCTGGACGACGGGGAGGCCTTGCGCGAGCTGGCCCTTCGGGCGGAACGGATCAGCTTTGAAAATGAATGGCTCCCCCTGGATGTGTTGAAACCCCTGGAGCGGGATGGCATCCCGTTTCTCCCGGAGCTGGCCGCCCTCGAACCCTTGCTCCACAAACGCGGCCAGCGGCAGCTCCTGACAAGCCTCAACCTGCCCACCCCCCGATGGGCGGGGCTGGAGGCCAGCCAACCTCCTCCCCCGCCCCTTCCGGAGGGAAGCGACCAGGGGGAGGGCAACCCTTCGGCGGAAGAATGGTCGGGGGAGGAGTCGGCCACCGTCTGGCCCCCCTCCCGTCTGGAGCCTCCCCCTCCCTGCGGACCGCGACTGCCGGAGGGCCTGACCTTTCCGGTGATGGCCAAGGTGAGTCAGGGCGGCTACGACGGCAAGGGCACCCGTGTGCTGTCTGATCTGGCCGCCCTGGAGAGCCTCCTGGCCAGCCAGATCCCCGAGGAGTGGCTGTTGGAGGAGCAGGTGAGCTTTGCCATGGAGCTGGCCCAGGTGGTCTGCCGAGATCAGATGGGAGAGGTGCGCTGTTTTCCCCTGGTGCAGACCCATCAGCGGGATCAGGTCTGTGAATGGGTGTTGTTTCCAGCGCCGGTCGACCATGCGGTGGAGGCCTTCGCCCGCAATGTCTCGATGTCGCTGGTGACGGCTCTGAACTATGCGGGGGTGATGGGGATTGAATTTTTCTATGGTCCAGGCGGTCTGTTGGTCAATGAGGTGGCGCCGCGGGTGCACAACTCGGGTCACCTCACCCTGGAAGCCTGCGCCACCAATCAATTTGCCCAGCATGTGCGCATTGTGGCCGGATTGCCGTTGGGGCCAACCGAGGCCACGGTGCCCGGAGCCCTGATGATCAACCTGCTTGGCTATGAGGGCCCCGACGGGGCGGAGGCCCGCCAGGGCCATGAGCGCCAGCGGCAGGCCTTGGCGGCCATGGGAGGAGGGGCTGTGCATTGGTATGGCAAGCAACCGCGTGCGGGGCGCAAGCTGGGCCATGTGACGTTTGTGCTGAAGGGGGAGAGCCCGCAAGCGAGGGAGGAGGAGCGACTGCGGCTGCTGCGGGAGGTACGGGAGGTGTGGCCCTGGCCCGGGCGGCCGGCGGAGGCGTCGGATTAGGGCGAGAAGGAGTTAAAATCTTCCTGAACTGCCGTGTTGGTGACTGCCTTTCACAGTTTTCTGATCTGACTCCTTTTCGACACGGGGAGTCTGCGGCGACGGCAACGTAGGCCGGCCCTGGAGCTGGAAACGAAGCCCCGCTTTTGACACCCCTTCTGGTTCATCCAGGTCGAACACTGGGGCAAGACGGCACAGCGGTTCACCCCTTTCTCACCCCCCTGGCCCGTCCGTCGGACGGGCTGCCTCCTGTTCAGCCTCCTTTCCCCTGATGGGAGGCTCCTTTGGCCAGCAGCAGATCCAACCGCCGCTGGAGAGCCTCCCGATCCAGGCCGGTCAACACGAACACCTCCTGGGCGCTGCCCGCCCGGCGGGCATTCACCTTGTGACCGCCGGTGATCGGCGTCGACACCCGCAAGGACAGTCCCGGGGCGCGACCACGGGTGCGGCTGATCACCGCCGGAGTGATCGTGCCGATCAGCGGATCCTGCGCCAGTGCCTTGAGCAGGGGGATCAATCCTTCGATGTAGGTGCTGTGGGTGATCACCACGCGGCCCATGGGTCCGTCCCCCTGCTGCGGTCCGAGGGGGGCTCAGGCCGGTTCCAGCGGGGCCATGGTGAGTCCAGCGGCGGCCAGTTGCTGGTGGTAGAGCTCCCCCTGCTCCAAGGGACCGCTCCAGACCACAGCCGACCCCTCTCCATCGATCTGGTAGGCCAGGGACCAGGCCTGGTCGGGTTCCATGCCGGGGATGGTGCGCACCAGAACCCGCACCACATGCTCAAAGGTGTTCACGTCGTCATCCAGCACGATCACGCGCACGCGCGGGTAAGGAACCGTCAGGCGCTCACGGGTGGCTTGCCCTTGCGGAGCGGTGAGCGGCGTGCGCGTCATGGCGGCTGCGTGGGGGTGGCGAGGAGTTTAGGTATGGTGGGTGCCGAACACAATCAGACCCCATGCTGATCACCCTTGGTTGGGCTGCTCTCGCTGCCAGCTTCACGTTTTCCATCGCGATGGTGATCTGGGGGCGCAACGGTGACAACACACTCAATTTCTGATCTTCTCTTTCCCGGCACCTCCAACCTCCTGGCCGTTCTGGCCTCGGGTCTGTTGCTTTTTGTCAGCGCGGGGGTGATCTATCTCTCCGTGGTCGACTGGCGGGATCGGCGTCGGCGTCGCGCGGAAACGTCTCGCAAGCCATGACCGCGGCCAGCGCTCCACCGGAGGACTGGAGCGTCCTGGAGCCGGAGGCCCGGGCCATCGCCGATGAACTGCTGGTTGATCCCTGGCACCACGCGCGGGAGTCAAGCCGCTCCCCGGGCCAGTGGGTCGGGGCTTCGCTCTCGTTGGCGGAGGCGCTGGGGGAGCTTCAGGTCTTGAATCGCCGCCATCGCGACGATCCCGGCGGTCCCTTCCCCCTGGAGGCCCTGCTCCATCTCGGCCGCGCCCTCTTGGAGGGCCCCCGGGCGGTGGAACTCGCGGAGGAGGAATCCGCAGAGGCAACCATCGCGGCTGCGGCGGCGGCCCGGGAGCTGGTGCGTCAGGCGGCGGATGCCTGGCGACGGGAACTGGTGGGCGACAGGGTCACCTATGTGGTGAATCGCAACCTCAATGCCACCAATCTGTGCGTGTTGCGATGCGGCTTCTGCGCCTTCCGCCGCTCGGAGGGGGAAGGGGGCGCCTTTCGCCTCAGCCGCACCGAGCTGCAGGAGAAGGCCGCCGACGCCCGGACCCGCGGAGCCACGGAACTGTGCCTGCAGGCCGGCCTCGACCCCGGTGCCAGGACGGAGAAGGGTCATCTCGACTTCGCCGTCTCCCTGCTGCTGGATCTGCGGGAGGCGGCGCCGGACCTCCATCTGCACGCCTTCTCCCCCCAGGAACTGCTCTTCATCGCCCAGCGGGACCGGCTTCCCCTCCAGGAGGTGCTCCAGACCCTTCGCCAAGCCGGCCTGGGATCCGTGCCCGGCACGGCGGCCGAAGTGCTCGCCCCCCGGGTGCGACGCCTGATCTGCCCGGAAAAGCTCTCCGCCAGGGCCTGGGTGGCGGTGATGTGGCAGGTGCATCAGGCTGGCCTTTCCTCCACCAGCACCCTGTTGGCGGGCCATCTGGAAACGCCCCTGGAGCGGCTCTGCCATCTCTGCACCCTGGCGGCCCTCCAGAGGGAGGCCTGGCGGCAGGGACTTCCGGGCTTCAGCGAGTTCATTCTGTTGCCCTTTGTGGGGGCCTCCGCACCCGCGCCCCTGCGCGCCCGGGTGGGCCGCGATCAACCCGATCCGCAGGCCATGCTGCTCCTCACGGCCCAGGCCCGGCTCCTGCTCGGCCCCTGGATCCGCCACCACCAGTCCAGCTGGGTGAAACTCACCCTGCCAGTGGCGGCGGAAGCCCTCCGGTGGGGTTGCGACGATCTGGGGGGCACCTTGATGGAGGAGCACATCAGCACGATGGCCGGAGCGACGGGAGGCACCCAACAGACCCCGGATGCCCTGGAGGCCGCCGCCCGAAGCCTGGGAAGGCCCGTTCGGCAGCGCACCACCCTCTACGGTGCCCTCCGTGCCCCTTGCGGATGCCCCTGACCGGATGAAGGCCCTTCCCTCCTGGTGGCGCGCTCCAGGCTGGGCGTTCCCGCGGCCGAGACCGCCCCGGGTGCCACTGGCGTTCACGTTGGGCACCACCCTGCTCTTGCTTCTGCTGCCCGCGCTTGTGCTGCGTCAGCGGCCCCGTCCCCAGGCGTTCGGTCTGGAGAAGCTGATGGCGAGCGTCAGTCTGCTGCAAAGTTTTCGCGCCCATCCCGATCGTCCCGTGCCAGAGCTCTGGCGACAACGGCTCGGCGGGACGATGGGGGAGCGCCTCTGGCGGGCCCAGACCCGCACCTGGTGGCAGTTCTGGGATGGAACCGCTCCCGGGCAGCCGTTCCTGGCCCTGTCGTCGCGGGGGATGGCGTTGACCTCCCTGCGACGGCTCCCGGTCCCCCCGCTGACGGTGGGAGATCTGCTCATCCTCTCGCCTGATCCCTACGCTCGGCAGGTGCTGAGTGATCGGCTGCGGCTGCAGGTGCGTCCCTCCCCCGGCCTGCGCCTCCGCTGTCTGCCCCGTCTGGAGCGCGAGCAGGCGGTGTTCTGGCGGCCGACGGCCCTGGGTGAACTCCTTGGCCCCCTGGCTCCCTTTCTTCAGGATGTGCAGGAGGGCTGCTTCACCCTCACCCTCCAGTCCAACGGGCTCTCCTGGAGCGGGGAAGGGTCCTCCATTGAGGGCATGTTGCTGGAGGCCCCCCCGGACAGCGGGGAGGGCGCCTCGGTGCCGGAGTGGCTTCCCTCCCCCAACGATCCCTTGC
This sequence comes from Cyanobacteriota bacterium, assembly GCA_046340515.1. Taxonomy (GTDB): domain Bacteria; phylum Cyanobacteriota; class Cyanobacteriia; order PCC-6307; family Cyanobiaceae; genus Cyanobium. The sequence goes on along the minus strand of JBKDTB010000230.1, from coordinate 58,023 downwards.
TGGAGGTGCGGGGCACGTCTTTGGAACGCCTGTTGTCCGGCCTGCTGGCGCGGGAGCTGATCCGCCAACCCCTGGCGGAACGCTGGGGCTTCGGGCCGGATCAGCGGGCCTTGCTGCGCGACACGCCGTTTCGACTGGTGCTGCGTCCGCTGCCCCGGGGGCCCTTTCAAGCCTCCGTGGAGCTCACCGTGCTGGTGGGAGGAAAGGAGGGGGCCTGGAAAGGGGCCCTCACCCGTCTGGCCGGCCATCTCCAGAAGGAAGGTCTCCGCTTCCACGCCACTCCCCCTCAGGCCCCCCGCCCGTTCCCTGGTGCCCGGTCCGACATGCCAGGGCCGGTGAAACCCAAGCCTTCGGCGCCCTCCGGCCAAGCTGCCGCCACCCCCTGGCCCACCGCCCTCTGGGCCAGGGAGGATGGCGTGGTCGTCGGCGGTTGGCAAGGGCGATCCACCGGCGGACAAGCGGCGGAGATCACGCTCTTCCTTGGACCGAAGGTGGCTTCTCCAGAGCCATTGCGACTTTCGACCCTGCCGGCACGGGGAGGGATGCGCCTCATGGCACGGCCTCAGGAGCTGGCACTGCGGGGGTTGCTGCCTCCGGAGCTGCCGGAGGTGGTGCGACGGAGCAGCTGGCTGTGGTGGTCCACGGAGCCCTATCCCGGTCTGGGACGGGACACCCCCCTCAGCCGGCTTCAGGGGAGCTTGACGCTGCGCCCGTGACCTGCCGGCGCTCATGGCGTCGTCGCTCGGCCGCCACCGTTTCCTCCATCAGTTCGACAGCCTGAGCCAGTTTCTCCAGGTTGCTGGAGTAGAGACCCAGATCCTTGTCCACCCGATCGCGCATCAGCCCCATCGCCTCCGCCGTGTCATGGGCAAACTGGCGCAAGGCCTTTGGATCCATGGAATCGCTTCCTCTGGCCTCCTCCAACAGCGCCAGCAGGCCCACCGCCATCAGGCGGGAGTAGTGAAAATCCGAGCGACGCACGTTGGCCAAGGCGACCTGCAGCAGTTCCGGCGCCCCTTCACCCTGACGGTCGATCCACTGCCGCACCTCATCCACGGAGTGCTGGCCAACGGAGGCCAGGGCCTGATCCCGCTGCCGTCGCAGGGCCGTCGCCTCCAGACCACAGGCGGCGCAGAGGGCTTGGAAAAGGGCCTCCCGCTGCTCCTCGGGCCTGTATCCCCGCGTGCCGGAGTCGAACACCTGCACCAGGCCGAGGGCGAAGAGCGGATCCGACTGAAAGCCGCGTTGGTGGCTGAGAAGGTGCAGTTCCACGAGCAGTTCATCGACCAACCGCCTGTAGAGGGGGCTGATCACGTGGGGGAAGGAAGCATGGAAATCTCTCTTGCTTTCGGCAACAGTGAGAAGGGGTCTCACGCGTCTCACAGGATCAAACCTCAGCGACCATAGCGACACCGCCTGCCAGGAGGGAATGGGTGGGATCGGAGGTCCAGCTGAGCGGGAGCCCGGTGGGTAGGATGAGAAGAGTTTCTGGTTGGTTTCCATGATCCCGATTGTGATCGAGGAATCTGGACGTGGGGAAAGAGCCTTTGACATCTATTCCCGCCTGTTGCGGGAGCGGATTATTTTTCTCGGTGAACCTGTCACTGCCGAGTCAGCGAATCGCGTGGTCGCACAACTTCTCTTCCTAGAGGCGGAGGATCCAGACAAAGACGTATTCATGTACATCAATTCTCCCGGAGGTTCCGTCTACGATGGATTAGGAATTTTTGACACGATGCAACATATCAAGCCTGACGTGCAAACGGTGTGTGTTGGATTGGCCGCCAGCATGGGAGCCTTTTTGTTGTGCGCCGGTACCCCGGGCAAGCGCAGCAGCCTCACCCATTCCCGCATCATGATTCACCAGCCGTTGGGTGGCGCTCGGGGACAAGCCAGTGACATCCGGATTCAGGCGGATGAGATTCTCTTCCTCAAGCAAAAGTTGAATCAAGAACTGGCCGATCGCACCGGCCAGCCCTTGAGCCGGATTCAGGAAGACACGGATCGCGACTTTTTCATGTCTCCCCTGGAAGCGGTCACCTATGGGTTGATTGACAAAGTGATTGACAAGCGAACCGTCCGTCCCATCTGATGGCCATGGTTTGGTTTTGAGAGAGATCCAGGGTCTCGGCAGACCAGGCCACCAGATGGAAGGCCCCATCCATGGGTGGCGTATCAAGAAGCAATGGGTGGTGAAAGGAAATTCCTGGGCTGTATGGTGACGCCCACCATTGGCGAGAGTGGTGTAGCGTCCAGAGTTGTGTCATGTGGCTAGCCAGATCAGTGCCTGCGGGTCAAGACAGGTGGAGTGATTTGATCGTCCGTGTGGACTGATGAGTGCCGTTGGTCGAGGGGACGCTGATGGGTATGGCCAACCAAAAAAACAGCTCCGGGACAGCGTGCAACGCTGAGCCGGAGCCATGGGAATCAGAACCCAGCTGTGCGCCTGGGAGTCTGCCTGTCAGGCGGTTGGTGCAGGATCCAGGGAGCCTTCATTGGCGAGGCTCACAGTGGCTGGGGTTGTGGTGGAAAGAAAGGGAGTGAAACGATCCTTGGCGGGAATCACGGTGAATTCGGAAACAATGGCTCTGAATTCGTCGCCATCAAGGGTTTCCTTTTCGATCAACACATCCACCAAGCGATCCATGCATTCGCGATGCTGCTCGACCAAAGTTTTGGTGTCTTGGTAGCAGCTGAAGACGATCTCACGCACAGCCAGATCGATTTTGGCGGCCACCGCATCCGAGAGATCGCTGCGAGTCATCAGATCGCGCCCCAGAAACACTTCTTGGTTGCCAGCTTCCAGGGAGACAGGTCCGAGGTCACTCATGCCGAAACGCGTCACCATTTGGCGAGCCAGGGAGGCCACCTGTTGGATGTCACCCCCTGCGCCGGTGGTCACCTCCGCGTGGCCGAAAACCACATCCTCCGCAGCCCGACCTCCCAGGGTTCCCATGATGCGTGCCTTCAGCTGGGAGCGACTGACCAGCATCTGCTCCTCATCCGGGGCAAACCAAGTGAGTCCCTGGGCCTGTCCGCGGGGAATCAGGGTGACTTTCTGCACGGGGTCATGCTCGGCAACAAGTGTGCCCACCAGGGCGTGGCCGACTTCGTGATAAGCAATCAAACGCTTGCTGCGACCGTCGGTGAGCGGTTTGCCCTCCATCCCGGCGATCACGCGATCCACCGCGTCATCAATTTCCCGAAGCGTAATCGCATGCTTGCGACGGCGTGCCGTGAGGATGGCCGCCTCATTGAGCAGATTGGCCAGGTCGGCGCCAGTGAAGCCTGGTGTGCGGCGGGCGATGCTTTCCAGGGAGACCTCGGGAGCCAGTTTCTTGTTGCGGCAGTGCACATCCAAAATCGAAAGGCGACCCTTGATGTCAGGAGCATCAACGCTGACCTGACGATCGAAGCGACCGGGACGCATCAAGGCTGAATCCAAAACGTCGGGGCGGTTTGTGGCAGCAATGATGATGATGCCGCTGTTCCCCTCAAAGCCATCCATCTCCGTCAGAAGCTGGTTGAGGGTTTGCTCCCGTTCATCATTGCCACCGCCGATGCCGGCCCCCCGTTGACGGCCGACCGCATCAATCTCATCAATAAAGATCAGACAAGGACTATTTTCCTTGGCTCTTTTGAAAAGATCGCGCACCCGGCTTGCACCAACTCCAACAAACATTTCCACAAACTCAGAGCCTGAGAGGGAGAAGAAAGGCACGCCAGCCTCACCTGCGATGGCTTTGGCCAGGAGGGTTTTGCCGGTTCCAGGAGGACCGACGAGAAGCACACCTTTAGGGATGCGGGCACCAACGGAGGTGAAACGTTCGGGAGTCTTCAGAAACGTGACCACTTCCTGCAAATCTTGCTTGGCCTCTTCCACTCCAGCTACATCAGCGAATTTGACGCCGGTTTCGGCCTCCATCAAGAAACGAGCCTTTGTCTTGCCAAATTGCATCGCTTGACCAGGTCCGCCGGGCATCCCGGACGAGCGTCTGGCCAGAAAGATCAGGGAACCAATCAGCAGAAGGGGGAAAAGAAGGTTGCTCAAGACCCCGAGAAGAGGAGGTGTTGGCCGGGGGGGATGGATGTCGAAACTGATCGATTGGTTCTTGAGGTCGCTGAGCAGATCAGGACTGATACCTGGCAGGTCGACCCGAAGCCGTTGAACACGATTATCTAAGTTTGGATCGACAATTTCGACAACAGCTGTGCGACCAGAGTTGTAGATATCAACGGAGTTGACGCGACCAGAATCCACGTACTCCAAAAAACGGCCATAGGTCATTTTGCCTACGGCGGTGTTGACAGGCGATTTCAGGGGACTGGAGGCCAAGTTCGAACCGCCGCCACTCAGCAATTGCCACCCAAGAAAACCAGCGACAAGGAGTGGCAGAGCCCAGAGCACAAGAAGGCGCCAGCGCTGATTCATCGAAATGGAAGCTTCTTGAGCAATTGTAAAAGACCACGTCAGGAACCGTGGACGTTCACCGCGCTCAGCTTCGGGGAATCAGCTGGCCTGGAGCCAGGGGGTGGTGCGAAGGGAAGCCGACGGGGACGGGAACATGGCCCCCGGCTCAAAGGCCGGAGCTTCTGGCGAGGCTTCAGCCAGCAATTGCTCCGAATGAAACGACTCCAGGAGCTCAGGCCCATAGAGCCCATGGGACCAGATTTTGACCTCGCTCATGGGTGGGCAGGAAAAAGCGAGCAATTCGAAAGGGAACACAACCCGCTCGAGAAAAAAGTGTTGGCTGCCACAGCAACGCAAAACGACCATCCGGTCAGAGGAGTTGCGGTAGGAACAATCCTGCAGCCTCCGCTCTCCAGATTCCATGAGTGCATTTTCGGTGGGTGTGTTTTCCGTGAGTGTGCTCCCTTCCAGACGATCCAACGGAAAATTAAAGCGAATCTCCATTGTTATAGCCAGTCCCCCCCCGGGGGGGTTGGTGTGGATGACAACACTTTTCCAGTCTTAAGGTTTTTTGCGCTTTCCAGTGCCTCAGAGGCTGCGCAAGGCCACAATCGGATCGAGCGACGCCGCTCGCCGGGCAGGCAAAACCCCGAAAAACAGGCCGATCAAGCCGGAAAAACCCACGGTGGTCAGCACAATCACAGGACCAACCGCAGCTGGCAGCGGCGTCAAGATCGCCACCAGCGAGACCGCTCCCACCCCCAGCACTCCACCCACCGCTCCGCCGGCACTGGAGAGCATGAGCGCTTCCAGAAGAAATTGCCGGAGCACATCGCTGCTGCGGGCGCCGATGGCCTTGCGCAAACCGATTTCCTCCGTGCGTTCGCTCACGGCCACCAACATGATGTTCATGATGCCGATCCCCCCCACCACCAGGGAAATCGCACCGATGGCGGCCAGCATCAAGGTGAGCCCGCCGGTGATCGTCTGCACAATGGACAGGGCGTCTTTCTGGGAACGCACCACAAAATCGTCGTCGCGGAGGATGCGATGGCGCTGTCGCAGCAGATTCGTGATCTGAAAAGCGGCCGCTCCCATGCTGGCCTCATTCCGGGCTTCCACACTGATGAAGCTCAGGCTGATGCCGTAGGTGGGGTCACGACCGCTGAGGCGGCTGACCATGGTGCTCAACGGGAGGTAGGCCGCTTCATCTTGATTGCTGCCAAACACAGCGCCCTTGGGTTTGAGGATGCCGATCACCATGAAGGATTGATCGCGTATCCTCAGCCGTCGACCAATCGCTTCGCCGGTGGGGAAAAGTTTGTCACGCAGATCCGGTCCCAACACAACAACATTTCGAGCGGCCTCCACATCACTCCCACTGATGAAACGTCCTTGCGCCATCTCAAAGCTGCGCACGGGCAAAAAATCCGGCGTGACCCCAGAGATCGTGGCCGAAGCCGTCAACGCTCCGGACTGAACCACCTCCAACAGGGAGATTTGGGGGGCGACCCGTCCGACGGCAGGCACCTGTTGGACGATCGCTTCCGCATCCTCCAGGACCAAGGTCTTGGGAGATTCGAGCCCCTGGCGGCGGGAATCATTGCGGCCCGGGACAATGAACAGCACATTCGGCCCCAGGGAGGTGAGCTGATCATCAGCCAAACGTTGGGCCCCCCTTCCCAAACCCACCAGGGTGATCACCGAGGCGTTGCCGATCACGATGCCCAGCATGGTGAGCAGACTTCGCATACGGTTTCCCCGCAAGGTGGCCAGTGCCATCGCGGCGGTTTCCCGCAAAGGAACGGTCGACCGGGCCATTCAGGTGTCGAGGGAAGGAATGAACTGAGGCGGTTATAGCGGATTGGGGGTCATGTGCAGCTTGTGGCTGCGGGTGCCGCGATGGACCACTCCTTGATGGATCTCCAGGGTCACGATCTCTCCCTGTCTCAGGTCGTGGGTGGCATTGGCCACACCAACGATCACCGGGATGCCCAGCCGCTCGGCAATCACAGCGGCGTGACTGTGCCGGCCATCGGTTTCAGCGATGATGCCCCTGGCCTTGCGGATCGCTTCCAGGTAGGCGGCGGTGGTTTCGCGCACCACCAGAATTTCGCCGTTTTCGACCCGGGCCGCCTCCTCCGGCGTCTGAGCCAGCCGAACCTTGCCGCTCACCGATCCATTGCCAATCCCCACGCCACGGCCAAGGACGGCCGAAACGATGCCGACCTTCACCAAATCCGTGGAGCCGCTCACCCCTTCCAGCGTGCCCGCGGTCTGCACCACCAGATCCCCTTCCTTGAGCAGTCCCTTCTGCTGGGCGACGCCCATGGCCAGGCTGAAGGTGCTCTCGGTTGAGGCCTGCTGTGCAATGAGCAGAGGGTTGACACCCCAAACCAGCTGCAGTTGTCGAGCGACCGACACTTCGCTCGTGATGGCAAGGATGGGCGTGCTGGGCCGAAATTTGCTCACATTGCGCGCCGTTGAGCCCGTCTGGGTGAGGGGCAGGATCGCGGCGGCGTTGAGCTGGCGGGCGATGCTGCTCACCGCCTGGCTGATGGCATTGGGGATGGTGGTGGCCATCTGGCCGTCGAGGATGCGTTGTGGATAATCGCGCTCGATCCTGCGGGCGATGCGGGCCATGGTGGCCACCGCTTCCACCGGGTAGTCACCCACGGCGGTTTCGTTGGAGAGCATCACGGCGTCGGTGCCATCGAGGATGGCGTTGGCCACATCGCTCACCTCCGCCCGAGTGGGCCGGGGGGAGGAGGCCATGGAATCCAGCATCTGGGTGGCCGTGATGATCGGAATGCCCAGACTGTTGGCCTTGCGAATCAGCTCCTTCTGGAGCAGCGGCACTTCCTCGGCGGGCATCTCCACGCCCAGATCACCACGGGCCACCATCACTCCATCACAGAGGGGGAGAATGGCATCAATGGCTTCGATGGCTTCGAATTTCTCGATCTTTGCCACCACCGGGGTTGTGGCACCTTGGCCGCGGATGAGTTCACGGATTTCAAGGATGTCGGATGGATTGCGCACAAAACTCAAGGCAATCCAATCCACACCCTGCTGAAGACCGAAGGCCAAATCTTTACGATCTTTGGAGGTCAGGGCACGAATGGAAAGCTGCACATCGGGAAAATTGACCCCCTTGTTGTTGGAAAGCACCCCACCAACGGTGACGCGGCATTGCAGCTTTTGCTCCTCCAAATCAACGTGATCCACCTGCATTTCAACCCGACCATCATCGAGAAGAATGCGACTGCCGGTGGGCACCTCCTCCACGAGCCGGTCATAGGTGACCGTGGCGATCTCTTGGGTGCAGGGAACATCGCGGGAGGTGAGGGCAAAGCTGTCGCCCACCGCCAGGGTGATGGGGCCCAATTCAAAGCGACCCAGCCGGATCTTCGGACCCTGCAGATCCTGCAGGATGCCAATGTGCACGCCCATCTCATGAGCAACCTGACGAATCGTCGCGATGCGATGGGCATGCTCGCTGTGGTCGCCATGGGAGAAATTCAGCCGGAAGGTGGTGGCACCGGCCTCGATCAAGGCGCGGAGTCTCTCGGGCGATTCCGTGGCGGGGCCGATCGTGGCCACGATCTTGGTGCGTCGCATGAAAAGACCCATCCGGCAGTTGAGCCGGAAACTACCATCCCTTCTTCCCCCGCTCGGGCTCGTCGTGGACCTGCAGGCCTACCAGGCGGAAGCCGCCAAAACCGCTCGCTATCCCGAAGTGGGCGCCAACCCCGTTTATCCCACCCTGGGCCTTTGCGGCGAGGCCGGGGAGGTGGCCGAGAAGGTGAAGAAGGTTCTGCGGGATCAAGGGGGGCAATTCACCGCCGACACCCGAGCGGCCCTGGCCCTGGAGCTGGGGGATGTGCTGTGGTATTTGGCCCGTCTGGCGAGCGAGCTGAATCTGGATCTGGGGTCGATCGCGGAGGCCAACCTGGCCAAGCTGGCCAGTCGGGCGGAACGTAACGTGATCGGAGGCAGCGGAGATCAGCGGTGAGCAAAGGATGGGGAGCGATCGGCGGCACCATCGCGGCCGCTCTGGCGCTGATCCTCGCCCTGATCGGCGCCCCCCTGGCGAGCCACGCCGCCGAGCTGCGGGTCGAAGAGGTGCGGCTCACTCCTTGCCCAGCCGCTGATGCGGGCAGCCAGCCAGAGGGCCGATCCGTCGCCTCCTGCTATGCCCTGCGGGGGGACGTGATCAATGCCACGGGCCATCCGGTGGTGGATACGGATCTGTTCGCGGTGATTCTCGACAGCAGCGGAGAGCCTGTGCTCCCGAATCGGGCCCGCGTGGGAAGCCTGGGCGACGTGCCTCCCGGTCGGTCATCCTTCGCCGTGCGACTGTCGGTGCCGGCGGGCACTCCGGGGCCCTTTCGCGTGGGTCTTGTGAAGGCCAGGGGCTTCAATGCCCCCGTGCGCACCCGGGCGGCGGAAGGGGAGGAGCGCCTGCCCCTGGAGCGGGACATGCTCTCCTGAGAGGAACCGCGGAACCCTCAGAGGCTGGAGGCGGATGCCAGCACCACCACGCTCTGCTCCAGAAGAGCCTGCAGCAGTTGGAGGGACAGGAAGGCCACGATCGCTGACAGGTCAATGCCGCCAATGGGGGGGATCAGGCCGCGGAACACATTGAGGAAGGGATCGCAGATGGAGCAGATGGTGGCGATGACAGGGTTGCTGCCGTCCAGATTGGGGAACCAGCTGAGCAGAACCCGAACAATCAACACGAGGGTGTAGATCTGGAGGGTTTTGGCCAGCACGTCAACGATCAGAGCCAGAACGGCCATGGAGAGTGAAAACGACACGCCTTAGTCTATGAAAGCCTGGGCAGTCCCGTCCTCCACCTCTGGCGAACGGCTCGGCGTGAGTGCCGCCGCCTGTTGATCCAGGGCGAAGGTGCGATGAAACTTTTCGCTGAGGGTCAGCCAATAGGAGCGACCATCACTTTGACGCTTGCGTTCAATAAAATTCTGAGCCAACAATTCCTTGATGTGATCGTAGGCGCCCGAGCCGCGCAGATCGACCAATTCCGATTGCAGGATTCTCTTTTTCAAAGCGATGGTGGCCAGGGTGCGCAGGGCGGCGGTGGAGAGATCCACAGGCAGCAAGACTTGCACCAAATCACTCAGTCCCTGCCGCAATTGCAGACTGTAGGTTTGGCCATCTTGATAGATCTCAAGCGCCGTGTCCCGATGGGCGTAATCCGTCATCAAGCTGATCAGCGCCAGCTCCACATCCCCCCGATCCATGCCGGTGAGCGCAGCCAATTCCGCCAAACTCATCGGCCGGCCCTTGAGATAGAGAATCGCCTCCAGCCGGGCCGCCTCCGAGAGGCCTGTGAGCACCTCCGTCACAGCCAAATCAACCGCAGGCTCCAAGTCCAGATCGGTGGACTGGGGGGCCTGTGCGGGGAGCGCCTCAGAACCCGGCTGATCAGCGTCAGTCATGGCTGATCAAAACGAAGACATGCAGAATCGCTTGGGAGTGTAACGCCGCGGGCTTGTCTGCCGATCGGTGTCGACAACAACACGTCACAGCCCCTGGAGATCGGCATGATCGAGAGAGGATGGCGCGCTCTCACCGAGAAACAATTGATAGGCGGGGTTGTCTGTTTCCTGCCAGTGGCGATAGGGAAGAGAAGCGAGAAAGGCTTGCCATTCGCCCATGTCTTCCGGGGGCACCTGCACACCCACAACGATGCGACCCACATCGGCCCCATGGTTGCGGTAGTGGAAAATGCTGATGTTCCAATTGGGATGCAAGGCGCTCACAAAGGCCATCAAGGCGCCAGGTCGCTCTGGAAATTCAAAGCGATAGAGCAGCTCCTGCCCCCGGGCACGGGCCGAAGCCGCGCTGGCGGGCAGCCGACCGCCCACCATGTGGCAGAGATGGAGTTTGGCCAGTTCGTTCTCGCTGAGGTCAAGACAGGGAAAGCCCGCCTCTTCCAGGCGGGCGATCAGGACCGCCGTGTCGTTGCGATGGCTGATCTGAACGCCGACAAAAATGTGCGCCAGCTTTGGATCCGCGAGCCGATAGCTGAATTCCGTCAGGCTGTGTTGCCCCAGGAGGGCGCAGAATCGCCGCAGGCTGCCCGGGTGTTCGGGGATTTCCACGGCCAACAGGGCCTCGCGCTCCTCCCCCAATTCCGCCCGCTCGGCGACAAAGGAGAGGCGATCGAAATTCATGTTGGCCCCGCAGGCCACCGCCACCAGGGTCCGTTCCCGCAGTCCGCGGGCCTCCACATCCGCCTTCAACCCCGCGATCGCCAGCGCCCCGGCGGGTTCGAGAATGGAGCGAGTGTCTTCGAAGACGTCTTTGATCGCCGCGCAAATGGCGTCGGTGTCGACGGTGACCATCCGATCCACATAGCGCTGGGCCAGGCCAAAGGTGTGAACGCCCACCTGTTTCACCGCCACCCCATCGGCGAAGAGCCCCACCGAGTCGAGCCGCACCCGCTCCCCCCGGGCGAGAGAACGGGTCATGGCATCGGCATCCACCGGTTCCACGCCGATCACCTCCACCCGTGGCCAGAGGCTTTTGACATAGGAGGCGATGCCGGCGATCAAGCCGCCGCCGCCGACGGCGACATAGATGGCATCGGGCGGTGTGGAAATCTGTCGCAGGATCTCCATGGCAATGGTTCCCTGGCCCGCGATCACCTCCGGATCGTCAAAAGGATGAATGAAGCTCAGACCAAGCTCGCCCTCCAGCTCACGGGCACGGGCGAAGGCCTCGTCATAGGTGTCGCCATGCATCACCACCTCCGCTCCGCGGGCGGCCACCGAGCGCACCTTCACCTGCGGCGTGGTGACCGGCATGACGATCACGGCGCGGCAGCCCAGCCTCTGGGCGGCGAGGGCCACCCCCTGGGCATGGTTGCCAGCGCTGGCGGCGATCACGCCCCGCTCCAGCTCGGCGCTCGGAAGGGACACCATCTTGTTGTAGGCCCCCCGGAGCTTGAAGCTGAAGACGGGCTGCAGGTCCTCCCGCTTCAGCAGCACCCGGTTGCGGAGGCGTCCAGACAGGTTGGGGGCATGCTCCAGGGGGGACTCAATGGCCACGTCGTAGACCCTGGCCCGAAGAATCCGTTGCAGGTAGGGGCTGGGCTCGGGAGCTTCGATCAGCGGGCTTCGGCGGGTCTCCGGGGGGCACGCGGCAACCGGGGGGGAGGGGGAAGGCGACTGTTGGCTCATGGTCCAAGTGTGGCAAGTTGTGGCACCGCGCACCAGGGGAAGGGTCCCCGTCAGCCGAAACCGTCGCGACCATGGCCGCCCCTCGGGATGAAAGTCCTAGATTGAGGGTCGAACGAGAGACCTGCGGATGCATCTGAGCGAGCTGACCCATCCCAATCAGTTGCACGGTCTCAGCACCCCGGAGCTGGAGGCCATCGCCCGGCAGATCCGCGAGCGACACCTGGAGGTGGTCTCCGCGACGGGGGGCCACCTCGGGCCGGGCCTGGGGGTGGTGGAGCTCACCCTGGCCCTCTACCAAACCCTCGATCTCGACAAGGATCGGGTGGTGTGGGATGTGGGTCACCAGGCCTATCCGCACAAGATGGTGACGGGGCGCTACCGGGATTTTGGCACTCTGCGCCAGAAGAAAGGCGTTGCGGGTTATTTGAAGCGCTGCGAAAGTCGCTTCGACCATTTCGGCGCTGGCCACGCCTCCACGAGCATTTCCGCCGCCCTTGGCATGGCCCTGGCGCGGGATCGACGGGGGGAAACATTCAAATGTGTGGCGGTGATCGGAGACGGGGCCTTGACCGGCGGCATGGCGTTGGAAGCCATCAACCATGCGGGCCATCTTCCCAAGACCCGTCTCCTGGTGGTGTTGAACGACAACGACATGTCAATTTCCCCTCCCGTTGGCGCCCTCTCCACCCATTTGAACCGCATGCGCTTGAGCAAGCCCGTGCAGTTTTTGTCCGACAACGCGGAAGAGGCGATCCGCCACCTGCCGTTCCTGCATGGTGAGCTGCCGCCCGAGCTGAAGAATCTCAAGGAGAGCATGCGCCGTCTGGCCGTGCCCAAAGTTGGCGCGGTGTTCGAGGAACTGGGCTTCACCTACATGGGCCCGGTGGATGGCCATGACATCCCTTCGATGGTGCGCACGTTCCAGGATGCCCACCGTTGCGAAGGACCAGTGTTGGTCCATGTGGCGACCACCAAGGGCAAGGGCTATCCCTACGCCGAGGCGGATCAAGTGGGCTATCACGCCCAATCCGCCTTTGATCTGCGCACCGGCAAGGCCTACCCCTCCAGCAAGCCGAAGCCCCCCAGCTACAGCAAGGTGTTTGGCCAAACGCTGGTGAAAATCTGCGAGCAGGATCCTCGGGTGGTGGGCATCACGGCGGCGATGGCCACGGGCACGGGCTTGGATCTGTTGGAAAAGGCCTTGCCCGATCAATATTTTGATGTGGGCATCGCCGAGCAGCACGCGGTGACCATGGCGGCGGGCATGGCCTGCGAGGGATTGCGGCCGGTGGTGGCGATCTACAGCACCTTCCTGCAGCGGGCCTACGACCAGCTGATCCACGACGTGGGCATCCAGAAGCTGCCGGTGACGTTTGTGCTCGACCGCGCGGGCATCGTCGGGGCGGACGGTCCCACCCACCAGGGCCAATACGACATCAGCTATCTGCGGGCGGTGCCCAACTTCACCGTGATGGCGCCAAAGGATGAAGCCGAACTGCAGCGGATGCTTGTGACCTCCCTGGCCCACGATGGCCCCTGCGCGATTCGTTTCCCTCGGGGCGAAGGGGAGGGGGTGCCGCTGATGGAAGAGGGGTGGCAACCGCTTCAGATCGGTCGCGGCGAACAGCTCACCGACGGAGACGATTTGCTGATCATCGCCTACGGCGCCATGGTGGCTCCGGCCATGGCCACCGCCGGATTGCTGCAGGAGAAAGGGGTGCGGGCCACGGTCGTCAACGCGCGTTTCCTCCGCCCCTTGGATGAAGCGTTGCTCCTGCCGCTGGCCCGGCGCATTGGCCGAGTGGTGACCATGGAGGAGGGAGCGTTGGCGGGTGGCTTCGGCGGCGCGGTGGTGGAAGCCCTCAGCGATCACGGTGTGTCGGCGACCGTGTTGCGGATCGGCATCCCGGATCTGCTGGTGGATCACGCCACCCCGGAGCAAAGCAAGGAAACCCTGGGGCTGACACCGCCCCAGATGGCCGAACGCATCCTGACCCATTTCGCCGGCCAGCTCGTTCCACGCAACGACGAAAGGGCTCAGCCGTCGTCCGAGCCTGTCCTGCGCCGCTGAGGCGAGGACCGGGTCCGCCCGGCTGAACAGACAGGGCTTTCCCCCTCAGGTCGTTTCCTCCGGGAGGACGGACCTGAGGGGGAGGAGTGATTGAGCCTCCGGCTCAGAGCACACCACGGGTCGCCAGACCCTGGATCGCCCCCATGCCCAGGATGTGACCAAGGCTGATGGTGCCGAGCATGGCGCCATGGCTCAAGCCTCCGAACAGGGCCGAGCTGGGGAGCTGCAGACCCACATTGGGTTGTTTGATCGTCGCTTTGCCGATGGCAATGGCGATCACATTCGCCAAGATCATCACCAAGCCAACTTTGGGAGACCAGGAGACGGTGGCCGGGGCCAACGCAAGAATCGGAAGCAGCATGAAGCCAAAGCAACCGACCCATCTTCCGGGTTGAACGGCGCTGCGCGGGCAGGCCTTAAGACTTGTTCACGACGCGGAGGCCCCACCGGGTTCGTCATCTTCCCGTTCCTTGGCGGGGGGACGGAGCACGTCTTCCCGCAGCAGCATGATCTCTCCGGAGCGTTTCAAACGGCTGATGGCCAGATCGATCCGAAGGATGGTGGCTGGATCCAGGCCTGGCCGGAAAGCGAACCCCTGGGATTCCGGGCGCTGAGACCGCAACACCAGGGTGGGCCGAGCCTTCCCCCCCGTGTGGTTGGCAAGGGCATAACTCAGTTGCAGGTCATCCGCCAAGACGGCGTCGGCCTTGCCCTCTTCCAGGAGAGAAACGGCTTCGTTGACGCGCGGCAGGCTCACGGCCTGAATGGGTGGCCGCAGTCCTTCCCGGTTCATCTCCTCCAGGAGGGCCGCGCTGATGCTGCCCGGTCGCACGCCCACCCGCCGCCCCCGCAGATCCTCCAGGCTCCGCAGGGACCCCGCGCTTCGTTCCCGGGTTTCTTCCACCACGTGCACCGTGAGGAAACCCACCAGCAACGAGGCGGCCACAATGCGCACGAGATAGGCCAGCAGAACCAAGCCATGGCCCCGGGTGGTTTCCACAATGGTGTTGCTGCCGGGCCCCGTGGCCAGGATCTGGAAAATGCGCGCAAAGCTGCGGGTCGTCCCCAGGCTGCGGGTCGTGGAGGAGCGGGCATGGCCCTCAACCAGCCAGGTCAGCAGGCTGAGCAGGCCGATCAACAGAAGAAAGCCCCCCAGCAACTGCAGCAGGGCCGGGCCGAGCAGGCTGCGCAGGAAGGCCTTCCCCAGATCGAAGCGGTTGAGCAGGGTCATCACGGCCAGGCCATCCTCCTGAAACGGCAGGGAGAAGGTGATGGACGCCAATCGCTCGGGAGAGAGATTGATGCAACCCACGGCAACCTCCACCTCCCCCCGGCGGGTGGCCTCCAGAAGGGCTCGAGAGTTGGGCCATTCCTGGAGGATGAAGGGAAGCTTTTCCTCGGTGGCCACCCGGTTCCAGAGATTCACGGCCAGGCCCTTCCAAACCCCTTCCTTGCGAAAGCTGCAGGGATGGGCCCCATCCACCACCCCCACCCGCAACACCCGGGGCGTGGCCTGGCTCCAGGCCGGAACGGGGGCCGGCAGCAGGAGGGCGAAGACGGCGGCCGCGGCGGCCGCCGCCTTCGCCCAGGGGGCGCGGCCGCGCCACTGGCGCCCTTCAGTCATGGTTGCGCCTTGGCAGAAAGCCAAGAAACACAAGCAGATTGCTGAGGGTGAGAAAAGCCTCGGCTCCCCCGTGGAGCCCATCGACATTCGCCAGCAGCTCGCCGTAGCGCTGCTTGGCCAGGATCGATGCGGCAATGGTGACGGCGACAAACAGCAAGGTGAGCTGGAAGCCCACCAAGGCCAGCCTCGGGAAAGCTCGCACCTTGGAGGCCCAGTGCAGGAAGGCCAGGTAGGGCACCAGGGAGAGAACGAACAGGGGGCCTGGATTGAGATCGGCCAGGCGGGCCAGGGGCACGGTCGACGACGCGATGAAAATCATCGGATGGGTTCCTCGGGGGAGAGGGTGTCGAGCCGCCGCTGCTGGCGCAGCAGCCCCCAGGCGGCCACCGCCAGGCAGCCATTGCCGAGCAGGGTGCAGGCCGCCTGGAAGACAACGAGCCCCTGAAGGGAGGGGGGATTGTCAAAAAGATGCCAGGTGCAGGCCGCCATGGCGCTCACCAGGGCGGGCACCATGGCCAGAGCAAGCCATCGCCAGCCGCCTTCCCCGCGGCGGCGGCCGTAGGCCTGCACGGCAAAGATCGCCAGAAGCCACTCCACAACGGATGTGACGTGGATCCACCAGGTGCCGAGGGAGAGGGCGTGCATGGCGGAAGTGTGCGTCTCCAGAGATAAGGAGACCTTAAGGTTAGTCGGCCCCTAAGGTCACCAACGCGGGATGCAGGAGCCATGGCACGGAAGGACAAACGGCGGCGTCCTTTGCTCTCTGGCTACTACGGCGAACACAACCTCGGGGATGATGCCCTCCTGGAGGTGCTCCTGTCCCAGTTGCCGCCGGGCTGCCAACCCCTGGTCACCGCCCATGACGAGCGCTGGGTGAACGAACGCTTCGGCGTGGGCACCTGTGATCGGCGTCAGGTGCTGGAGGTGCTTCAGGCGTTGGGACTCTGCGATGTGCTGGTGCTCGGGGGCGGAAGCCTCCTGCAGGATGCGACAAGCCTCAACAGCCTTCTCTACTACTGCCTGTTGATCGTCGCGGCGCGGCTTCAGTTCAAGTCGGTGGTGCTTTGGGGTCAGGGCCTCGGTCCCCTGCGGGGGCCCCTCAGCCGCATGCTCGTGCGGCTCGTGTTGCCCCTGGCAACGGTCGTCACCTGGCGCGACCGGGAGTCGGGCGACTTGGCGCGGCGATTGGGACGCCGTCGGCAGAGCGTGGGCAGCGACCCGGTGTGGGCCTACCCACTGCAAGAGCGCTGGCGGGGCAAGGGAGGCCCGATCGTGCTCTGTTGGCGGCCCGTGAAGGAGCTGGAGACGAACGGCTGGCTCCCCTACCTGGAGGCCCTGGCGACTCTGGTGGAGGGCAGTGATCGGGAGGTGGTGTGGCTTCCGTTCCACCAGGAACAGGACCATGGGCTGCTGCAGCTTCTGCACCAGGCCGATCTGATGCCCCGATCCGTCGCCCTGCGCAGTCGGGAGGTCACGGTGGAGGATCCGACCCAGGCCGTGGACTGTTTTGTTCAGGCGGGCCTGGTGTTGGCAATGCGCCTCCATGGGCTGATTCTGGCGGCCCTGGCCGGATGTCCCGTGGCGGCCCTGAGCTACGACCCGAAGGTGGCCGCCGCCGCCCTGGCCATCGGCTGTGCCGCACAGGATTTGAAGATGCGAGCCGACCCCGGTTTGGCGGAGCAGTGGGGGAGACAACTGGATCAGCCCCCTGAACAAGACAGGATCGCAGCATTACAAGCCGGCACGGAGGTGCATGGGGAGTTGCTGCGAGAGGCGCTGGGGGTGCGGGACCTCTGAAGTGAGAACGAGGCTGGCAGGAGCAGATGAGGAGCACGTGGATGCCCTTGATCAGACAATTGCCGCGTGGCCTCATGCACATCACCACCAAACTTATTTGATGGAAAGCACAACCCTTCATGCTGGCAACCACAACCTTCTGACTGGAAAGCACAACCTTCTTGCCGGAAAGCACAGGATCTTTGAGACCTGGGAATAGCGGCTCACACTCCCAAGGAGAGCCTGAAGAGACTTTGGAAATTAACCGCCTCGGCCCTGGTAAACCGCCTCGGCCCTGGTTAAACGCCGAGATCCCAGCTGGGGCGATCTAGGATTACGGTGGAAGATGGATGTTCCAGGGCTTCCCCGATCCTCGAAGTGAGCCTCAATCAAACTGGCGACTTTCGATTGAATAGTGAGCTGTCAATGGCACCCCTCAAACCCACAATTTGGATCCTGTCTGTCCATGGGGCAAGCAGGGGACCGGAAAGCTGGAGCCCAGCGACGTCGTCTTTGGAGAATGGAAGATATCAAGAAGCCCTTGGGATTCCTGGATGGGGATCCATCCACACAACCAATTTTTTATGCTTCAGTTATTCAGACATCCGCCATCCGAAGTGTTGGTGCTGAGCCATCGTCAGCCATCACGCGCGTTGGCGCTGAGGGGGGATGGGCGCCTTCTTGCTCAGGTCCCTTGCAGCGCGTTCAAGGTCGTGAGCACCTCCTGGCTGTGGCCGAGGGGGCGGACGCCGAGCCAGCGGGCGCGGACGGTGCCCTCAGGGTCGATCAGGAAGGTGTGGCGCAGGGCGGAGGGAGCGAGCCAGGAGCCGTAGCGGCGCATCATCTCCCCTTGGGGATCGGAGAGGAGGGGATAGGCGAGGCCTTCGGAACCGCAGAAGGAGCCATGACTGTCTGGGCTGTCGCTGCTGACGCCGACCACTTCGGCGTTGCGCTGGTGGAAGGCGGCCAGATCCTTCTGGAATCCGCGGGCTTCCAGGGTGCAGCCAGGGGTGAAGTCTCTCGGGTAGAAGTAGAGGACAAGCCAGCGATTGCGAAAATCGCCCAGGGACAGCGTCACCCGCTCTGGTTCGCTGCCGCCCGTGGCCGCTGGAGCCACACCGGGCAGGCGAAAGGGAGGCGCAGGATCGCCCTGTTGGGGTCCGTCGCCCCCCAAGGCGCTCGCCGGCTCGACATGGACCACAGCATCGGCCACAACTCCGCTCGCGAACAGGGCGGAGGGAAGCCAGCGCAAGAAGGAGCGGCGATTCATCCGGGATCAAGACCAGGGGTGGCCGTGGAGTTCAAGCCATCAGCCTGACAGGGGGAGGGATCTTCTGCTGACAGATGGCGGCGATGGGCATTGGGGAAGGCGCCAGCGCGGGTCACCATCTCACCTGTTGCCTGCAATAATCCACCCGCTTTGACTTCAGAGATCCTGAGGCTGGCAATTGACGTCTCCCAGACGCTGCTTCTTTCGCCGGACGAACATGGCGAGGACAGACCACCAGGTCAGTGAGAAGGGCAAACCGTGAACCCTTCTCTGCCCCTATCGAAAGGGAAGCGAAACCCCAAAGAAAGGCTCCCCTGACACGCCCCCCCATTCCATGCGCCAGCCCCCTGCCCGGATCCCCAGTGGGGGAGACCCAGCCCAGAGGACCGTCAGAGGCGGGCCAGGTTGATGCCGAGCTCCTTGGCATAGGGACCGAGGCCACGCTTCTGAATGGTTTTGAGGGTGCGGGTGGAGACGCGGAGGGTGACGAAGCGCTGGCCCTCGGCCCACCAGAGGCGTCGCTTCTGCAGGTTGACCTGCTGCAGCTTCTTGGTGCGCACATGGGAGTGGCTGACGGCCATGCCGTTGTTGGCCCGCTGGCCGGTGAGCTCACACACGCGTGACATGACGCTTGCCGCATTCATTGCTGTAGAAACCTTATCAAATCACGGGTCCAGGCCGGTTCGCAGGGGCGGAGGCGGGCGCCGCCGCTGGCCTCAAAGGCCAGGGTGGCTTCCGGCGCCCAGCCCACCTCCAGCCGCTCCGGAGGCGCGGACGTGGCGGGCCAGACCATGCGCAACGACCCGGCGGCCCCCTCCAGCCACAACACCTGTTGACTGCCGCTCCACTCGGCCCGGGCCACCCGCATCGGCAAGCCGCCCGTGGCGACCGGGTGGAGGTCTTCGGGACGCACGGCCAGTTGGCGGCCCTCCAGAGGGGGGAACAGGTTGATGGCCGGGCGCCCCATGAAAGTGGCCACGAATCGGTTGGCGGGGTCCTGGTGGAGCTCTCGCGGCTCCCCCACCTGCTGGAGGCGTCCTTGATCCAGCACGGCGATCCGATCCGCCAGCCCCATGGCCTCCTGCTGGTCATGGGTGACATAGAGCACAGGGTGGCCGGCGCCGCTGAGGAGGCGACGCAATTCCGGCCGCAGCTCTTCCCGCAGCTGGGCGTCGAGGTTGCTCATCGGTTCGTCGAGGAGCATCAGGCGGGGCTCCCGGAGGAGGGCCCGGCCGAGGGCCACCCGTTGGCGCTGCCCTCCGGAGAGCTGGGCGGGGCGGCGTTGGCGCAGGTCTCGCAGCTGAAGGAGAGCGAGAATGCGCGTCAGGCGCTCCTCCCGTTCCGCGGCCGGCACCCCGCGCACCTTCAGACCGAGGGTGAGGTTGTCGGCCACGCTCAGATGGGGATAGAGGGCATAGCTCTGGAACACCATCCCCACCCGCCGCCGGGCCGGATCCTGCTGGCTGATGTCCTCCCCATCCAGCCAGAGGCGACCGGCGGAGAGGGGATCAAGACCCGCCACCAGCCGCAGGGTGGTGGTCTTGCCGCAGCCGCTCGGCCCCAGAAGCGCGACGCATTCCCCTTCCCCCACGCGCAAATCCAACCCCTCCAACAGGGTGCGGTTCCCCACCTGCCGCGACACTCCCTCCAGCCAAAGCCCCTTCATCCCTTCACAGCTCCTTGGGTGAGGCCACTGATGATCCAGCGCTGAAAGACAAGCACCAGAAACAAAAGGGGAAGACTGCCGAGCACGGTGGCCGCCGCGAAGGGTCCGTAGGGAATGGTGAACACCGAGGAGGAGGCGATGCGACCCATGGCGGCGGGAAGCGTCAGGAGCTCGGAGCGGGACAGCCAGGTGAGGGCGATGGGGTATTCGTTCCAGCTCGCCAGGAACACCAACAGGCCCGTGCTCGCCAGCGCCGGGCCGAGGAGGGGCGCAACGATGCGCCCCAGGCGCCGCGGGGCGTTGAGGCCATCAAGGCGGGCGGCGTCCTCCAGCTCGGGCGGCAGGTCGGCGATGGCGGCGCGAAGCAGCAGGATGGCAAGGGGCAGGGCAAGGGCCGCGTAGGGCAGGGCGAGGGCGAGGAGGTGGTTGGCCCATCCCAGCCAGCGGGCCAGTTGGAGCAGGGACAGAAAGAGCAACACCGTCGGGAAGAGGGCCGCTCCAACCAGGCCGCCGCTGATCCAGGGGCGGAGGCGCCCCTGGAGGTGGTGGAGCCCGTAGGCGCAAGGCAGGGCCAGCAGCAGGGTGAGGGCGGTGGTGACGGTCCCGAGCAGGGCGGAATTGAGAAGCACTCGCCCCAGGGAGGGATCCCCCTGGAGCACAAGGCGGTAGTTGGCCAGGGTCCAGGGGGAGACGCCCGGGGGGACGCTCCCCCCCACCAACACCTCGCCGACGAGGAAGGAGGTGCGCAGTTGCCAGAGCAGGGGGCCCAGGCTCCAGGCCAGCAGGAGGGCGCGCATCATCGCCATGCCCCCCGCCAGCGACCGCGGCCCAGCCAGAGGAGGGCCACCAAAAGGATGAGGGCGAAGGAGGCGAGCATCACGGTGGCGCTGTAGCCGAAGTCGAGAAAGCGCATGGCCTGCAGATAGGCGTAGAGGGCGAGGGTTTCCGTGCTGCCGGCCGGGCCGCCGCCGGTGAGGAGCTGCACAAGATCAAAGACGCCCACCGCCTGGGCCAGCCGAAAGAGCACCGCCAGGCCGACGAAGGGCGCCAGGAGAGGCCATTGAAGGCGCCGCAGAAGAGTCCAGGCGCCGGCACCCTCCAGCCGCAGAGCCTCCTCCAAATCGCGGGGGATGGCCTGCAGGCCAGCGAGCAACAGGATGGCCACAAAGGGCGTCGTCTTCCACACGTCCGCCAGCACGGTGAAGAGCCAGGTGGTGGCCGGGGAGGCCAGAAAGGGCTGGGAGGGACCACCCAGGCTCTGGATCAGACCATTGATCGGGCCATGGGGATCGTTGAGGATCCAGCGCCAGCCGAGGGCCATCACCGGTCCGGGGAGGGCCCAGGGGAGAAGGGCCAGGGCCCGCAATGGGCCGCGCCAGCGGGAGGGCCGATGGAGCAGGAGGGCGATGGCCAGGCCCAGGGCCAACTCCAATGCCACGGACACGCCGGCAAAACGCAGGGTCTGGAACGCGTCCTGCCAGAAGCGCGGATCGTGAAGGAGGCGGAGCCAGTTGGCGCCGCCATTCGACACGACGCGCAGGCCCGTAAGCAGGGAGCTGGCATGAACGCTCAGCCAGCCGTAGTGGAACCAGGGCCAGAGGAAAATCAACGCCAGCAGGGCCAGCGCCGGGGCCATCAGCAGCAGGGCGGTGGGGTTGGCCATCAAGCGGAGGCGCGGACGGAGCCGCCCATGGCGCGCAGAATCTGCTCACTCTGCCCCTGGGCCCGGGCGAGGGCCGCGGCAGGCGCCTCCTTGGAGGTGAGCAGCCCGTTCACCTGCCGCTGCAGCACATCGCTGAGTTGGGCGTAGAGGGGGGTCAGGGGCCGCACCAGGGGGGTGTCGAGCGCCTGCCGTTGGACGCTGAGCAGGGGGTGGCTGGCGCGAAGGTCGGGGTCGTCGTAAAGGGCGCGCCAAGTGGGGGCATAGCCCTGGGAGCGAAGGAGCTCGCGCTGCATCTCCGGCCCCGTGAACCAGCGGATCACCGCCGCCGCCGCCCGCGGCTCCGGACTGCCCGCCAGCAAGGAAAACCCCCAGGTGCCGAGGGTGCCGCCCCCCCGGAAGCCCGGCGCCCCCGGCAAGGGCATCACCCCCACCTTGCCCCGCACGGGCCCCGGCATGTCCGCCAGGAGGCTCCAGGCATAGGGCCAGTTGCGCAGGAAGGCGGCTTCACCAGCACTGAAGAGCTGCAGGGCGTCGTTTTCGGCGAAATTCGCCACCCCCTGGGGGCTCACACCGTCGCGCACGAGATCCGTGAGCCAGGTGATGGCCTCCAGGGCCGCGGTCCCCCCCAGCTCCGTGCGGCCCGCTGTCCCGTCCCACCAGCGGCCCCCGAAGGCGTGCAACACCTCCAGCACGACGCAGCTCAATCCCTCGTATTGCCGTCCCTGCCAGACATGCCCCCAGCGCACGCGACCCTCCCCCTGCAGCTCCCGGGCCATGGCCCGCAGCTCCCGCAGGTCGCGGGGGGGACGGGGGAGGAGATCGGTGCGCCAATAGAGGAGAGCCGTGTCGCCGGAGAGGGGCAGGCGCCAGAGGTGGCCCCCGAAGGCATTGCCGAGGCGGGCGGCGGGCACCATGCCCGTCAGGGCGTCTTCGCCGAGCAGGGGTTCGAGGGGTTGCAACCAGCCGGCGGCGGCGTAGCGGGCCGTCCAGCTGATGTCCATCAGCAGGAGATCAAAGGGTGTGTCACCGAGGAGGAGGCTGCTGCTCGCCAGATCCGAGAGGGCTTCGGTGTCGAGGGGACCGCGGGTGACGGCAATGCTCCAGGGGGACGGCCCGGCATTGAAGCGACGCACGGCGGCGGCGGTGGCGTCGGCGAAGGGGGCAGGCATCAGCACCCGCACGGTGGGGCGCAGGCCGGAGGCCCGGGCCCCCCGGGCCAGCAGCAGGCCTCCGCTGGGAACGGCCCCGAGCAGCAGTTGCAAGAGGCGCCGACGGGTGGGGAGGGGCGCCATCGGCGGGCGGGGCGGCGGAAGGTCTGTTTTAGCGGGGGCTGGGTCTCAGGCTGAGGGGCACAAGGCAAAGCCCCTTCACCGTTGCGTTGTTGCAGCGTGCCAATTCCCTGTGGGCGGGCAAGAAAACGAAGCAAGCGCCATGAAGCCGTTCGATGGCAACCGCGCGCCGAGAGGCTCGGATGACTCAACTTCAAGAGGCGCAACACGGGGTGGTTGGCACAGGGCCCACCGGTGTGTGTTCTCCAAGGATTCGCAGGTGTTGGGACGAGCCATCTCGCCCGACTTTTGCGGACTGGCGGAGGAGTTCGGCAAAAAATCTTCGGTCGTCAAGGACGTGCCGGACCGTGCGACGGCTGACGTGTTGGAGAGCCTCATGATGTGGCCCAAGGGGGCTGTGGCGGCAGGGGTTCCCAGGAACGGAGCCCATCTTGTTCGGGGACCGATCTGCCAGGTCGACGCCTGTGATCGAAGCGGGGGCGCAACGCAAGGAGCCTGTGGAAGCCCACGAATTGGCCCTGGCAAAGCGGGAAAATCCCTGTTTGGGGAGTGGCTTTTTTGGCAAAGGTCGGGGTGTTTCAGTGCATCATGAATAGTCAGGATTTTGGACATGGCGGGATGTTGTTGTTGCGTTGTGTCCGGTTTGCCGTTTCCGGACAGAGTGTCCCTCATGGCGCTGTAAAGGCGAGGATCTGGTCCGGAGCCGCGCGAAGGGATGGAAAGGACGCCATCTCCAAACCGTGATGCCAGAGCCTTTGGCCCACACCTCCCCATGGCGGCCGCCCTTCAGACAAGCCGCAGCCTTGAGCAGAACCGAAGCCATCAGCAGCGGTGGACGCCGGATTTCCATTGGCAAAGCTGCGGGATTCCGATCGGCAACGCCGCAGGACTCACAGGCTCGAAGCTGCAGGAGTCCCATGTGCAAAATTGTAGAATTCCTATCGGCTGGGCTGGGGTGTTCCCCATCGGCAACGCCGCAGGCATCCCATCAGCAACGCTGCGGGATTCAATTGGCAACGCCGGGGGGGGCCATCGGCAACGCCGACAGGGCAAAGGAATGGCTGGAAGAGTCGGGGCCTCGGGAGTCGGATCCGATCAGAGGATGGGGCTGCTGATCGGATGTCCCCGGAAAACAACTCCAGGGCCCCGTTCAACCTTAATGCCACGCCGCCCCCCCCTGGATCATGGGACCAGCCAGGGCTCCAGACAGCAAGGGTGTGGAAGGGGAGCCGATTTGGCCTCCTCGAGGATCGTGCGGTCGGATCGGCCTCCAAGGAATCTGGGAGGACTTCCATGGCGCTCCTCTTTCCGCGGTGTCCGCGGATTCGGCGTTCGCCAAAGGCTGGCAGGAGGAGCTCGACGCTTCTTCCATGCCCCTGGAGCCCGCACCCGCCACCGAACATTGTGATCCTTGGGGCGTTTCCTGCGTCTCAGCCGAGTGAAACGGAGCCAAAAGGACAAGGGGGGCCGGGCGGCTGCGGCCCAGATCACCGTGCCAAGCCAAGAAACAGTCCCTGAAAAGGAGCAAGGAGCCACGGAAGGGAAGGCCATCCCAAGCCAGAGATTATGAACAGTTGTGTCTTTGCCTGAACACCACTATGGCCTATGCGTATTGTCAAAAAAGATATCCGGGAGGACTGAATTCCCATGACCAAAGAAACAACAAAAACAAGTAAAGAAGTTGCTGCAAAGCATGAAGACGAGTTGCAGGAACCGGGGCAAGCCAAAACCCGCTTTCAATACTGCGCAGTGAGCCCAAGAGCAGAGCGCACGTTCAGCCCCGAGGTCAATGCAAGCCGTCAGCGGCTCATCCTTGGATTAGGCGATAAATGGTTGAATGGAACAGTGCTGCATTTCTGCTTTCTCGATCAAGCCTCATGGCGTGGATCTGATGCGGCAAAAGAAGTCGTCAGGAAAGCATTCAAGGTCTGGAAAGCTGTGGGTATTGGCTTGGAGTTCAAGGAAGTCAAAACGCGCAGCGAAGCGGAAATTCGCATCGGCTTCCTTCAAGGGGATGGATCGTGGTCCTATTTAGGAAGAGACATCCTGAACTATCCTGCGAATGAAAGAACAATGAATTTTGGCTGGGATATCACCCGATCACCAAGGGAGATTGACACAGCTATTCACGAAATTGGTCACACGCTGGGATTCCCGCATGAACATCAAAACCCCAATGCCGGCATTGCCTGGAATGAAGAAAAAGTCTATGCAGAGTTGGCCAGTCCACCCAATAACTGGCCCCGCACAACAACGTTTGAAAACATCATCAGAAAACTTGACCCCCGTGATGTTGCCGGTTCGACATGGGACCCCAACTCCGTCATGCACTATCCGTTTGAACCTGGCTTGATTAAATCGCCACCTCCTTATGACAAGAATGGCATTAACCCAGCAGGCGGCCTATCATCAAAAGACAAGGAAATAGCCTTAAAATACTATCCAACTCTGCCAACTCAAGTCATTGAACTGAAACCATTTGTCTCCGTTCCTCTACAACTGGGCGAAGATCACCAGCAAAACTTCAAAGTCATTCCCCAGGCCTCCCGTAACTATAGCTTTGCCACCTTTGGCTCCTCTGATGCGGTCTTGGGACTTTTCGAGAACATTGATGGTGTGCCACGCTACATCAAGGCGGATGACGATAGCGGACAAGACAGAAACGCAACCCTCAAAGTAAGACTCGTCAAAGGGAGAGAATACGTTCTAAGGGTTCGGGTTTATCATCAGCAAGCGGAGCAAGTCGCAATCATGATGTGGTGAAATAATCTCTCCACGGGGATGAGAGCTTTGTCGTGGAGGAGGCGAACGAACTTCCTGATCAAGGTTAGTCTCAACGATTGTTCTCGGTTTTCTCGGCCTTGGAATAGGTCCGAAGAGGCTGGCCTCGATGATTTTTCGGATTCTTCTGACAGAGCAGATGACCCGGAGACAAGGGGGGGATCGGCCTTATTGGACGTGCCCTCCCCAGCGCTCCTTTGGGGAATAGGTAAGCGGCGGATTGGCGGCTCAGGCGTTGTATCCGATCAGAGGATGGGACTGCTGATCGGAATTTTCCCAGGGATTTTCTCTTCCCCTGGCCCAGGGCTGGCCGCCCCACGCTCCCAGTTGCTTGGCTGTTCAGGGGCTATCGGGGCGGACAACTGGATTGCGGCCCAAATTCCCAGCGCTCGCTTCTGGTGATCACAGAAGGATGGAGTCGAGCCAGTGTGAAACATTGCCGACCTTCGCGTTGTCCTGCCCTTGACGCCCATTCACGCGTGATCACACGGATCAGGGCCAGCAGTGATCCGCCTCCCGGCCCTACAGCGACCGCTGCATGAGCTGCCCCATCAGGTCGCCACTGCGCTGCTGGAAACCCGCCAGTTGATTGGGCTCAAGCCCGCCCACGGCCAGGCGCGCCATCTCATAAATGTGACGGCTCAGGTCGTTGGCCAGCCGTTGGCTGGGGGAGGCCTCACCGCTGCCGCTGGTGAGGATCGCGCCACTGGAGAGCTTGAGCAGACCTTCCACAAGCGGATGGCGCCGGTTGATGAGCAGCACGTGGTGGTCGGGCAGGCCGGGGAGGCGTTGCTCCATCAGGGCACCGAGATCGTTCATGCGGCGCATCTGCTCCGGCAGCAAGATCAACGCCGCTGGGGCCTCCTCTCCCTTCAGCGACTGCACCTGCACCGTGATCTTGTCGTTCGCCAGGGCGGATCGGAAGATCTCCCGCAACTGCTCCGAAGGATCCTTGCCGTCGGCATCCTTCAGATCGGGAGTGCTCTCCTGCAGGCTCGCATCCAGCTCGGCGTCCACCCGCTGGAACCGCAGCTCGCTGTGGCGCGCCTCCAACCAGGGAATGAACTGGGCATCAATCAATGTGTCGGCCAGCAACACCTCCGCGCCCTGCCCCTTCCATAACGCCAGGGGACCGGCCTGGCCCGCCTCGTCCGTGCAGTAGAGCACCCGCTGGGCGGTCGCTTCCGGCAGGCGGGATCGATACGCCGCCAGGGTGGTGTAGCGGCCCTCAGGGCACACAATCGGATCGGCGCTGCCCTCCACCGCCTCGGCGGTGGTGCCGAACAGGATCGACGCCTCCACCTGGTCGGCGAACTTCTCATCCTCCATCGCGCCGATCTTGATGAAGGGAGCCACCGCGTCCCAAATCTCACCATAGCGGCTGGGATTGTCCTGATGAAGTTCCTTCAGCCGATCCCCGATCTTCCGGGCCACGAAGGCGCCGATGGAGCGCACACGACGATCGGTCTGCAGTGCACTGCGGCTCACGTTGAGAGGAATGTCGGGAGAATCCAACACGCCCCGCAGGGGAAGCAGATAGCGTGGCACCACCTCCTTGATGGAGTCGCTGACGAACACCTGATTGCAATAGAGGCGGATTTCACCCTTCTCCCAATCGGCTCGACCGGTGATCTTGGGGAAATAGAGAATGCCTTGGAGGCTGT
The DNA here is from genome assembly GCA_046340515.1 of Cyanobacteriota bacterium. Classification (GTDB taxonomy): domain Bacteria; phylum Cyanobacteriota; class Cyanobacteriia; order PCC-6307; family Cyanobiaceae; genus Cyanobium. The sequence goes on along the minus strand of JBKDTB010000230.1, from coordinate 30,600 downwards.
AGGGATAATCCGTGTTCAGGTGCACCCACAGCAGGGGATCACCTTGGAAGGGATAGAGGTAGTGATAAAGATCGATGTAGTCCTTATCGGTCATCTCTCTGGCGGAACGGCGCCAGGGAGCCACCATCTTGTTGACCGTTTCCCCTTCCAGCTGCACTTCCACCGGCAGGAAATCGCAGTAGGTGGTGATCAGGGTGCGCAGGCGGGCGGGCTCCAGATATTCCAGCTCTTCTTCCATCAGATGCAGAATCACATCCGTGCCGGCAGTGGCGCGCTCAGCGGCGGCGAGGCTGAATTTCGGCGAACCGTCGCAACTCCAGCGCACCGCCTCCGCATCGGGCCGTGCACTCAAGCTCACGATCTCCACCTGGGAGGCAACCATGAAGCTCGAATAGAAGCCGAGGCCGAAGTGGCCGATGATGGCGTCGGAATCAGTTTTATATTTCTCCAGAAACTCCTCAGCGCTGGAGAAGGCCACCTGATTGATGTATCGTTTCACCTCATCGGCGGTCATGCCGATGCCGTTGTCGCTGATCGTGATCGTCTTCGCTTCACGGTCGATTTGGATGCTGATCCGCCCAGCTTCACCCTCGGAACAATCCCCCGCCAGGGCCGCCATGCGCCGCTTGCTGATGGCGTCCACCCCATTGCTGACCAGCTCACGCAAGAAAACCTCGTGTCCGGAATAGACGGCCTTCTTGATGATCGGAAAGATGTTTTCCGTATGAATCTGAATTTGTCCTTCTTCCAGAACGGGCATGAAAAAATGGCGGCTCTGACTCAGATTAAAACCGGTTCTCCCGTTCGTCCGGCGAGGCCATGGAGGGGTGTCCGAACTTCTGCAAGACCTCAAGGCCGTTTCTGCAGCTCCGGCCGCTCCTCCGGCACGATGGCCCCCTCCACCGGGCACACCTGCAGACAGATCCCGCAATCAATGCAGGTGTCGAAGTCGATCCAGTAAAAGGCCGTTCCCTTCCGGTTGGCCCCCTCGCCAGGATGGATGCAGGCCACGGGGCAGGCGCTCACGCAGTCCGCCACCCCTTCGCAGACATCCGTCAGGATCGTGTGAGGCATGGCGGCAGGGGAAAACGCAGGGGGATCCTAGGGATTCACCCCAGCCAGATCGCCCCTCGGCAACCTCGCTCCATGGCCCGCTCCTTGGCCTCCGCTTCCGTGGCGCAGGCCTGCCCGCACAGCTCCGCGGCCTCGCCCCGTCCATGGAGCTCCGCCATCCGGGCCAGGGCCGCGGGCAGCTGGCTTGCTTCGGCGGCCACCACCAACCAAGGCCCCGTCTCCAGGGGGGCGTGGCCATCGGCGGCCAGCAACTCCTGGATGGCGTCGATGGAAAAGCCGAAGCCCGCCCCCGACGCCTCCATCCCCACGCCACGAAACCGTGCCACCAGCCGGTCGTAGCGGCCGCCGGTGGCGATCGCCACCGGCGCCTCCCGCCCCTGACAGACCACCTTGAACACCAGGCCGTCGTAGAGATCAAAATGGGGCTGGAAGGTGGGGTCGAGCTGCAGGCGCACGCCCACCTGCCCCGCCAAGGGCTCCACGCTCCGCAGCAGGGCCGCCATCCGCTCCAAAAGGGGAAGGGGTCCGAGCCATTGCTCCAACTGATACAGCACCTTGGGGGGGTCCCCCCGCAGCCCCATCAAGGTGCGCAGGCGGGCGCGGGTCGCTTCCGGCAGGGGCAGGGCGTCAAGACCGAGGGCATCGAAACCGGTCAAAAGCTCCCGCGCCAGGGCCCGCGTCTCTGCGGGCACCACCTCCAGCAGGGCCCCCAAAAGCCCGTGGTGCCCCAGGAGAAGGGTGGTCTGGTGTCCAGCCTTGAGCTCAAGGCTGGCGATGGCCGTCAGCAGCAGGTGCAGCAGCTCCATCTCCGCCGCGTCGGAGGGCTCCCCGAGCAGCTCCACCCCGCTTTGCAGCGTTTCGCTGATGCGCAGATCGCCGCCGTCGCCCGTGAAGCAGCGGAAGGTGGGGCCACCGGCCCAGAGGCGCAGGGGGCGGGGCCGGTGGGCCATGCGCGTGCAGGCCGCCCGGGCGATGGAGGCCGTGAGCTCCGGCCGCAGCCCAAGGGGATCATCCGCCACCAACCGCACCACTTCCCGGTCGGCGATGGCGCCTCCGGCCTTGAGGGTGTCGAGCCGTTCAACGGTGGGGGGGGCCACCTCCTGGTAGCCCCAGCAGCGATAAACCTCCGCGAGTTGTTCCGACAGGCGCCGTTGGCGTTCCACCTCCCGCGGGTTCAGATCCCGGGCGCCGGCGGCGGGTTGCAGAGCCATCGAGGGGGCAGGGCAGGGGTGGGGGGGCGCTGGGAATCCTATGGAGTGGGCGGATCGGCCACCGGGAGGTCGTCGAGGTCCGGGGCTCCGTAGAGCGCTCCCGGCAGAGGATGGCAGGTGGCGAGGGCATCGATCATCGGCTGCCGCAGACCGGGGGCGCAGGCCAGGATGCGCCCGCTTGTCATTTCCAGCTCCTCGCCGCGATAGCCACTCACCACGCCACCGGCCTGCTCCACCAGCACCACCCCCGCCGCCAGATCCCAAGGCGACAGGCCCCGCTCCCAGTAGCCATCCACCGCTCCGGAGGCCACAAAGGCGAGGTCCACCGCCGCCGCCCCCGCCCGCCGCACGCCGTGGCTGCGATGGGTGAAGCAGGCGAATTCGGCATAGTTGTTGTCCCTCTGGCTGACGCGGTCGTAGGCAAAGCCTGTGGCGAGGAGAGCATCGCTGAGCCGGGCGCAGTCCGTCACCCGCAGGCGGCGGTCATTGCACCAGGCCCCCAGCCCCGGTGCGGCCCAGAACACCTGATCCCACACCGGCATCACCAGGGCCCCGAGCAACGGCCGGCCCTGGTAGAGCAGCCCCACAGAGGTGCAGAAGATCGGGAAGCCATGGGCGTAGTTGGTGGTGCCATCGAGGGGATCAACGCACCATTCCAGGGGGCCATCCCCCTGGCGGCGGCCGCTTTCCTCCGCCAGCACGCTGAAGGTGGGCGTGGCCTCCGTGAGCACCTCCAGCACGGCCGCCTCAGCCGCCAGATCCGCCTCGGTGACCAGATTGCCCGCCTGGCCCTTTTCCTTCACCCTCTCCAGGCTGCCGAAGAGGGTCTTCAGGGGGCCGGCCCCCGCCAGGGCGGCGGCGCGAGCCACCTCCAGCAGTTGCTCCAGACGATCGGGCGGCAGGCCACTGGCGGCGAGAGCGGCGTCGGAGACGGACATGGCGAGGGGGGGGCGGGGGGACAGGGGAGCGCGTTCCGCTGGAGGAGACCGCTGGGGCGCGAGGCGAGAAGGGCCGGCGTCAGTCCTCGTCGAGAGGCAGGCCGGGGCGCACCCGGCCCCGGTTGAAGTGGCGGCCGAACTGGAGCTCGTAGACCTCGTCCTCCTCCTGGGTTTCCACCTCCAAAGGGGCGATCGCCCGGGCGACACAGAGCAGCCCGTAGCCCCGGCGGCGCAGCTCTCGGGAGAGGCCGAGGGCTTCCCGGTGGTCGATCTCCCCCGCCACCACCCGCACGGCGCAGGCGGTGCAGCAGCCCTGGCGGCAACTGAAGGGAAGCGGATCGCCCTGGGCTTCGAAGCTGCGCAGGATGTACTCCCCTTCGGGGACCTCATGGCGGATCACCCGGCCGGTCTGGCGCCAGTGCACGGTCACCGGAAAGGTGCGGGTCATGGTCTTGCGATGGACGGGAGGCGTGCTGCTACATTGCCACCTGATCAGCCCTGCCGCTGGAGAGGTGGCCGAGTGGTCGAAGGCGCAGCACTGGAAATGCTGTATAGGGGTAACTCTATCGAGGGTTCGAATCCCTCCCTCTCCGTTCCCGCCGGCCCCCAAGCCGGTTTTTTTTTGTTCGCCGCCTCCTGTGTTTTGACTCTCCTGGCGGCAGGGTCAGCGTGGTGGTGGGGGGTGCTCGCGGAGAGGGTTCATGGCAAGCAATTGCCATGGCTGAACGATTCGGCCAACGCGACCATCGCTTTGCGGAAGCATCCTTCCAGGGTGGATCTGTCCCGGGGAGGAATCTTTGATTGAGACGACTCGGCAACAAGGGAGGTTGACACCCATGCCCTGCGCCAGGGCGCGACAGACCGCAGGCGGACTCAGCCGAACTTGCCGCTGACGTAGTCGAGGGTGGCCTTCTGGTGGGGAGCGTTGAAAATCTTCTCAGTGGCACTGAATTCCACCAGATAACCAATCTTTCCAGTGCCTCCCTCAACGGCTTCGGCGTTGTAAAAGGCGGTCATATCTGCCACGCGAACGGCCTGCTGCATGTTATGGGTCACGATTACGATCGTGTAATAGCGCTTGAGCTCATGAATTGTTTCTTCGATCTTCAGGGTCGAGATCGGATCCAGGGCAGAGCAGGGTTCATCCATCAGAATCACCTCCGGCTCCGTCGCGATGGCCCGGGCGATGCAGAGCCGTTGCTGCTGTCCGCCGGAGAGGGAGAAACCACTATCCTTTAATTTGTCTTTGCACTCATCCCAAACGGCGGCTTTTTTCAGAGAGGTTTCCACCAGTTTGTCCATGTCGCCGGTGTAGCCATTAATGCGGGCGCCGAAGGCGATGTTTTCGTAAATGCTCTTGGGAAAAGGATTCGGCTTCTGAAACACCATGCCGATGCGTCTTCGCACCTCCACCGGATCCACCCGTTTATCGTAGAGGTCGTGGCCATCAAAAATCACGCGACCCTTCAGGCTACAGCCGGGGATCAGGTCATTCATCCGGTTCAGGGCGCGAAGCACCGTTGATTTGCCGCACCCGGAAGGTCCGATGAACGCAGTGACCTGCTTGCGAGGGATGTCAAGAAAGACATTGCGTACCGCTTCATAACTTCCGTAGGAGATGGAAACATTCTGCAAGGAAATGCAGGTGTCTTCTGAGCCGGCGGTGTCCTGGCGGGACGAGGGCATGGCAGGAATGGTGGAGTGTTTCACGAAAAGGCTGGCCATGGGATGGATGGGGGGATGGTTCGGTTTGTCCGCCTGAGGACGGGATGAGATCAACACTTCAGACCCATCAGGTTTTTCTCAGATTCGCCAGCCAGCGGGAAAACAGATTGGCCAGCAAGATCATGAACACCAAAACAAATGAGGCCGCCCAAGCCAACTCGTTCTGGGGCTCATAGGGCATGATTGCAAAATTAAAGATCAACACCGACATCGTTGCCATCGGATTGAAAATGCTCTCTGGCCAAAAGGGTGAAAACAAAGCGGTGAAGATCAAGGGAGCCGTTTCCCCCGCCGCCCGGGCGATGGCCAAAACAGACCCCGTGGCAATCGGCGTGAAGGCCGAGGGCAGGGTGATGCGGGTTATGGTCACAAAGCGAGAAGCGCCGACTCCGTAGGAGCCGAGCCGCAGATCATTGGGCACCAGGCGCAAGCCTTCATCGGTTGTTTTGATCAATGTCGGCAACATCAACACCGCCAGAGCCATGGCACCGGCCAAGGCGCTGTAGCTTTGGCCAAAGAAAACGCGTGTGGCCACGATCGATCCATACACAAACACGCCGCTGATGATTGATGGCACCCCGGCAAGAACATCATTGCCAAAGCGCACAAAACGACTGAACCATCCCCCCGACGAATACTCCGCCAGGTAAATGCCTCCACCGACCCCCACAGGGATGGAGAGCAGGGAGGCCATCAGGGTGATGATCAGGGTGCCGAGTAGGGCATTGCCAATTCCTCCTCCCGTGCTGCCCGGGGCCGGCGGCAACTCGAAGAAAAGGCTGGGGCGGATCAGCGCTCCACCTTTGATCAACACATAAGCCAGAACAAGGATCAGAGGCAGAACTGCGATCGCCGCGAAGGATCCCGCCAGGATGTTGAAGAAGAGATTGAAACGATTGCGCCGCAAAGTGGGTTGGTAATGCAGGCCATGGCGCAGAAAAGCTGGTGCCTCTGGGCCCAAGTCAGGAGAGGTCTGGGAGCTGGTCATGAGGGAATCGAAGGAGGCTTTGCAGTTGCCATGGCAAGTGAAAACTGGAGATTTAGTAGTGCAGACTCAAACGACGGACCACCCACTGGGCAAGGATGTTCACAAGAAAGGTCAGGAACATCAGCACCAAGGCGGCATACATCAAGGCAGAAATTTGAATGCCATCAGCCTCACCAAATTGGTTGGCCAACATGGACGAGATCGTGTTGGCGGGTGCGAGCAAGGAAAAACTGAACTTCATCGAGTTACCAATGATCATCGTGACCGCCATTGTTTCCCCCATGGCTCTCCCCAAAGCCAACATCACACCCCCCATGATCGCGGAGATGGCTGCGGGCAGAATGATGTTGAAAATCGCTCCCCAGCGGGTGGTTCCCACACCGTAGGCCGCCTGTCGCAATTCGACGGGCACCTGATGGAGAGCATCCCTGGAGATCGCCGTGATGATCGGCAGGATCATCACCACAAGAATCAAAATGGCCGGTGCCATCCCGGGACCCTGGGGAACGCTGCCAAACAACGGCAACCAGCCCAAGAAATCATGCAGCATCTCCAACAGGGGCCGAATGAAAGGCTCCATCACAAAGATCGCCCACAATCCGAGCACGACCGATGGAATCGCCGCCAGCAGCTCCACCATCACGCCGATCCCGTTGCGCAGGGCCACAGGCAACAAATCCTCGGTGATGAAGAGCGCCGTGCCCACCCCCAGGGGAACGGCCAGGGCCAAGGCCAGCAGCGACGACACCAGGGTGCCGTAGATGGCGGTGAACGCCCCGTATTTTTCGTTGACAGGATCCCAGGCGGAGGTGGTGAGGAACGTCAAGCCGAAGGTTCGGATCGCTTCCAACGACCCCGCCAACACCGTGAGGATGATCGCCAGGAGCACCGCCGCCACCACGGCCGCCAACGCAAAGCTCAGCTGACGAAACCCCTGATCCACCAGCTTTTCCGCAGGGGGGCGGCGGCGCAGTGTGAAGTCCTCAAGCCGAGATTCTCCAGTCATGCGGCAGACGCGGGGAGACCGTGACACCCTCAAATCTTGACAGTTGGCGGGAGAAGGGGGATTAAGGGGGGCTTAACCCATCGGGACCTGCAGGTAGCGTTGGGCCTCTGACGCGTGTCTTCAAGAGCGACATGGGGCGAATCGTGGGCATCGACCTGGGCACCACCAACTCGGTGGTGGCGGTGCTCGAGGGCGGCCGGCCCCAGGTGATCGCCAACGCCGAGGGCACCCGCACCACCCCCTCGGTGGTGGGCTTCACCCGGGAGCAGGAGCTTCTGGTGGGTCAGGCGGCCCGCCGTCAACTCGTGCTGAACCCCCGCAACACCTTCGCCAATCTCAAGCGCTTCATCGGTCGCCGCTGGGAGGAGCTGGAGGAAAGCAGCCTGGCCGTGCCCTACACCGTGCGGGCCAATGACGCGGGCCAGGTGCGGGTGGTCTGCCCGGCCACAGAACGCGAATACGCGCCGGAGGAATTGCAGGCCTGCATCCTGCGCAAACTCGTGGAGGACGCCTCCACCTATCTGGGCGAACCGGTGGAGGCGGCCGTGATCACCGTGCCCGCCTATTTCAATGATGCCCAGCGGCAGGCCACCCGCGACGCCGGCCGTCTGGCGGGGATCACGGTGGAGCGCATTCTCAATGAGCCCACCGCCGCGGCCCTCGCCTACGGCTTTGACCGCACCACCGTCAAGCGCGTGTTGGTGTTTGATCTGGGAGGCGGCACCTTTGATGTGTCCCTTCTGCGCATTGCCAATGGGGTCTTCGATGTGAAGGCCACCAGCGGCGACACCCAGCTGGGCGGCAACGACTGGGATCAGCGCATCGTGGACTGGGCGGCCGAAGCCTTCCTCCTGGACCATGGCTTGGATCTCCGCCGCGACCGGCAGGCCCTGCAACGTCTGAGCGAAGCGGCGGAAAAGGCCAAGCAGGAGCTTTCCGGCGTGCGCAGCGCCCCGCTCTCCCTGCCCTTCATTGCCACAGGGCCCGAGGGTCCGCTGCACATCGAAACCACCCTGGAACGGGCCACCTTCGAAGGCCTCTGCCCGGAACTGCTGGATCGCCTGCTGCGGCCGGTGCAGCGAGCCCTGCGCGATGCGGGTCTCGGCGCCGATTCCATCGATGATGTGGTCCTGGTGGGCGGAGCGACCCGCATGCCGATGGTGCAGGAGATGGTGCGCACCCTCATTCCGCGCGATCCCTGTCAGTCCGTCAATCCCGACGAGGTGGTGGCGATCGGCGCCGCCGTGCAGGCCGGCATCCTCACCGGTGAACTGCGCGACCTGATGCTCAACGACGTCACCCCCCTGTCCCTGGGGCTGGAAACGATCGGTGGGCTGATGAAGGTGCTCATCCCCCGCAACACCCCCATCCCGGTGCGACGCAGTGATGTGTTCAGCACCTCGGAAGCCAATCAGAATTCCGTGGACATCCATGTGCTGCAAGGGGAGCGGCAAATGGCGGAGGACAACAAATCCCTCGGGCGGTTCCGCCTCTCCGGGATTCCACCGGCCCCACGCGGGGTGCCCCAGGTGCAGGTGTCGTTCGACATCGACGCCAACGGCCTTCTGCAGGTGTCGGCCAGTGACCGCACCACCGGCCGTCAGCAAAGCGTGTCCATCCAAGGGGGCTCCAATCTGAGCGAGGAGGAGATTCAGGCCCTGCTGGAGGAGGCGGAGCGCAAGGCGGTGGAGGATCGGCGCAAGCGTGCCGTGATCGATCGGCGCAACCGCGCCCTCACCCTGGCGTCCCAGGCGGAGCGTCGACTCCGGGATGCGGCCCTGGAGCTGGGCCCCTATGGAGCGGAACGGCAGCAACGGGGGGTGGAGCTGGCCCTGCGTCAGTTGCAGGATCTGCTGGCGGATGCCAACGCCGACGACGCGGAGCTGGAATTGGCGGTCAGCCAGTTGCAGGAGGCCCTCTTCGGGCTCAACCGCCGCCTGCTCAGCGAACAGCGCAACGAGGGGGGTCCCCTGCAGGGACTGAAGAACACCCTCGGCTCCCTGAAGGACGAGCTCTTCTCTGACGACGACGACTGGGACACCTGGGAGGGGCGTCCCTCCCGTTCGGATCGCTCCTTTGGCGCACCACCCGTCTACCGCGAAGGAGCCGGCTTCCGGGAGGGCCCCTCCTTTCGTGAGTTCGGGGAGGTCCGCGATCGGGATCGGAATCGGGATTGGGGACGAGAAAGCGAAAGGGATGGGGACAGAGACAGAGACAGAGACAGAGACAGAGACAGAGATAGGGATAGGGATAGGCGCTGGCGTCGAGAGGACGACGACCCCTGGGGCCCCCTGTGAGACCCGTGGATTACTGGCAGGTCCTCGGTCTGGAGCCGGGCGCGGATCCAGCCCGGCTCAAACGGGCTTTCCGGGAGCAGGCCCGCCGCTGGCATCCCGACCTCAACAGCAACGATCCCGTGGCGGAGGAGCGCTTCAAACGCGTCAACGAGGCCTATGCGGTGCTCTCCGATCCGCGGCGTCGCCAGGCCTGGGAGGCGGGGGAAGAGGCCGGGGTCGGTCCGGACGCCACCGACTCCGATCCCTTCGCCCGGGGCTTCCCCGACTTCGCCTCCTACCTGGAGGCCCTTGATGGAGCCTTCCCCGCCGACCCCTCGGAACCGGACACGGGCACCGTGACGGCCGCTCCGCCGCCCCCACCCCCTGTTCCCGCCGCCTTGACGGAGGAAACCCCGGTGGATCTCACCCCGGAGCAGGCCCTGAGCGGCGAGCGAGTGGAGATCGAGCTCCATGACGGCACCGTGGTGGAAGTGTGGACCCCTCCCTTGGCGGGCGACGGCTGGCGGCTGCGGCTCCCCGGTCTCGGGCCCGGCGGGGGCGATCATTTCCTTCACCTCCGGGTGCGCACCAGCGAGGGCCTGCGTGTCGATGGCCTGCGGGTGCTCTTCTCCCTGGATCTCACCCCCCCGGAAGCCGCCCTGGGCTGCCAGAAGGTGGTGCCCACCCTGGAGGGGCCCGTCCGGCTGCGGGTGCCGGCGGGATCCTCCAGCGGGAGGCTGCTGCGGCTGCGGGGACGGGGGCTTCGCCTCGGGGAGCAGGTGGGAGACCAGATCATTGAAGTGCGCCTTGTGGTGCCCGCCACCCTCAGCGAGGCGGAGGAAGCCCTCGACCGCCGCCTGGACGAGCTGGCCGCCTCCGGGTGAGACACTGACGTTCGACGTCCTTTTTCCCGTTTTGGCTCACCGCGAAGCCGCCATGCCCGTGCATGTGCTCCTCTTTGATGCCGGCAGCGACGAGGAGGGCATCCATTCCATCGAACTGGGCGGCCGCACGGTGGTGTTGCTCTTCGAGGAGGCGGACGACGCGGAGCGCTACGCCGGCCTGCTGGAAGCGCAGGACTTTCCCATGCCCACGGTGGAGCGCATTCTTCGGGAGGATGTGGAGCAGTTCTGCGCCCAGGCGGGCTATGAGGCCCGGTTCGTGCCGGCGGGCTTCCTGCCCCAGAGCGAGGAGGATCGGCTGCTGATCGCGCCGCCGCCCCGCAACCTGGATGTCAACCACTGGAAGGAGGCGGCCGCCACAGCAGAGGAGGAGGACGGGACCCCAGAGGCCGTCGATCCGGAACTGGAGGCGTTCCGCCGCCGCCTGGAGGGTTTGCTGTGACAGAGATCAACCGAGGCCATCTGCTCACGGAGCTGGCCCATCCCGCCAGCCAGAGCCTCGACCAACTGCCCACCGACGCCCTGGTGGATCTCTTTTGCCGCGAGGATCTGGAAACCCAGCGGGCGGTGCGGCTGGCGGCTCCCCGATTGGCGGAAGCGATTGAGGCCATCGCCAGCCGTCTCCGACAGGGCGGGCGCCTCTTTTATCTCGGCGCCGGGACCTCCGGCCGCCTGGGCGTGCTGGACGCGGCCGAGTGTCCCCCCACCTTCTGCTCCCCGCCGGAGCTGGTGCAGGGGGTGTTGGCCGGTGGGGCCCCCGCCCTGTTGCGCAGCTCGGAGGGGCTGGAGGATCTTCCGGAGCAGGGGGTGCGGGATCTGGAGGAGCGGGGCTTCGGGCCGGCGGATGCCCTGGTGGGCATCGCCGCCGGGGGCACCACTCCCTACGTGCTCGGCGCCCTGCGCCATGCCCGGGCGATGGGCGCCCTGGCGATCGCCATGGCCTGTGTGCCGAAAGAGCAGGCGCCCATGCCCTGCGCCATTGACATCCGCCTGCTGACCGGACCGGAGCTTCTCACCGGCTCCACACGGCTGAAGGCGGGCACCGCCACCAAGATGGCCCTCAACATCCTCTCCACCGGCGTGATGGTGCGCCTGGGGAAGGTGTTCGGCAACCGGATGGTCGATGTTTCCGTCAGCAACGCCAAACTGGAGGATCGGGCCCTGCGCATCCTGGCCGACCTGGCGGGGGTGGAACGGACCCGGGGGCGCGCCCTGCTGGCCGCCAGTGGCGGATCCGTGAAGTGCGCCCTGCTGATGGCCGCGAGTGGGCTGGAGGCCGCTGCCGCTGCCGAGGCCCTCGACCGCCATGGCCCCTCCCTGCGATCCACCCTGGAGGCCCTCAACCTCTCCCTCCAAGCAACCGCGGACTGACGTCCCCGCTTTTTCTCTCTCACCGCGCCGATTCGTTCTCCGGCAGGGCCACCCTGTCCCGGCCCCATCCCGGCCGGACCCTGCCGTCTCCCCGTCGCGAGTCCGCTCAGCCCTTGCTGGTCTCTTCGCCTGCCTCCTCCGGGCTGGCAAGGGGTCCCCAGTAGGGGGCGGTGAAGAGTTCCGTGCGGCGGCGGGTGGCCGGGGGCACGTGCTCGGGCGACGTCATCAGGGCATGGCGGAGGGCCCGATGGGCGGAGCTGGCGGGGCGTTGCGCTCCCACCCGCTCCGCCGCCAGCCGCACGATCCGCTGGGCCAGGGCCGCGTTCGCCCGCAGGTTCTCGATCACCATCTCCACCGTCACGGAGTCATGCTCCTGATGCCAGCAGTCGTAGTCCGTCACCATGGCGAGGGTGGCGTAGGCCATTTCCGCCTCCCGCGCCAGCCGCGCTTCCGTGTGGTTGGTCATGCCAATCACATGGCACCCCCAGGAGCGATACAACTCGGATTCGGCGCGGGTGGAAAAGGCCGGACCCTCCATGCACAGATAGGTGCCGCCCCGATGCAGGGCCCGTCCTTCCGGCATCAGGCTGTCCGCCACATCCGCGAGGATGGCGCTGAGGGTGGGGCAGAAGGGATCGGCGGCGGTGACATGGGCCACCAGCCCTTCACCGAAAAAGCTCAGGGGCCGCTGGTGGGTGCGGTCGATGAACTGATCCGGCACCAGCATGTCGAGGGGACGCACCGCCTCCTGCAGCGACCCCACGGCGGAGACCGAAAGGATCCAGCGCACGCCCAGGGACCGCAGGGCCCAGAGGTTGGCCTTGTAGGGCACCTCGCTCGGCGCGAAGGTGTGGTGGCGCCCATGGCGGGCCAGGAACACCACCTCCAGATCGCCGATCCGCCCGATCCGCAGGCTGTCGGAGGGGTCTCCATAAGGGGTGTGCACCGTCACTTCGGCGATGTTCTCCAGCCCCTCCATGCCGTAGAGGCCGCTGCCCCCCAGCACCCCCAGCCGGGCCGCCGGGAGTTGGGGAGGGGAGGAAAGGGTCATGGGATCAGCCCGAATCAGGGTGTTCTACAGGGGGGACCTCCGGGCCAACCTTCAGGCTTGCCAGCGGATGAAGGCGCCGGGCTCCATGGCGAGCCGCGGACAGGCCAGGGTGGCGGCCGCGTGGAGGTCGGCGAGGGGGCGGCGTTCCGGTTCCAGATGGACCGAGGGGTGGCTGCCCCGTTGACTGTCCGGCGCGAGCAGGAGGGCCACCGCCCGGGTCTGGGGCCATCCCCCGAGGAGGGCGAGCAGCGCGGCCAGCGCCTCCGGCCCCAGCTCCTGGCCGGGTTGGGCCGTGAGCAGCATCGCCAGGGAGGGCCCTTCCAACAGCGCCAACAGCCGGGGGCGATCTTCCAGGGTCAGCCGCCACTGGTGATCCTCCACCCAGCCCTGCAGCCGTTGGAGCAGGCCGTGATCCCGCAGGGGGTCCTCCCCCACGCCCTGCCAGGCCACCACGGCGGTGGGCCCCGGGCTGCCGAGGCTCTCCGCGGCGTCTGCTGGCCCCTGGGGGCGGGGTTCCATGAGATGGCCCAGCTTCAGCCGCTTGGCGGACAGGTAGGCGGCGTTGTGGGTGCCGGCATCGATGACCAGGGGCACCCGATCCACCACGCAAAGGCCGTAGCCGTCCAACCCGGCGATCTTGCGCGGATTGTTGGTGATCAACCGCAACCGGTGCACGCCGAGATCGCTGAGGATCTGGGCGCCCACGCCGTAGTTGCGCAGGTCGGCGGGAAAGCCGAGCCGCTCGTTGGCTTCCACCGTGTCGAGTCCACCATCCTGAAGGCTGTAGGCCCGGAGCTTGTTCACGAGCCCGATCCCCCGGCCCTCCTGACGCAGGTAGACCACCAGCCCCTCGCCGGCGGCCTCGATCATGCGCAGGGCGGCCTCCAGCTGGGGCCGGCAATCACAGCGCAGGGAGGCGAAGGCGTCGCCGGTGAGGCACTCGCTGTGCACCCGCACCAGCACCGGCGCCGCGGCCCTCTCCGGCGAGCCCTTCACCAGCGCCACATGTTCGCTGCCATCCAGTTCATTGCGATAGCCGATCGCCCGGAAATCGCCGAAGGCGCTGGGCAACAGGGCTTCCGCCTGACGCCGCACAAACCGTTCCGGGTCGAGCCGATAGCGGATCAGATCGGCGATGGAGATCAGGCGCAGGCCGTGCTGTCGGGCGTAGCGCACCAGTTCGGGCAGGCGGGCCATGGAGCCGTCGGCATTCTGGATCTCGCAGATCACGCCCGCGGGGAAGAGCCCCGCCAGGCGGGCCAGGTCGACGGCCGCCTCCGTGTGGCCGGCTCGTTTGAGCACGCCTCCGGCCCGGGCGCGCAGGGGGAACACATGGCCCGGTCGCCGCAGGTCGGCCGGGCGGCTCCGGGGGTGGATGGCCACTTGAATCGTGCGGGCCCGATCCTCCGCCGAGATGCCCGTGCCCACTCCGTGCTCCGGTCCCGCATCCACGCTCACCGTGAAGGCCGTCTGGTTGGAGTCGGTGTTGTGATCCACCATCAGGGGCAGATCGAGGGCATCGAGGCGCTCCCCTTCCATCGCCAGGCAGATCAGGCCCCGCGCCTCGGTGGCCATGAAGTTGATCTGCTGAGGGGTGGCGAACTGGGCGGCACAGATCAGGTCGCCTTCGTTTTCACGATTTTCATCATCCACCACCACGATGGATTCGCCATTGCGGATCGCCGCCAGACCATCGGCGATGCTGTCAAAGTGCGGCGGGGCATCCGAGTCGGCGGTGGGGCGCTCCGGAGTGAGGGTCAACGGGATGGAGGATGGAGGAGCTCACAACGCTTTATAGATCCTGAGAGGCCCCGGAAGCGGCGGTAGCGGCGTGCTTATGATTTGCGTTTTTTGAGTTGAAGGATGGCGGCAGGGGGGCGGGTTGCGGTCATCGGCGCCAGCGGCTATGGAGGCCTTCAGACCTTGCGTCTGCTGCGCGACCATCCCCGGCTGGAGGTGACCTTTCTGGGGGGTGAGCGCAGCAGCGGCAAACGCTGGAGTGAGCTGGTGCCCTTTCTTCCCCTGCCGGGGGATCCGGTGGTGCAGGCCTGCGAACCGGAGGCGATCGCCGCCGCCGCTGATTTCGCTGTGCTCAGCCTGCCGAACGGTCTGGCCTCCCAGCTCGTGCCACCCCTGCTGGAGAAGGGGGTGAAGGTGGTGGATCTCTCCGCCGACTATCGCTACCGCTCCCTCCACCGCTGGCAGGAGGTCTACGGGGCCGAAGCCCGCGCCCATCCCCGGGACGACAGCGCCCTCTGCGCCGAGGCGGTCTACGGGTTGGTGGAGTGGGAGGCGCCGCGGATCGCCAAGGCACGGCTGGTGGCGGCGCCGGGGTGTTTCCCCACCGCCAGCCTGCTGGCCCTGATGCCCTTCCTCAGCCAGGGCCTGATCGAGCTGAACGGCATCGTGATCGACGCCAAGACGGGCACCTCGGGCGGGGGGCGCGCCGCCAAGGAGCATCTGCTCCTGGCGGAGGCCGGCGAATCCGTCATCCCTTACGGCGTGATCGGCCATCGCCACACGAGCGAGATCGAGCAGCAGTGCGCCCTGGTTTGCGGCCATCCCCTCCTCGTGCAGTTCACCCCCCACCTGATGCCGATGGTGCGCGGTCTGCTGGCCACGGTGTATGCCCGGCTGCGGGATCCGGGCCTGACGGCGGATGACTGCGCCACCCTGGTGGGGGCGGTCTATCGCGAAAGCCCCGGCGTGGAGGTGCTGCCGGTGGGCACCTATCCCGCCACCAAATGGGTGCGGGGCACCAACCGCTGCCTGCTGTCGGTCCAGGTGGATCGGCGCACAGGCCAGCTGATCGTGATGGGGGCGATCGACAACCTCATCAAGGGCCAGGCGGGCCAGGGCGTGCAAGCCCTCAACCTGATGAGCGGCCTGCCTCCGGAAACGGGCCTCCCCCTGCAGCCCTTCTATCCCTGAGCCCCGGTCTCCAGCTTCCGGGCCGCCAACGCCACCCCCAGGGGGAGGATGCGGTGCTCCTGAAGGTGAATGCGGGCCGCCAGGGTGGGGCCATCCTCCCCCTCCCGCACCGGCACGGCCGCCTGCACGAGGATCGGCCCGCTGTCCACCTCCGGCCGCACCAGATGCACGGTGCAGCCCGTCAGCCGCACCCCCGCCGCCAGGGCCTGACCGACGGCATCCAAGCCGGGGAAACTGGGCAGCAGGGAGGGGTGGATGTTGAGCAGGCGATCGGGGAAGGCCGCGATCAGGCGCGGGGTCACGATGCGCATCCACCCGGCCATCACCACCAGATCGACCCCAGCGGCCTGGAAGGCCTGGATCAGGGCCCCATCCAGCTCCTCACGGCTGGGGAACGGGCGATGGTCGATCCATTGGCAAGGGATGCCGAGCCGCTCGGCCCGAGCGCGGGCGCCGCAGGTCGCGTTGTTGACCACCAACAGCGCGACGCTGGCCCGCAGGGGGCCGCCGCGGGTGGCCGCCACCAGCGCCTCGAAGTTGCTGCCCTCTCCGGAGGCCATCACTCCCAGGCGCAGGGGGGTGCGATGGACCGGCCAGGGCTGTGGCAAGGGCCACTGGAGACTTGGCCCGGGATCGCTAGGGTCTGAAAACGTCATGAGCGTCGGCGGCGCGCTTCCACCGCCAGCTTCCCCCATCCCCCTCCGCCAGCCCGGCTTCCTCCTCCATGTCCCATTTCACGACCCTGCCCACGGTGTTGCGTGACACCGATCTCCTGGTGTCCGCCCTGGAGGCCCTGGGGCTCCATCCGGAGCGGGATGGGCTGTTGCGGGGGTTCGGGGGGGAGGAGCATCCGGTGGCCGTGGCCATCCGCCTGGCCGATGGAACGGGCCTGGGCTGGCGCCACGACGCTGTTGGACACCTTGTCCTTGTGGGAGATCTGGCCCGCCTCAGCCAGAGCCGTGAACTGAGCGGCCTGCTGGGAGCGATCACCCGCGCCTACGCCGCCCACCTGGCCCTGCGAGAAGCGGCCACCCACCTCCCCGGGGCGGTCGTGCGCGTCCTCTGCTGAGCCTGCGGGTGATTCCCCTTCTCCGCCTCGATCTGCGGGCCCCCCAGCGGCATCTGATCCGTGCCACCCTCCGCTTTCAGCCCCGGCACCGGCGTGTGGAGTGGCGTTTGCCCGCCTGGACCCCGGGCTCCTATCTGATCCGCGACTACGTGCGCACCCTGGAAGGCCTGGAGGTGTGGCAAGGGACGCGGCAACTGGCGCCCCGGCGCCTCGCACCCGCCACCTGGGTGTTGCGGCTGGAGGCCCTGGAGCCCCTGGAGGTGCGCTACGCCATCCAGGCCACCGAGCTGACGGTGCGCACCTGCCATCTCAACAGCGATCACGGATTTCTGGCCCTGGCCGGGGTGGCGCTGGAGATCGAGGGGGAGCGATGGGAACCCCATGCTCTGCGTCTGGAGCTGCCGGAAGGGTGGCAGGCGTTTCTGACTTTGCCGGAGGTTGGCGACGGCCTCTGGCAGGCTGATTCCTTCGATGCCCTCATCGACACGCCGGTGGAGGTGGGGCCCCATCCGGTTCAGGCCTTTTCCGTGGCGGGAGTGGCACACCGCTGGGTGACCTGGGGGGGAAATCCCGCCGCGGATGATCCCGCCTGGTTGCGGGATGTGGAGCGAATCTGTCTGGCTTGCTGTCGCCTGCTGGGGGAGGAGCGGCCCGCGGGGGATCCCTATCTTTTCATCCTTCATCTGTTGCGGGAGGGCTATGGCGGACTGGAGCACCACCACGGGTCGGTGCTGCAGTTCAGCCGGGCCAGGCTGGCCACGGTCGAGGGGCGCCGCAAGCTCCTGGGCCTGGTGGCCCACGAATACCTGCATCAATGGAATGTGCGGCGGCTCCGGCCGATCGAGCTGACGCCGGTGTCCTATGGCCATCCCGTTCCCGTGCCCACGCTCTGGTTCGCGGAGGGGGTCACCAGCTATTACGACCTCCTCCTCCCCGGCAGCTGCGGGTTGTGTGGCGAGCAGGAAACCCTGGACGACCTGGGGGAGGATCTCAGCCGCTATCTCCTCGGCCCTGGCCGCCAGGTGCAGAGCCTGAGGGACAGCAGCCTGGAAGCCTGGGTGAAGCTCTACCGACAAGATGCCTATTCGGCGGGCAATCAGGTGAGCTACTACCTCAAGGGAGCGGTGGTGGCCCTGGTGCTGGATCTGCATCTGCGGCGCCATGGGTCCGCCCTGAGTGCGGTGTTGCGGCGGTTGTGGCACCGTTTCGGCCGCTGGGAGGCCGGCTATCGGGAAGAGGATCTGCTGGCCACCTTCACGGAACAGGCCGAGGATCTGTCCACGCTTCTGCCGCCATGGCTCCGCGGCACGCAAGATCCCGACATGGAGAGTTATCTCGCGGATGTGGGGCTGCGGTTGGAGGCCGAACAGGCCAGCCTTCCCTTCCTGGGCTGGCAACTCGCTGCGCCCGTCGACGGTGGTCTGCGGCTGAAGAGCGTGGCTCGGCGGGGCCCGGCGGAAGAGGCTGGCCTGGAGGTGGGCGATGAGCTCATTGCCCTCGGGCGGCGCCGGCTGGGGAAGGTGGCGGATCTGGAGGCCGCGCTGGCGGGCCCCTCCCCTCCCCGCGACCTGCTCTTCTGTCGTCAGGGCATGGTGCGGGAGACCACGCTCACCCCCCAGCCCCCTGCCGTGCAGCGGTGGCGGTTGCGTCCGCTGGCGGAGGCGAGCCCCGCGGCCCTGGAGCGGCGCCGGCGCTGGCTGGAGCTCGTGCCTTGAACCTGCACCCCCAGGCCAGGGGCCTCTTGATGGGGATGGCAGGCGCGAGTCTGGTGGTCACGGGCATGGTGTTCTGGCTGGTGCGGAGTGCCGGGGGAAGTCCCCAGTCCACAGGGGCCCCGTCCCTGCTCGACATCCTTGACGAGGTGCGGCAAGTCCGCCCCGCCCCTCCTCCCCGCCGTCCCGCTCCCCTCCCACCGGCGCGGGCGGGCTGGACCTCTCCCCTGGGGCACGCCTGTCCCGCCGTTGACCCGGCTCTGCGAACGCGCCTCGGCCGCCTGCTGGCGGAATTGCCCGCCCGCACCCAGCGGCTGCGGATCGACCCCAGCAACTATGGGGAACGCCTGACACAGGATGCCTTCGGCAACCCCCTCGATTCCACGCCCCGGTTGGTGGTGCTGCACGAGACGGTGTATGGCTTGAGGTCCGCCATCCACACCGTCCTCACCCCCCATCCCCGGGATGAGGACCAGGTCAGCTACCACGTGCTGATCGGGGAACAGGGGCAGATCGTGGAGGTGGTGGAGCCGGCCAAACGGGCGTTCGGCGCCGGCAATTCCGCCTTTGAGGGGCAGTGGGCCGTGACCAATCCCAAGGTGGGAGGGTCCGTGAACAACTTTGCCCTCCATCTGAGCCTGGAAACACCCGTGGATGGCGAAGATGACAATCGTGACCACAGCGGCTACAGCGCCGCCCAATACGACGCCATGGCCTTGGTGCTGGCCGATTGGATGCGGCGCTTCCCCATCTCTCCCCGGGCGATCACCACCCACCGCCATGTTGATCTGGCCGGGGAGCGGGCGGATCCCCGCAGCTTCCGCTGGAAGGAGTTGCGGGTGCGCCTGGCGGCCTTGGGCGTGGGCTGCTGAGCTGCTGAGGTCAGATCAGGGGACTGGCCAGCGTCTGCCGCTGGCTGTAGATCACGGCATGCAAGGCCGGATCCTGCATGTAGCGAAGAATTCGAGCCGGATAGTCCAATTTGCCGTTGTGCAGGTAGGCCAGGGTGGCGAGGGCCTTGGCGTCCCGGGGGTGGCCGCTGGCCATCAAGAGCCGCTGCCTGGGCAGGCCGATCTTGTTGGAAAGCCGGGCGAACTTGCCCACAAGCAGCTCCACGTTGTGGTCGGGATCCAGCAACTGCAGACGGGCCTCCTGGATCTGCTCCGGGCTGGCGTTTTCAGGCAGGAGGCCCTGTTTCACCAATTCACCGACGCTCAATTGGGCCGGGCCCTGGGTCTGAAACAATCCACTGCGCACCGCCAGGGCACTGTCCTCACCGGGCTTGGCGTGCTGCATCTCGTCAAACAACACCGCCGCCACCAGCATCGGGTTGATGCGCTGACGGGCGCTGTGGCGGAGGATCAAGGGACGGAGTTCCTCCACCCGCCCAAGGGTGTGATTGCGGAGGGGTTGCAGTTGGTCGAGACCCTCGGTGAAGAGCTGGGCCAGGGCCGGCTGCGGGCCATGGACCCCGAAGCGCCGATTGAGTTCCCGCAATTCCTCCGCCGTGAAATCCACTGGATCGGGCCGCTGACCCTCCAGAGGGGAGGAGTGACGCACGGCGTCCTCCATGGCTTGCCTGTGGATCCAAGACGGGGTGTCGCCCTGATGGACCGCCGCAGACGGGTGTCTGGCACCGAAGGCGACACCGGCCAGGAGAAGAGGCAGGGCTCCGAAGCCAAGGATCCGCCGTGGACGGCGGAAGCGTTGAGGCGTAGAGGGCCGCAGCGGTGTGCGGAGGCCCATGGGGGATCTCTACAACGAATTGTGTACCCCAATTATTCAGCTTTTTTCCGTCCTGTCCAGTCCTGGTCCGTTCGGTCCGGTCGCTGGCCCACCTCGCGGCACCCCCTTCAGGCGGTTCGGTACGGTGGCGATGCATGCGCGGTCCACCAGCGACCATGTCCACGCCCTCGCGGTCGACCGCCCTTCCTCCCCTCGACGGGGCGGACCCGGCCAGCCTCTGGCAGCGCTTCCAATCCCTGTTGTGGTACGACGCCGGCCTGGGCTTCTGGCTGGACGCCAGTCGCATGGCCCTCACCCCGGCGGATCTGGAGGCCCTGGAGCCCCGCTGCGCCGCTTCCTTCCGCGCGATGGAGGCCCTGGAGGCTGGGGCGATCGCCAACCGGGATGAGAATCGCCAAGTGGGGCACTACTGGTTGCGCAACCCGGAGCTGGCCCCAACCCCCGAGGTCCGGGCCCACATCCGCGAGGAGATCGCGCGCCTTGACCGCTTTGGCCGGGACGTGCGCGGTGGGGTGGTCACCGCCCCCGGGCGCGTGCCCTTCTCGGAGGTGCTCTGGATCGGCATCGGCGGATCGGGACTGGGGCCCCTGCTGACCATCCGAGCCCTGCGGCAACAGGGCGAAGGTTTGCCGTTCCACTTCTTCGACAACGTTGATCCCCAGGGCATGAGC
This sequence comes from Cyanobacteriota bacterium, assembly GCA_046340515.1. Lineage (GTDB taxonomy): Bacteria > Cyanobacteriota > Cyanobacteriia > PCC-6307 > Cyanobiaceae > Cyanobium. Next base: position 9,929 of record JBKDTB010000230.1, on the reverse strand, counting down.
GCCACCCTGGCCGCCCTCGGGCCTCGGTTGCTCACCACCCTGGTGATCGTCGTCAGCAAGTCCGGCGGCACGCCGGAGCCACGTCTCGGCATGGAGCAGGCGCGGGCGCGCTTGGAAGCCCTGGGGGGCCACTGGTCGCGGCAGGCCGTGGCGATCACGATGGCGGGCAGCCACCTGGATCAACGGGCCAGCGAAGAAGGGTGGCTGGCCCGTTTTGACATGCCCGACTGGGTGGGCGGTCGCACGAGCATCACCAGCGCCGTGGGCCTGCTGCCGGCGGTGCTCGCCGGCGCCGATGCACAGGGTTTCTTGGAGGGGGCCGCCGCCATGGATGAGCGCACCCGCGTGGCCTCCCTGCGCGACAATCCCGCCGCCCTGCTGGCCGCCAGCTGGTATGTGGCGGGAGGGGGGCAGGGGCGTCGCGACATGGTGGTGCTTCCCTACCGGGACCGCTTGGAGGTGTTCAGCCGCTACCTGCAGCAACTTGTGATGGAGTCCTTGGGCAAGCGCCTGGATCGGGAGGGCAACGTGGTGCACCAGGGGCTGGCGGTGTACGGGAACAAAGGCTCCACCGATCAACACGCCTACGTGCAGCAGCTGCGCGATGGGCTGGACAACTTCTTCGCTGTCTTCATCGAGGCCCTCGATGAGCCCGCCGACATCCAGCCCGTGGAAGGGGAAAACCCGTCGGACTTCCTGTCGGGCTTTCTCCAGGGCACCCGTTCCGCCCTCTGCGAGGGCGGTCGCCAATCCCTCACCCTCACCCTGCAGCGATTTGACGCCCGAGCCCTGGGGGCCTTGATCGCCCTGTTCGAGCGGGCCGTGGGTCTCTATGGCGAATGGATCAATGTGAACGCCTACCACCAGCCGGGGGTGGAAGCGGGCAAGACGGCGGCGGCCCAAATCCTCACCCTGCAGCAGCGCTTGGAGGGGGTGTTGAGCGATGGCGCGGCCCACGACCTCAGCGCCCTGCGAGGCGCCCTCGGGCTCCAGAGTCCGGAACCGCTCTTTTGGATCCTGCGCCACCTCTGCTTCACGAATCGGGGCTACGCGGCCACCGGCGACTGGGGGCAGCCGGAGAGCTTGACCTTCCAGAAGACGGTTTGAGGCTGAGGCCAGTCGGGCTCCAAGGAACCGACGAGGGCTCGGAAGATACAGCTTGGCCTCCTGGAATCCAGCATGCATTTTATGCATTCTGATTGTGCGATCTGGAAACCAGCTTGGGTTTTAAAGACTCAGCCTTGGGTCCGAACATTCAGATTGATCTATCTGCAACCAGCTTGGATTTCAACGAACCAGCCTTGGGTCCGAACATCTCATTTGCGTGATCTGGGAACCAGCTTGGGCTCTAAGGATGATCTGGAAAAATCCACCCAAGCCCGATGTTGTCCCCGCAACGACCGGATCTCGACGGAAATTTGGCCGCCAGCCCGGGCAGACTTCCGCGGTTTTCCAGGGCGTCTGCAAGGAACCAGCTTGGTTTCCAACGATTCAGCCCGGGCTGCAAGCCAAACAGTCGCGCCCCTGAGGAGCCTCTTGAAAACCACCGGCTCAGCCCTGGTCAAGCGGCGAGATCCCTGGTTGGGCCGTCTGCGCTCCTGGCGGAGGTAGCGTTTTCCAGAGCCTCCTCAAGGAAGCTCTGAAACAGCAAGAAGACAATCAACTCTGAGCCAAGAGGCCCATCAGAGGACGAGGCTGGATCGGTCAGAAGTCCATGGTCCAGAGCCTCTGCCTAAGGAACCAGATTGACCAACTTTCCGGGCACGACGATCACCCGTCGGGGCGGTTGGCCATCGAGCCAGCGGGCGGCCACCTCACTGTCCAGCGCCAATCGCTCGAGCGTGGCGGCATCCGCGTCGGCCGGCACCTCCAGATTGCCCCGCACCTTCCCCTTCACCTGAATCACCAGGGGAATCGTGTCGCGGGTCAGGGCAGAGGGGTCGACCCGTGGCCATGGCTGGTGGTGCACGCTCCCAGCGCCCTCCGTCAGGCGATGCCAGAACTCCTCCGCCAGGTGGGGAGCGAAGGGGGCCAGCAGCAGCACCAGGGTGCCCACCGCCTCCCGGGCCACCGCCGGTCTCACCTCCGGCAGGAGGGTGGTCAAGGCGTTGCTGAGCTTCATCAACTCCGACACGGCCGTGTTGAGCTGCAGGTCGCCCTCCAGATCGGCGCTGATCTCCTGGATGGCGGTGTGCACCGCCCGCCGAAGGTCGCGCTCCAGGGGGGAGGGATCGGTGGGCAGGACGTCGGCCTCTGCCGGGGGGAACGGCTCCGAGGAGCCGCGCAGGACCACACCCTGCTCCCGCACTCCCTCCACCAACCGCCAGAGCCGTTGCAGGAAGCGGAACTGACCCTCCACATCGGCGTCATCCCACTCCAGATCCTTCTCCGGTGGCGCCTTGAAGAGGATGAACAACCGGGCCGTGTCGGCTCCATAGCGATCGATCACCGCCGCAGGGTCGACACCGTTGTGCTTCGACTTGGACATCTTGTCAAAACTCACCTGCAACACCTCCCCGGTGAGCGGATCGCGCGGATCATTCGCATCGGCGACATCTGCGGGACAGATGTATTTTCCCGTCGAAGGATTGCTGTAGGTGAGCCCTTGCACCATGCCCTGGGTGAGGAGACGGGTGAAGGGTTCGCTAAAACTCAGCAGGCCCCGATCCCGCAACACCTTGGTGAAGAAACGGGAGTAGAGAAGATGAAGAATCGCATGCTCAATACCGCCCACATACTGATCCACGGGCAACCAGCGATCCACCGCCTCCTTCCGGAACGGCAGTTCGGTGTTGTGGGGATCCGCATAGCGCAGGTAATACCAGCTGGAGCACATGAAGGTGTCCATGGTGTCGGTTTCCCGCTGGGCGGGGGCGCCGCAGCTCGGGCAGGGCACCGTCCGCCACTCCTCCAGCCGCGCCAGGGGGGAGCCGCCCCGGCCCCCGAGGTCGATCCCGGTGGGAAGCACCACCGGCAGCTGGTCGGCGGGCACAGGCACCTCCCCGCAGTGGGGGCAGCGCACCATGGGGATCGGACAGCCCCAATAGCGCTGGCGAGAAATCAACCAATCCCGCAGGCGGTATTGCACGCGGGGAGCGCCCCAGCCGCCGGCCTCGGCCTCCGCCACAATCCGCTCCCGCGCCACCTCCGACGGCAAACCATCAAACGGGCCGGAGTTGAGCATCACACCCGGCTCGGTCCAGGCACCGCCGGCGTAAGCCGCAGGATCCGCCCCTTCCGGCACGATCACCTGCCGAATGGGAATGTCGTGCTGACGGGCGAAGAGGAAATCGCGATGGTCATGGGCGGGAACGCCCATCACGGCGCCACTGCCGTAATCCGCGAGCACATAGTCGGCGATCCAGATCGGGATCAGGGCGCCGCTGGCGGGATGGCGCACCCGGGCGCCGATCGGCACCCCCCGCTTGGGTCGATCCTCATCGGTGCGCTCCTGCTCGCTTTCCCCCGCCACCAAATCCTGGAAGGCCGCCACGGCCACCGCCCGCTCGGCACTGGTGAGGGCGGGCACGAGGTGATGTTCGGGCGCCAGCACGAGATAGGTGACGCCAAAGAGCGTTTCAGGCCGGGTGGAGAACACCTGGATCGTCGTGCCCGCGGGCGTGCCGCCCGCGTCGACCACCGGAAACGCGATCTCAGCGCCACTGGAGCGGCCGATCCAGTTGGCCTGCATCGTTCGCACCCGCTCCGGCCAGTGGGACAGCTGATCGAGATCGGCCAGCAGCTGATCGGCGTAGGCCGTGATCTTCAAAAACCACTGGCGCAGCTTGCGCTTCTCCACCAGCGCGCCAGAACGCCAGGAGCGGCCCTCCCCATCCACCTGCTCATTGGCGAGGACCGTTTCATCCACCGGATCCCAGTTGACGGTGGCTTCCTTCCGATAGGCGAGCCCCGCCTCCCAGAACTGCAGGAAAAGCCACTGGGTCCAGCGGTAGTAGTCGCTCTGGCAGGTGGTCACCTCCCGCGACCAGTCGATGGAGAGGCCAAGACGCTCCAACTGGGCGCGCATCTGGGCGATGTTGCGCCGGGTCCAGTCGGCGGGATCCACACCCCGCTCGATGGCGGCGTTCTCCGCCGGGAGACCGAAGGCATCCCAGCCCATGGGATGGAGCACACGACGGCCGCGCATCCGTTGCTGGCGGGCCACCACGTCGGTGATCACATAGTTGCGCACATGGCCCATGTGCAGGGTTCCCGAGGGATAGGGGAACATCGCGAGGGCATAAAAGGAATCGCCGCCTTCGCCGGGCCCCGGCTCGGGGGTCTGATCAATGCGCTGGTCGCGCCATGCCTGCTGCCAGCGGCTTTCGATCTCCTGGGGCCTGTAGCGGGCGGGATCGGACACGACGAAAAGCGGCACGAAAGGTCGGGAAACGCCACGGGCGCCTGGCCCGGCTTCCCGATGGTGCCACACCCCCCTGGCCTCGCGGCGACCTCAGAGCAGGGCGCGCAGGAGGGTGATCGCGTCGCGACTGACCATCATCAATGGCTGGGTGGCGCTCTGCCGCAGGGCAAGGAAGTGCATGTCCTGCCACTTGATCACCCCCTCCACCTCCTGGCCGCTCACCAGGCTGAGGCTCACCACCGTGCGGGTGCGGATCAATTCCTGGATGTGGCGCACGCTGGGCAGGGTGGTGTCCAGCTTGCCGCCGCGGTTTTCAAAGAAGCTCTGCATAGGATCAGGATCCACCGCGCGGGGCTCGAAACGCCATGGAATTCAGCAAGTATCAGGGTCTCGGCAACGATTTTCTGGTGTTTGACCTGCGCAGCCATCCCTTGGCCAAGGAATGGACGGCGGATCCCGATGGCGTGCGGCTGCTCTGCGACCGACGCTACGGCGTGGGGGGCGACGGGGTGATCCTGGCCCTCCCGGCCGAGGCCGGCGGCGACTTGCGCATGCGCATCTTCAATGCCGATGGCTCCGAGGCGGAGATGTGCGGCAACGGCATCCGCTGCCTGGCCCGCTTCCTGGCGGATCGGGACGGGGAGGCGGCCGGCCGGAGTTGGGAGGTGGAAACCGCCGCCGGCCCCATCCGCCCCCGGCTCGGGGAGGACGGGCAGGTGCGGGTGGACATGGGCCCCCCTTTTCTGGAGCCCGACAGCGTGCCCACCACGCTCCCCCGCGGGCCGGCGGGACTCCCCCAGGGAGAACTGGAGGCGGGGGGACGGCGGTGGAGCGTGGCGGCCGCGGGCATGGGCAACCCCCATGCGGTGGTGCCCGTGGAGGACGCGGCCGCGCTGGATCTGGAGGGGATCGGCGCCGCCTTGGAGGTGCATCCGGCCTTCCCCGCCCGGGCAAACGTGCACCTCGTGCAGGTGCTCCATCCCGGCCATCTGCGCATGCGGGTGTGGGAGCGGGGGGCGGGGGTGACGCTGGCCTGCGGCACCGGGGCCTGCGCCACCCTCGTGGCCTGCCACCTCCTCGGCCTCAGCGAACGGCAGGCCCGCCTGGATCTGCCCGGAGGAACGCTGTGGATTGATTGGGATTCCAACAGTGGCCACGTCTTCATGACCGGTCCGGCGGAGCCGGTGTTCAGCGGGGTGTTGACCGGCGCCCTGGCCCCGGCGGTGGCGGCCTGGCTGGCCCCGGAGGATGGAGCCCCTCCAGCCGCGGCCCCCGCGACACCCGCCCCGGCGGCGGCGGGCGCTGGTGGTGGAGGGCAGCCGGATTTCGAGCCGATCGACTGCGCCACAGCCTGCACCCAGGGCTGCCAGCGCCCCGAGGCCTGCCCCAGCGCCGAGGCCCGCGCCCGGGTGGCCGCCCTTCTCGAAGGGAGCTCCCTCGACGATCTGGTGCAGCTGGCGAACGATTCCCTCGAAAGTCGCCTCCTGGGCCGGCGTCCCGGTGGCGGGGCCGGTGGGGGCTGAGGTGGGGGCGCCCCCTGCCCCGCTCTATCTCGACGCCTGCGCCACCACCCCCCTGGCGCCGGAGGTCTGGCAGGCCATGGAGCAGGCCTGGCGGGAGGCCTGGGGCAATCCCTCCAGCCTCCATGGCATGGGGGTGGCGGCCGCGGAGCTGTTGGAGCGCAGCCGCTGCCGGCTGGCGGCGGATCTGGGGGCGGCGCCCGAGGAGGTGCTCTGGTGCTCGGGGGGCACCGAGGCGATCCAGACCGCCCTCCTGGGCAGCGCGGCCACCCTCCCCCCCGGCCGCCTGCTGATCCGCGCCGTGGAACATCCCGCCACGGAAACGGCCGCGGCGGTGCTCGCCCGGCGGGGCTGGACCGTGGAACGGCTGCCCGTGGATCGCCAGGGCCTCCTGCGCCTCGATGCCCTCGAACCGCTCCTGGAGCCGCCCACCCGGATGGTGTCTGTGATCTGGGGGCAGAGCGAGGTGGGCAGCCTGCAGCCCCTCGCCACCATCGGCGCCCTCTGCCGAGAGCGGGGGCTGCGTTTGCACGTGGACGCGGTGCAGGTGCTGGGCCATGCACCGATCCACTGGGGCCGCCTGCCCGCGGACCTGCTCAGCGGGGCGGCCCACAAGCTGCAGGGGCCGAGGGGCATCGGTCTGCTGCTGGCGCGCCGCGGACTCCCCCTGGAGCCCCTCATCGGCGGCGCCCAGGAGGGGGGCCGGCGGGGCGGCACCGAGCCCGTTCCCCTGATCGCTGGCTTCGCGACGGCCCTGGGCCTGCACACCCGCCAGCTGGAGGCCCATGGCGGCCAGGATCCCCTGGCAAACCTCCGCGATGCCCTCTGGGCCGCCCTGGCCCCCCTGCCCGGCCTCACCCTGCTGGGGCCCGATCCCGCGGATCGGCAACGGCGCCTTCCCCACCATCTGAGCCTCCTGGTTCGCGGCCAGAGCGGGCGCCCCCTGCCGGGCCGGGCCCTGGTGCGCGCCCTCGCCCGACGGGGGGTGGCCTGCGGCAGCGGTTCCGCCTGCAGCGCCCGGGGCTCGGGCGCCAGCCGGGTGCTGCTGGCCATGGGGCACAGCCCGGAGGAGGCCGTGGCGGGGCTGCGGCTGAGCGTGGGGCCCTGGCTGCGGGCGGAGGACCTGGCGGGGGTGCCCGCGGCCCTGGCCGAGGCCATCGCCGAGGTGGAGGCCGCCCTGCCTGGTTAAGGTCGCACCCTCCGACCGATGGCTCGATGCTTCCCTCCGATCTGCGCCAGGCCGAGGCGCAGGCCCTCTCGGCGCTCCACTCCGCCCTGGCCGGTGGGGGACGGGGCCGCTGGACCGTGGAGCTGCGCTTTGAGGGCTTGAAGGTGCTGCCCCTCGCGCTGCGGCTGGCCCCATTCCTGCGGGATCGACCCGAGGAGCTGCGAATCCTGTTCGCCGATGCCGGTGCCACGGCCCTCGCCCGACGGGACGGGGGCGAGCTGGCCCCCCTGATCCGCAGCCTGGGGGATCACCGCCGGCGGCGGGAGGCCGGAGAAGACGGCGACGCGCTGTTGCTGGTGGTTCAGCCCGGCCCGTCCGACTACGAGCTGGTGGAGGCGGTGTGCGAGGCGCAGCGGGGCCCGGTCGTGTTGCTCAACCCCGCCCTGGAGGATGCGGCCGTGGGGATCGGCAGCGTGGCGCGGGCGCGGCGGAAGGGCTTCCTGGCCGAATGGCAGGCGGCCTATGCCCTTCGGCCCTTCTCCGACAGTGCCCTGAGGCGCGCCCATCCCGGCGACTGGGAGCTCTGGCGGCTCGATCCGGATGGCTTCCGGCTGGCGGCCTGCTTCCCCCGCAAGCCCGACGCGGAGGAGCAAGCCGCGGCGCTCAGCGGCACAGGGGAGAGCGGCCCGGGGCAGACCTTGCGATCGCTCGGGGATTTGATCGACAACCTGCGGGGCTGAGGGAACCCAGCGAACGGATGGCTGGTGTCTCGCCACTGGTCCCCTTAAACTTCGCCGACTGAACCGCGCCCATGGCCAGCGACCCCCCCGTCTCCCCATCCCATCCATCCAGGCGCTGGAGCCCTGTTGATCTCGCGGCGGGGGTGGCGGTGCTGCTGGCGGCAGCGGGCGTGATCTGGAGCCCGAAGCTCTCCAATGCGATCGACAAGGCCACCGGTGGCGTGGTGCCCGTGACGGTGTCGGTGGATGTGCGGGGCGAACCCGCGGTGGACAGCGCGGCTCTGATGCGCGCCATCGAGGCGGAGGGGGAGGTGTCGATCGTGATTCGCAACGCCCCGCACGGGAAGGTGAAGATCGCCCGGCTGGAGCCCCTGCAGCGGCGTCTGACGATCCTCACGCCGGAAGGAAAGCTGATCTCCACCCCCGATCCCAACCAAAAAACCTTCGGCACCTTCGACGCCCGCTTCATCCTGGAGGGCCAGGGGCGCAAGGGCGGCGGCGGCGTGGTGCTGGGCAACCAAACCTTGAAGATCGGCGCCCCGGTGGAGCTGGAAGGCTCCAACTACCGCTTCAACGGCAATGTCACCAACCTCGTCGTCGGAGGCCCCTCCTGAGATGCCCATCCTCTCCTGCCTTTTGAAGCGGCCATGGCCCCTGGTCGGCTCCGCGGTGCTCTCCAGCGCCCTTCTGGCCCCCTTGGCGATCAGCGGGGCCGCCCTGGCCAATCCCGCCCTTCCGTCCCTGCAGGGAGGCCAGCGGCTGGTGCCGGTGATGCCCCTGCCACCGCTCACTCCGGCCCTGGGGGTGCCCACCCTGGGAAGGGAGCCCAGCTGTCCGGCGCTGCAACAACGGCTGGCGGCCCACCTGGCCAGCGAGCAGGAGGTGTGGAGCGTCTCGATCGCCGATGGCACGGGTCGTCTGCTGGCGGACGTGAACGGCACGCGGCCCCGGGTGCCCGCTTCGAACCAAAAGCTGGTGAGCACCGCCTTCGCCCTCGATCGGCTGGGGCCTGATTTCCGGCTCAACACCCAGCTCTGGCGGTTGTCGGATGGAACCATGCGGCTGACGGGTCAGGGGGATCCGGATCTGGCCCTGCCCCAGTTGCAGCGTTTTGCCAAGCTGGCCCTGCGCTCCGGAGGCTCCACCGGCCCGAGCGGCGCCGTGGTGCGCCTGCAGGTGGCGGAAGTGCCCCAGCAGACTTGGTGGCCCCAGGGCTGGCATTATGCGGACCGCACGCAGTGGTATGGCGCTCCGATCACACGGCTGGCGGTGACCAGCAACACGATTGATGACGCCGTCATGAAGCCGGTCGGCCGGCTGCAGGCCCTGCTCCGGCGCACGGCGAATCAACAGGGGGGCGACATCCAGATGCAGGTGGTGTCCGCCGACCAGCCCCTGCCCTCCGATGCGGTTCTGGTCCATGAGGAGCCTTCCGCCTCCATGCAGGGGCTGTTGAGCCTGGCCAACACGGACAGCCATAATTTCACTTCCGAGGTTTTGCTCCGCTCCGGGGCGGGAACTTGGGATCTGCCGGAAGCGGTGCGGCGGGAAACCGTCTGGTTGAGCCAGCAGGGTCTGCCGATGGAGGGGGTTCGGGTGGCGGACGGCAGCGGGCTCGATCGTTCAAACCGTCTCACCAGCCGCTTCCTCACGGGCCTGTTGCTGCGGATGGATCAACATCCCTATGGTCGCCAATATGTGGGATCGATGGCCATCGCCGGCCGCCGCGGCACGCTGAAACATCTCTTCGTTGGCACTCCCCTGGAAGGACGGGTCTACGCCAAGACCGGCACCCTGACGGGTGTGCGTTCCATCAGCGGGCTGCTGGTCACGGAGGCGGGCCCGCGCTATTTCAGCGCTATCTCCAATGGAGCCTCCGCACCCAACCTCACCATCGGCCGGGTGTTGCGGGAGGCGCAGAATGTGGCGCTCTGCCCTTAGTCGTTAAAACAGGCTCCTCCTTCGCTGTTGCGAGGGTGTTTTGGCCCGGATGAATCGGTCTGGATGGTTTGGGTTTGGGATGGAGGCTGAACGGCGGGGCAGCTGTTCTTCTGAAGCTTGATGCGGAACCAGGCAGGCCCGGCAATGGCTTAGCCGTGAGGAAGTGCTCAGGCTGTCGGTGTCATTGGAGGGGTGGT